>NZ_JBIRCY010000062.1:0-44414 GCF_044326205.1 Mesorhizobium sp. IMUNJ 23232
TCCGCCCGGCGGAAGATTGCCGCGTTTCGATCCGGATGTTCCGAAACGCAAGAACATCCGCGAGGTCGACGAGATTCTGGCGCACGCCAATGCCATGGCGTTCTACGCGCTGGAGCCGCCGAGGCGCCGCGACACGTCCTGATGCGTCACCCCCAAACCTGAAAAGCCAAAGATCGATGGCCGGCGCGGATTTTTCCGCCCTTTGGCACCGATCCGTGCTGTCTGCGAGCAGCGTTGCGCGTCCGTCGCCGAAGCCGGCCAAAACAGCCTGGCCCTCTCGGTTCCGGGCAGTTTGATCCACCACCCCTCGTCGAACGGGTGAAGTCGGCGCCTGGCGGAGCGAAAATCGACCGCCTGCCGCAGTGCGTTTGTCTGGCAGGCATGGCAAGGAGACGCCTTCCAACTCACCGGAACGCCAGCCCGATTCATGACGGCAGAAAATCCGCCAACGACCGAAACATCCGACGTCGCTGCCATCGCCGGCATCATCGCGACGGTGGCGGTGTTCGCGATCAGCCAGGGGCTCTCCTATCCGCTGCTCAGCTTCATCCTGCAGCGGCAGGGCATATCGCCGGCGCTGATCGGCGTCTCGGCGGCGATGACGCCGCTCGGCTTCATCGTTTCCTCATTCGTCATCCCGGCCATGTCGCGGCAATTCGGCTCGGGCCGGCTGGCGCTTGCCTGCGCGGCGTCCGCCGCCCTGCTGCTTGTGGCCATCGCTGCGTGGCAGGACGTCTGGGCGTGGTTTCCCCTGCGCTTCCTGCTCGGCTTCGCCGCCAACCCGCTCTACGTCATCAGCGAGACGTGGATGATTGCCATGGCGCCTCCCGCGAAACGCGGCCGGCTGATGGGCATCTACGCCTCGATCGTGTCGGCGGGTTTTGCCATCGGTCCGCTGACGCTGGCGCTGGTCGGCACCGAGGGCTGGCCGCCGTTCCTCGTCGGCGTTGCCGCCTTCGCGCTATGCGGTGCGATCCTCATAGCCGTGCTGCCGCGCATGCCCGAGATGCAGGACGAGAAACAGCCCACCTCGGTCGCCGGCTTCGTCCTGGTCGCGCCGCTGCTGATCTTCGCGGTGTTCACCGCAGCGGCGTTCGAGCAGGGGCTACTGGCGCTGTTTTCGGTCTATGGCGAGGCTCACGGCAGTTCCGAACAGCGGATCGCCACGCTGCTGACCGTTTTCATCGCCGGCAATGTCGCCTTGCAGATCCCGCTCGGCGCGCTGGCCGAGCGGCTTGGCGCGACGCGCGTCATGCTGTTCTGCGCCGTCTTTGCCGGTGTCGGCTGCGCGCTGCTGCCGGTGCTGCTCCCCACATTGCTGATCTGGCCGGTGGCCTTCGTCTGGGGCGCCGTCGCTTTCGGCATCTACACAATGAGCCTGATCCAGCTCGGCGAGAAATTCTCCGGCTCCATGCTGATGACCGGCAACGCGGCTTTCGCGCTCGCCTGGGGCACCGGCGGCATCGCCGGACCGCCGCTCACCGGCACGGTCATGGACCTGATCGGCATGCAGGGCCTGCCGCTGGCGCTGGCCTTGCTGTGCGGCGCCCTGGCGGCGGGCATCCTCGCAGCGATTGCAAGACGGCGTGCGACGGCCTGACTTGAAGGCTATGCGCTATCTCGTCTAGTGTCGCCGCATGGTCAGGGCCAGATCCGCAGCGCCGAACATTGCCGTGACGCCGTCGTCGCGCACGGTGCATGCCGAGTTGCTGCGTCTCTGCGCCCGCATCGGCTATTCGCCGCCCGCCTCGCGTCGCTGAATTCGTCCCGGCTCCCGCCGGATTGAATGAAGACAAGAGGGCAAACCGATGACTTATCAGAACTATTCGCTGAAGCAGTTGCAGCAGATCGACGCCGCGCACCATCTGCATCCGTTCACCGACCACAAGGAACTGCGCGCCGCCGGCAGCCGCATGATCGTGCGGGCCGACGGGCCGTTCATCTACGATTCCGAAGGCAACGCGATATTGGACGGCATGGCCGGCCTGTGGTGCGTCAATGTCGGCTACGGCCGCGACGAACTGGCTGAGGCCGCCTACAAGCAGATGAAGGAGTTGCCCTACTACAACGCCTTCTTCCGCTGCTCGACGCCGACGCCGATCCTGCTCGCAAAAAAGATCGCCGAACTCGCGCCAAAAGGCGTCAACCAGGTGTTCTTCGGCTCGTCAGGATCGGAATCCAACGACACGGCGCTCCGGCTGGTGCGCCACTATTGGGCGCTGGAAGGCAAGCCCGAGAAGAACCGCATCATTTCGCGCAAGAACGCCTATCACGGCTCGACCATCGCCGGCACGTCGCTCGGCGGCATGGATCTGATGCACGGGCAACTCGGCGGCGCGGTGCCCAACATCGTGCATGTGATGATGCCCTATGCCTTCGAACTGGCGCTGCCCGGCGAGAGCGACCGTGATTTCGGCCTGCGGGCGGCCAAGGCTGTCGAGGACGCCATCCTGGAAGCCGGAGCGGACAAGGTCGCCGCCTTTATCGGCGAGCCGGTGATGGGGGCGGGTGGGGTAAAAATACCGCCGGCGAGCTACTGGCCGGAGGTGCAGCGCATCTGCCGCAAATACGATGTGCTCCTGATGCTCGACGAGGTGATCACCGGCTACGGGCGCACCGGCAACTGGTTCGCGGCGGAGACGTATGGGGTCGAGCCCGACACGATCACCACCGCCAAGGCGTTGACCTCCGGCTACCTGCCGCTGTCGGCTTTGCTGGTCGGCGACCGCATTGCCGGCGTGCTGGAGGAGAAGGGTGGCGAGTTCCATCACGGCTACACCTATTCCGGGCATCCCGTGGCCTGCGCGGTTGGGCTTGCCAATCTGGAGATCATCGAGCGGGAAGGGCTGGTCGAGCGGGTTCGCGACGACACCGGGCCGTATTTCGCAAAAATGCTGGCGGAGCGGGTGGCCGGTCATCCGCTGGTCGGCGAGGTCCGCAGCATCGGCCTGATGGGGGCGATCGAGATCGTCAAGGACAAGGCGACGCGCGAACGCTTCCTGCCCGCCGGAAGTGCCGCCGTCATCATCCGCGACCATGCGATCGCGTTAGGCATGATGATGCGGGCGACCGGCGACACGATGATCCTGTCGCCGCCGATCATGTGGACACGCGAGACGGTCGATATGGCAGGCGACCGGATCGCAAAAGCGCTGGATCTGGCGCTGGCGGATTTGAGCAAGGCGGCGTAACCGCGAAACAGGATTGAAATCTCAAGGGGGCGGACCGCCGGTTCCGCCCCAAAACATCTCTGGACGGAGAAAAGCGAATGTCGGGCAAGGCGCTGGTCGCACTGGTGGAATACGAGATGGCGGGCGCCGAGGTGCGGGCCGTCTATGATGACATCATGGAAACGCGGAAGTCCGATTGGGTCAATAATTTCTGGAAGGTGCTGGCGCATGACCCGGCGCTGCTGAAGCGCACCTGGGACTCGATCAAGCAGGTGATGGCGCCCGGCGCGCTCGACCCGCTGACCAAGGAATTGATCTACATCGCCGTTTCGGCCACCAATGGCTGCGAATACTGCACCTATTCTCACACGGCCGGCGCGCGCGCCAAGGGCATGACGGAAGAGCAGTTCATGGAAGTGCTTTCGGTGGTCGGCATGGCCAATGAAACCAATCGGCTGGCCAATGCGTTGCGTCCTCCGGTCGATGTGCAATTCCAGCCGCACGACTGAGCGGACGTTCGATTTTCCGCTGACTATTCATGTGTTTGACGAACTTTCTTGAGGGATAATCCATCATGGCCAGACGCCGCGCGGGAAATCTCCGCAGTGCCGCCGATCTTGCGTCCAGCCTGATGCTGGCGCCGATTGTGATGTGGATGCGCATGCCGCTGCTCGCTGGCGAGGCGCATGCCGGAGCCGACGGTGTGGAGACCATGCGGGCAGTGACCGAAAAAGGCATGGCGGTCGCGCAGGGCATGGCCGCGGCGCAAATGTCGGTGGCGGGCGCGGCGATGCGTTTCTGGCCGGAACTGTTGTCCGGTAGGACGCCGTCGATGCTGAACGGCGTTGCCGCCGAACAGGCGCTGCACGCTGCCTTGAAGCCGGCGGGTAGGACGATCAAGGCCAACTACCGCCGGCTGAGTGCGCGCAAGGCCTGATGCGAAGCATCGGACAGCCGATCTTCGAGTGCCGGCCAAGTCCGTAATCCGAACCTTTCGCGCCAAGCGCAAAAACCGCGCCTTTCGTTGAACGAAAGGGCGCGGTCTTGCCAAAATACGCATGGCCTTCGCGACGCATTACACTGCGAAGATGACGGCTCCGGTACGCAATACCTGATCCGGAGCGTGAGAGCGGCTGCGAGGACCGTTCTGAGTTGTTTGTAACCGGACAATCTTACTGCAGGGTTAGCGAGAGCTTAAGCAAACCTAAACATGCGGATTTTCGGCCTTAACAGGAGCGATTTCGAGATTACCCAACGTCACCGCGCAGCATGCGGATGATGCCGGAAAAATCATCGCCGGCATGGCCGAGCCCGGAGAACAGCGCATAGAGCTGCGCCGCCTGGGCGCCGAGCGGCGTGGCGACGCCGGAGGATTGCGCGGCCTCCTGCGCCAGCTTCAAATCCTTCAGCATGAGTGCCGCGGCGAAGCCGGGCTTGTAGTCGCGATTGGCCGGCGAGGCCGGCACTGGGCCGGGGACCGGGCAGTAGGTGGTCAGCGACCAGCACTGGCCGGACGAGGTGGAGGCGACGTCGAACAGCGCCTGGTGGGTCAGCCCGATCTTTTCGGCCAGCACGAAAGCCTCGGCGACGCCGATCATCGAGATGCCGAGGATCATGTTGTTGCAGATTTTTGCGGCCTGGCCGGTGCCTGCGTCACCGCAATGAACGATGCGGCCGGCCATTGGCTTCAGCACCGGCTCGGCTTTGGAAAAGGCTTCGTTGCTGCCGCCCGCCATGAAGGTCAGCGTGCCGGCAACAGCTCCGCCGGTGCCGCCGGAGACCGGCGCGTCGACCGAAAGCAGGCCGCGCCGCGCCGCGATGCTGTGCGCCTTGCGCGCCGATTCGATGTCGATGGTCGAACTGTCGATTAAGAGCGTGCCGTCCGCAACCTTGGGCACGATGTCCTCGTAGACCGAGACGACATGTTTTCCAGCCGGCAGCATGGTGATGACGATATCGGCATCCTTCACGGCCGCATGGGCGTTGGCCATGATGGTCACGCCGTGTTCTTTCGCTGTCGCGAGGTTGTCCGGCAGGAGATCGAATCCCTGCACCGCGTGCCCGGCCTTGACGAGGTTTGCTGCCATCGGGTTGCCCATATTTCCGAGGCCGATGAATGCGATGGTGGTCATTGGTGGGTGCTCCTGAATGGCGGCGGGGACTTGGTCAATCGGCAGTAGGCAGTGGGCAATAGGCAGTCGGGAAATAAGAAACAGGCGGGGAAGACCGAGGGAGCCGGCAGCCGGTGGCTGAAAGAGGATCGACTTTATTCTATTCCTGCTGCCGACTGCCTATTCCCGACTGCCCTATTTTCCTACCAACGACCGCGCCACGATCATCCGCATGATCTCGTTGGTGCCCTCAAGAATCTGGTGGACGCGCAGATCGCGCACCAGTTTCTCGACGCCGTAGTCGTGGAGATAGCCGTAGCCGCCATGCACCTGTAGCGCGTCGTTGGCGACCTGGAAGCCGATATCGGTGACGAAACGTTTCGCCATCGCCGACCATTTGCCGGCTTCCGGGCTTTTCGCGTCGAGTTTCGACGCGGCGGCGTAGAGGAAGACGCGGGCTGCCTGCAGTTCGGTTTCCATGTCGGCCAGCTTGAATTGCAGCGCCTGGAATTCGCGGATCGCCTTGCCGAAGGCCTTTCGCTCGCCGGCGTAGGCCACCGCCTTGTCGAGCGCCGACTGCGCGCCGCCGAGCGAGCAAGCGCCGATGTTCAGCCGGCCGCCGTCGAGGCCGGCCATAGCGATGGAGAAGCCAGCGCCTTCCTCCGAGAGCCGATTCGCCACCGGCACGCGGCAATCGGAAAAGATCACCTGACGGGTGGACTGCATATGCCAGCCCATCTTGCTCTCGACCGCGCCGAAGGAAAGGCCGGGCGTGCCCTTCTCGACGACGAGCGTCGAGATACCCTTCGGCCCGTCGGCGCCGGTGCGGACCATCACGACATAGATGTCGCTGTCGCCGGCGCCGGAGATGAACTGTTTTGTGCCGTTGAGTACATAGTGGTCGCCGTCGCGCGCGGCTCGGGTCTTCAGCGCAGCCGCGTCGGAGCCCGAACCGGGCTCGGTGAGGCAATAGCTGGCAAGCCACTCCATCGACGTCAGTTTTGGCAGAAAGCGCCGGCGCTGTTCCTCGCTGCCGAACCGGTCGATCATCCAGGCGCCCATATTGTGGATGGAGATGAAGGAGGCGAAACCCGGGCAGGCGTGAGACAGCGCCTCGAACACCAGCACGGCATCCAGCCGCTTCAGCCCCGACCCGCCGACATCGTCGCGCACATAGATGCCGCCGAAGCCGAGCGGACCGGTTTCGCGGATCACGTCGGCGGGGAAATGCTTGTTCCTGTCCCAGTCGAGCGCGTTGGGCGCGACGCGGTCGGCGGCGAAGGCTTGCGCCATCTCCTTGATCGCACGCTGGTCTTCGTTCAGGTCGAACTGGGTGGCGGCTGGATCGAAGCTGGCGTCCATGGGCGTCCTCCCGACGTTTTTGGCTATGCCTTGCCGGCAATCTAGACCAATGATGCCGCCGCGCAACCGATCAGGCCGCGCATCGGTTGTGCGAAATTTGTAGATCGAGGTTTGCGTGACGACGACTGCCGCAAGTCTGCTCCGGGCTTTCCGGGCCTATCTGGCCGAGATGTCAGAGGTGGTGCCGCCGAGGTTTTTGACCGGCATCGATAATCCGATGGCGGAGCGGACGCTGACGCCGAAACTGCTGCCATGCCTCGGTCATCTCGACAGGATTCTGGACACAGCGCCGGAGCCGGGCAGGGCACTGGTGGCCAGGCTCGCTCGCGACAGGGATCATCTCAACTGGGGCCAGACCTACACGGCGACCGATTTCGGCCAGACCTTCATCGACAATTACGGCTGGCTGGAAGTGCTCGGCACGCGCGGGCATTTCGCCCACGACGAAATCGCCGCCGGTTTTCTCATCCTCGGTCCGCACATCGTCTATCCCGACCATCATCACATCGCGGAAGAAATCTACATTCCGCTGATCGGCGGGACCGAATGGCGCAAAGGCGACAGCGGTTTCGTGGTGCGCGCGGCGGGCGAGGTCATTCACCATCCCTCCAACGTCAACCACGCCATGCGCACCGGCGACGAACCGCTGCTTGCCATCTATCTTTGGCGCGGCGGGCCGCTGGCGCAACGCTCCGTCATCGGCGGAGGCCGCTGAGCATGGCGCGGGCGATCATGCTGCAGGGAACCGGCTCGGATGTCGGCAAGACGGTTCTGGTCGCCGGCCTCTGCCGCGCGGCGCTAAGGCGAGGGCTGAAGGTAAAACCCTTCAAGCCGCAGAACATGTCGAACAACGCCGCGGTCGCCGACATTTCCGGCGATACCGGTGGTGGCGAGATCGGCCGCGCGCAATGGCTGCAGGCGATCGCCTGCGGCGTCGCGCCCTCCGTCCACATGAATCCGGTGCTTCTGAAACCGCAGAGCGACATCGGTTCGCAGATCATTGTGCAGGGAAAGATGTACGGGCAGGCGAAGGCCCGCGACTACCAGGCGCTGAAGCCGACACTGATGGACGCCGTCATGGATTCCTGGCGAAAGGTCGGGGAGGGCGCCGATCTTGTCATCGTCGAGGGGGCGGGCTCGCCGGCCGAGATCAACCTTCGGCCGCGCGACATCGCCAATATGGGTTTCGCCACCCGTGCGGACGTACCCGTCATCCTGGTCGGCGACATCGACCGCGGCGGGGTCATCGCGTCGGTCGCCGGCACGCATCTGATCCTGCCGGACGAGGACCGGAAAATGATCGCCGGCTACCTCATCAACAAGTTCCGCGGCGATGCCTCGCTGTTCGACGACGGGATCAAGGCAATCGAAAAATTCTCCGGCTGGCGGTGCTTTGGCGTCGTACCGTGGCTGAAGGCGGCCGCCATGCTGCCGTCCGAGGATTCGGTGGTGCTGGAACGGCTTGCAGCAGGCGAGCGGCGGGCGCTGAAGGTGGCGGTGCCGATCCTTTCGCGCATTGCCAATTTCGACGATCTCGACCCGTTGAAGGCCGAGCCGCAGGTGGAGGTGGTGTTCGTCCCGCCTGGTGAGCGGTTGCCGGCGGATGCCGGGCTGGTGGTCATCCCCGGCTCGAAATCGACGATCGCCGACCTGATCGAATTCCGCCGGAATGGCTGGGACGATGACCTCGCGGCTCACCGCCGGCGCGGCGGCCATGTCGTCGGCATCTGCGGCGGCTTTCAGATGCTCGGCCGCGTGGTCCGCGATCCCGACGGCATCGAAGGCAGCGTGCGCGAGACGCCGGGCCTCGGCCTGCTCGACATCGAGACGGTGATGGAGCCGGAAAAGACGGTGCGCAACGTGACCGCCCGGTCTCTTGCCTTCGACGCGCCGCTCTCAGGCTACGAAATCCATCTCGGACGCACCTTCGGACCCGACTGCCTCAGGCCTTCGACCGTAATCGATGGCGTCGAGGATGGCGCCACCTCGGCGGACGGAAAGGTGTTCGGCACCTACATGCACGGCTTGTTTTCCGCCGATCTTTTTCGCGACCGGTTCCTGGAAAGCCTGGGCGTGAAGGGCGGCGGCATCGACTACCGCGCAGAGGTTGAGCGCGCGCTGGACGAGATCGCGGCGCGGCTGGAAGAGCATCTGGATTGCGACGCAATCTTTGGGCTGGCGCGGTAACGCCGCCAGAAGTATCCGATATAAGCAATATAACATGACTTGCGAGGCTCAAGCATTGAGATCAAGATAAGCTTGTAACAACTTGGGAGGCTAGTGATGTCTGGCAGTAAGAACCTGGAGAATTTGAAGGCCGCCTACGCTGCATGGAACAAGAGCGAGACGACAGCCAATCTGGGTCCGCTGCAGGCCCTTATGGCTGATGATTTCCGCATTGCCAGTGTCGAGGAGACGACCCCGGGGCTATCCTTTGCCGTGGATTGCAACTCGAAGGCGGCTTCGGTTGCCTATCTCACAGGAATCTTCGACGAGTGGGAGATGGTTCACTATACGCCGGAGACGTTTGTCGAGCAGGGCGACAAAATCGCGATGTTCGGAAAATGCGCTTTCAAGCACAAGAAAACCGGCAAGACGGCAGAGTGCCGTATTTCCAACCTGTGGGAATTCAAGGACGGCAAGGCCGTCTCGATGATTGACCTCTTCGATTCCGCCAAGGCGGCTGCAGCCGCCACCTAGTCATCAAGCAATTCAGCCGTTCTCCTCGAACCACTGAACGATCGACCGCATGTTCTTCTCGAACCCTCCCGGCACGAACACGTTGAACAAACCCATCCGCGCATCCGAGCGGTTGGCGAAGTCGTGCGTCGTGCCGGCCGGGATGAAGAAGAACGAGCCGCGTGGCGCGTCGATCCAGCGGTCGCCGACCAGCAGCACGGCGGTGCCTTCGATGACGTAGAAGATCTCGTCATTGGCCTCGTGGCTGTGGGTGCCGGGACCGTCGCTGCGCGGCTCGACCCACCATTCGGAGATCGAATAGCGCTCGCCGGTCTCGGCGCCGTCGGCCTTGAAGACTGCGCGCATCGCCGGCATCGCATAGGCGCGGCCTTCATCCGGGCCGAGCGCGATCGGGGCGAGGGGGGCGGTCATCGCGCTCAAGCCCTGTCGGTCGGCTTCGGCCAATAGGTGCCGAAGGACCAGACATTACCCTCCGGGTCGGCGCATATGAAGTCGCGGCTGCCATAGTCGCGGTCGGTCGGTTCTTCCAGGATTTTCGCTCCAGCCGCCTTGGCCCTTTCGTAGGCGGCGTCGGTGTCCTCCACCGCAACATAGACGCTCTTGCCGGCATTCTCGCCGGGTCCGCCGACCATCGCGCCATATGGGTCGTCGCGCACGCTGCCCAGCATGATCATCGACGAGCCGAACGTCATCTGCGCATGGGCGACGGTGTCGCCATCCATGTATTTGGCGTGGACGGCGAAACCGAACGCTTTTTCCAGCCAGTCGATCATGTTTGCCGCGTCGCGATAGCGGAAGGTCGGGTAGATGCGGGGCGGTTCGATTGCCTTGTCGGCCATATCTTCCTCCTGTGGTTCACCTGTTTTGGTAAGCCACAATGGAGCGGATCAGTTGCCGGGTCTTGAAGGAATGTAACGTCAGGCGGCGGTCTCTGCGCGCCAGGCTGCCGGCGAGATGCCGGCCAGCGCCTGGAACTCGCGGGTAAGATGCGCCTGGTCGGCATAACCGCAGCCGGCGGCGATGTCCGCCCAGTCTTCGCCACCGGCACGCGCCGCTGCCAGTGCGCGGTTGAAACGGACGATGCGGGCGATCGATTTCGGCCCAAGGCCGATCTCGGCGTTGAAGCGGTCGGCGAGATGTTTGCGGGTCCAGCCGGCCCCGACGGCAAGCCGCGACACGGAAACCTGCCCGCCCGAAGCGTCGATCCGGGCGTAGGCTTCGCGGATCTCAGCTGACGGGGTTTTGCCGGCGCCGATGCGCGAGGCAACGAAATCGATGGCAAGCGCGAAGCGCGTGTCCCAATCCGGCGTGTTGCCGAGGCGCTCGCGCAGCGCGGCGCCTTCGTTGCCGAGCACATCGTCCAGTAGCACCATGCGGTCGGCGAGTTCATGCATCGGGAACTTGAAGAACCGCCGCGCGCCGAGCGGCGAAAAATCGATCTGCAGGCAATGCGACGCGCCGAAGGATTCGATGAGCACCGGACCGGCGTAAAGGCCGGCCGCGAAGCTGGCGATGCGGTCGGCTTCGGTGGGATCGCGGCCGAGGCCGATGGAAAACGGCTCGCCGAAGCTGATGATCAGCGGCACTGTCAGAGATGCGGTCTCGCGCATGCGGATATGTTTTCGCGCCGTCTCGCGGTAGCCGGTGATACGCGTGACGATGCCGCGCAGCAGGCCACCCGGACGGCTTTCGACCATCTCGAACGGACGCGCGTCGGGCAAGGCCGGCGAAGACATGTCCGCAGGCTAGCAAGCTGTGGCGGCAGCGTCAAAAATAGAGCGCCTGCTGCGAGGACGACGACCGCCCGCGTCTGTCCGCTGCACGGCTCCTACAGGCCGCGCCTGCCAAAGCCCGCCGGCTTCGGACGCGTCAGGCCCGACGACTGGCGGGCAACGGCCGGCGCCGCAGCTCGCGGAGGCTCGACGTTACGCTCCGCCTTCATGCTGCGGCTCGGGCGGTCGCCCCTCAATTCCGGATCGTCGAGGAACGATACGTCGAGTTCCCTTCGCTGGCCGTAGCTGTTCCCGCCGCCCGTCCCGCTCAGGAAACCGCATTCGACCAGTTGCCAGATGCCGCCGATGAACGGAATGAAGACGACCAGGAACCAGAAGCCGGACTTGTCGCGATCGTGATAGCGTTTCACCGTCGCGGCTATGTTGATCCAGCAGCAGAAAACGAAAAGCACGAAGAAGGACAGCAGGAACGTCAGGCCTTGCTCGCGGGCCAGTGCCGCGATCGCATCCTCGCCCAGCGAGGACAGGCTGCCGCCGAGAGCAGCGAAGAAGCTGATCAGCAGCACGCCGATGATCAACTGCACGGACCACCACTGAAGACGTCCGAAACGGCCTTTAAAACTGAAAAGATAACTCATCGCGCTCACCCCAAGCAGATCACGGGCGATCAAACGCGAAGATTGCAAAGAATTCACTGAACGGCCGCCGGCTCCATGCAAGACAAGCGGCCTTTCTGATCATACGGTAACCGCAGAGATAAAAGGATCGCTAAATCTGCGCCTTTCGGACTATCCGTCTCAAAACCCGAGCATCAGCCGCAGCGGATGGGCGGGATCAGCGAGCAGGCGGATGGCGAGCGCCACGCAGGTGACCACCAGCAGCGGTTTTATAAGCCGCGCGCCGATTTTCACCGCCAGCCCGGCGCCGAGACGCGCGCCAAGAATCTGCATGGCGGCCATCATCAGCCCGATCTTCCAGTCGATCGCGCCGGCGAGCGCGAAAACGGCGAAGCCGCCGACATTGGAGCCGAAATTCAGCAGCTTGGTGTGGGCGGTGGCCTTCAGCACGCCGTAGCCGGCGAGCGTCACGAAGGCGAGCATGTAGAAGGAGCCGGCGCCCGGACCGAAGACGCCGTCGTAGAAGCCGATCGCCGGCACCACCATCAGCCCAAACAGGAATGGGCGCAGGCGCTCGGCGCGGTCGACATCGTCCATGTTCGGCTTCAGCGCGAAGAACAGTGCGATGGCGATCAGTACGAAGGGGATCACGATGCGCAGCAGGTCGCCTGGCAGAACGCTGGCGAGCACGGCCCCCAACGCGCCGCCGCCGAACGCCATAAGCGCCATCGGCGCCTGCTTTCGCAGATCCACCTGACCCTTCGACGCATAGGTCAAGGTAGCGGCGCCCGTGCCGAACAGTCCCTGCAGCTTGTTGGTGCCGAGCGCTTCGACCGGCGAGAAGCCGGCGAGCAGCAGCGCGGGAACGGCGATCAGCCCGCCGCCGCCGGCAATCGAATCGATGAAGCCGGCCGAGAAGGCGGCGGCTGCCAGCAGCAGGACGATTTCGGTGGGAAGGTCGAACAAGGGCAAGGCTTTCGGCTCGGCGCGTTCGACCATAAGGCGGCAGTTTGCGCAAGGCGGATTTCGCGCTACGAAGGATGCGGAGAGGTAGCCGTCGGCGGTGCGATCCGTTTGTCGGATCGACGGCCGGCTGTGCAGACATGCAGGGGAATTCGAATGTCGCAGGGACTTCTGTCACGGTTCAGAAACATGTTCGAGGGCGACCCCGGCGTGCGCAAGGTGGCGGATGATCCGGCGCTGTCGGCCGAACTGCTGCTTCTGTTCCGCATGATCCTGGCCGACGGCGAGGTCAGCGAAAAAGAGCTGGAGACTTTTCGCCACATCTGCCGCGACGCCTTCGGCATCGGCGAGGACAGCATCGACGGCGTGGTCGAGTTCCTCAACGATTTCGGCTACGAGACCAGCGGCGCGCAGGCGCTGTCGTTGTTCCAGGACCTCGACGTCGACCGCCGCAAGCTCCTGGCGCGCCACATGGCCGAAATCGCCAAGGCGGATTCGCGGTTGGCCGAGAAGGAAGTGCGGCTGCTGCGCCGCACGCTGGAGGTTCTGGGCTTGAGCCCGGTGGATGTGGTGCGCTCACAGCAATAGTGAGCTTGGACGCCCGGCATCGCCATTCAGCCTTGCTCGCGCAGTTTTCGCGAAATCGCCCGGCGCAGGTCGGGCGCGGCTTCGACCAGGGCCTTCGCCGCATCGGACTGCGGATTATCCAGCACGTCGGTGGTGGCGCCGCGCTCGACGATCTTTCCCTCATGCATGACCAGCACCTCGTCGGTTATTGCGCGGGCGACCGTCAAATCGTGGGTGATGAACAGATAGGCGATGCCGAGTTTTCGGTTGAGCTCGGCGAAAAGGTCAAGGATCTGGGCGCGGATCGACACGTCGAGCGCCGAGACGGCCTCGTCGGCCACCACCAGTTTCGGCCGCGTGATGATGGCGCGGGCGATCGACAGGCGCTGGCGCTGGCCGCCGGAGAATTCGTGCGGATATTTCTGCATGTCGTGCGGCTTCAGCCCGACCTGGTGCAGAGCGTGCGCCACCAGTTCCCGCCGCTTCAGCGCGTCTGGCGCCGGTTCCAGCAGCGACAGCGGCTCGGCGACAAGGCGCTCGACCTTGTGGCGCGGGTCGAACGAGCCGTAGGGGTCCTGGAACACCACCTGCATGTTGCGCCGCGCTGGCCTGAGCTCGGCCTCGCTGCGGCTGGTGATCTCCTCGCCCATGAAGCGGATTGTTCCGGAGGTCGCCTTGTCCAGCGCCAGCACCAGCCGCGCCAGCGTCGATTTTCCGCAACCCGAGCGGCCGACCAGCGCGACCGAGCGGCCCGGCGCAAGGCTGAACGACACGTCGTCGACGGCGCGGAAGGTTTTTGCCCTGGCGAAGAGGGAAGGGCGGTCGGCGGAATAGTCGCGGGTGAGGGAGGAGACTTCGAGGAGGGGAGTCCCTTCTCCCCGTTCACGGGGAGAAGGTGGCCCGAAGGGCCGGATGAGGGGCGGCGCGAGCCTGTCAGTTTTGGGCGCTAGCCCCTCATCCCCCTGCCGGGACATTCTCCCCGTGAACGGGGAGAAGGGGCTATTCGTGCGTCCCTCCGGCACGTGCATCGAGGCCAGCGCCAACTGGCGCGTGTAGGGATGCTGCTGCGCCGACAGCGTACGCGCGGTCTCGCCGGTCTCCAGAATCTCGCCGCCGCGCATGATGGCGATGCGGTCGGACATCTCGGTCACCACGGCGAGGTCGTGCGAGATGAGCAGCAGGCCCATTTGGTTCTCGGCGACCAGCTCGCGCAGCAGTTCGAGAATTTGCGCCTGCAACACCACATCCAGCGCGGTGGTGGGCTCGTCGGCGATCAGCAGCTTCGGCTTCAGCGCGCAGGCGATGGCGATGACGACGCGCTGGCGCTGGCCGCCGGATAGCTGGTGCGGATAACGCGACAGCGGAAATTTTTCGCGTGGCAGGCCGACGCGGTCGAGCATTTTTGCTGCGCGCTGTTCCGCCTCGGCGCGGCCGACGCCCGCATGCCAGCGGATACCTTCCGCCACCTGCTCGCCGATGGTCTTGACCGGATTGAGCGCCGTCATCGGCTCCTGAAACACCATGCCGATATCGTTGCCGCGGAGCCGGCACATGGCTTCTTCGGCGGTGCCCAGTATGTCGGCGCCGTTGAGCTTTATGCTGCCCTGCGTCCGCGCGCCTTGCGGCAGCAACTGCATGATTGCGAGCGCCGTCATCGACTTGCCGGAGCCGGATTCGCCGACCAGCCCCAGAACCTCGCCGGGCTCGATCCCAAGGTCCACGTCCTTCAGGATTTCGGTGTCGCCGATCGACAGCGACAGGTTCTCGATGGCGAGCAGGCTCATTGCCGCCGCCTCAGTTTCGGGTCGAGCGCGTCGCTGACGCCGTCGCCGAGCAGGTTCAGCCCGAGCACGGTGATGATGATGGCGAGGCCCGGGAACAGCGCCAGCGACGGCATCACCATCATTCGGGTCTGCGCGTCGAACAGCATGCGGCCCCAGCTCGGCATCGGCGGCTGCGCGCCCAGCCCGACATAGGACAGGCCGGCCTCCGCCAGAATGCCGAGCGCGAACTGGATCGTGCCCTGCACCAGCAGCATGGTCGCGATGTTGGGCAATATGTGCTCGACCGTGATGCGCGTCTTGCCCTTGCCGGCGGCGCGCGCCGCGAGGATGAATTCGCGCGGCCAGATGGCGAGCGCGCCCGCGCGTGCCACGCGCGCGAACACCGGTATGTTGAAGATGCCGATGGCGATGATGGCGTTGACGGCGCCCGGCCCGAATACCGCCGTGATCATGACGGCCGACAGCAGCGCCGGGAAGGCGAAGACGAGGTCGTTGAAGCGCATCACGATCTCGTCCAGCCAGCCGCCGCGCGCCGCCGCCAGGCAGCCGAGCGGCACGCCGAAGCCCATGCCGATGCCGACCGCGACCAGCGCCACGGCGATCGAGTTGCGCGAACCGACCATGATCATCGACAGCACGTCGCGGCCGAACTGGTCGGTACCGAAGAGGTGTGTTGCCGACGGCGGCAGCATGCGGTCGGCGACCACCAGTCTGGTTACGTCGTAGGGCGTCCAGAAAAACGAGAGCAGCGCCATCAGTGCGATCAGCGCGGTGATGACGAAGCCGATGACAAAGGAGCGGCTGGCTAGCGCGCGGGCTATAAAGCCGGAAAAACCGTCCTGTGCTGGAATGCTGGATAGGCCGCCCATCACCGCGCCCTCAGTCGCGGATCGACCAGCGCATAGGACAGGTCGACCAGCAGATTGACAGCAATGACAGTGGCGACCAGCAGCATCACCACGCCCTCGACGACGATCAGGTCGCGCTGGGTGATCGCCTGGAACACCAGCCGGCCGAGGCCGGGGAGGTAAAAAACGTTCTCGATGATGATGGTGCCGGCGAGCAGGAAGGAGAATTGCAGGCCGACGATGGTGAGCACCGGGATCAGCGCATTGCGCAGCGCATGCCGCCACAACACCACGCCGAACGGCAAGCCTTTTGCCCGCGCGGTGCGGATATAATCTTCGCCGAGCACCTCGATCAGAGCGGAACGGGTGACGCGCGACAGGATCGCTGCCTGTGGCAGCGCCAGCGCGACGGCCGGCAGCAGCAGCGCCTTTAGCGCCGGCCAGATGCCGGCATTCCAGCCGGGAAAACCGCCCGCCGGCACCAGCCGCAGCCAGACGGCGAAGACGTAGATCAGAAGCAGCGCGAACCAGAAGTTCGGGATGGCCACGCCCACCTGGGCTACGCCCATCGATAGCGCATCGCCGGCGCGCCCGCGCCGCTCGGCCGCGAAGGCGCCGACCGGAATGGCGATTGCCACCGACAGGAACAGCGAGATCAGCGCCAGCGGCAGCGACACGGCGATACGCTCGGTGACGAGGTCGATGACGGGGACGGAATAGGTGTAGGAACGGCCGAGATCGAGCGTCGCCAGGCCGCCGATCCAGTTGAAATAGCGGACAGGTAGCGAATGGTTCAGCCCCATCTGCTCGCGCAGCGCCTCGACTGCATCGGGTGTCGCGTTGATGCCGAGCATCAGCCGCGCCGGATCGCCGGGCAGGATTTCAAGGACGGCGAATACGACCAGCGAGGCGACCAGAAGCGTGGCGAGGGCGATGAGGATGCGCTGGGTAAGGTAGGCGGTCATGCAGGCGCCTGCACTTCCCTCCCCCCTGAGGGGAGGGTGGCGAGCGCAGCGAGCCGGGAGGGGTCCATGCGGCCGTGCTCGAGGTTCATTCTGATGTCCCGCGCTGCCGGGCTGACCCCACCCCGGCGCTTCGCGCCGACCCTCCCCTCAAGGGGGAGGGGGACCTCGGCGCTAGTCGACCCATTTCACCTTCGTCAAATCATTCGCCTGGATCGGCGAATTCTCCCACAACCCCTCGACCTTGGCGTCCCAGATGCCGATCTTCGGCAGTTCGAACAGGAATCCGTTCACCGCGTCGTCGGCCAGAATCTTCTGCGCCTGCTGGTAGAGCGCGGTGCGCTTGGCGTCGTCGGAAGTGAGATTCAACTCCTCGATCACCTTGTCGAAGGCGGGATTGTCGTAATTGAAATAATAATCCTTGCGGGCGTAGATATCGATGTCGTTGGGCTCGGTGTGCGAGACGATCGACAGGTCGTAGTTCTTGTCGGTGAATACCTGGCTCAGCCAGTCGGCCCATTCGAGCGGGATGATCTCCAGATTGATGCCGATCTCGCGCAGTTCCGACGCGATGATCTGGCCGCCATCGCGGGCATAGGCCACCGGCGGCAGCTTTAGCGTGGCTGAAAAGCCGTTTTCCAGTCCAGCCTCCTTGAGCAGTTCCTTCGCCTTGGCAATGTCGTGCGGATAGGTGCCGGTCAGGTCGATATAGGCCTTGTTGGCCGGCGAGAAATGCGAGCCGATCGGCGTGCCGAGGCCGGACGAGGCGCCGTCGATGATCGCCTTGCGGTCGATGGCGTGGGCAATGGCCTGGCGCACCTTCAACTGGTCGAAGGGCGGCTTCTTGTTGTTGGTGGCGAGAATAGTCTCGCCTTCGGTCGACCCGATCACAACCTTGAAGCGCGGATCGGCCTGCACCTGCGGCAGGGCGTCGCCGACGTTCATGTTGGGGAAGGCCTGCACATCGCCGGAAAGCAGCGCCGGGATGGCTGCGGCGGCATCCGGCACGATGCGGAACTCGGCGCGGTCGAGCGCGACCGGCTCGCCCCAGTAGTCGGGGTTCTTGACGATGGTGATCGCCGAGCCCTTCGCCCAATTGTCGAACTTGAACGGCCCTGTGCCGACCGGCTTTTCCTTGTTGGTGGCCGCACTTTCCGGTGCGACGATCACCGCGTCGCCCCAGCCCATATTGTAGAGGAACGAGCCCTGCGGCGTTTTCAGCGTGACCTTGACCGTCGCCGGGTCGACGACCTCCACCGTGTCGATCGCCGCGAACAGGCCCTTTTGGGCGTTGGTCGAATCCGGCGCCCGGGCGCGGTCGAGCGTGAACTTCACGTCCTCGGCGTTGAATTCCGAGCCGTCATGGAATTTCACGTTCGCGTGCAGCTTGAACGTATAGACCTTGCCGTCCTCCGAGATCGTCCAGCTTTCGGCCAGTGCCGGCAGCACCTCGCCGGACGCGCCGATGCGGGTCAGGCCCTCGAAGACATTGGCGTAGAGCACCTCGTCGATCGCGGCCGCGGCGCCCGCCGTCGGGTCGAGATGCGGCGGCTCCAGCGGCATGCCGAGCACAAGGTCGGTGCGGGCGGCGAAAGCAGCACTTGCGCTCAACACGGTCAGCGTCGCCGCTGCGGCAAATGTCTTCCACGGTGTCATCGGCAAGCTCCCTCCGTCGGATGATGTGGCGGATAGAAGCCTGATTTCAGGCCGGAGTAAATCGGCATTCGATTTGCCGGAGCAGCGATGGGCGGAATGGGATTCCAATTTGCTGGCCCAAGCGGTTGTCCGCTTGCGGGCGACGACAAAATCGAGCGGCGGCAATTTCGATGCTCTATAAGCGATCCGCAAATTGGGGAAGGAGCCGCCCATGGATGCCGCAACGCTGAAGGCGCAGCAGGCGCCGCTGAAGAACGCCTATCGCGAGACGCCGGAAAAAGCAGTCATCACGCTGAAGGCAAAAGGCTCGATCGACGACCAGTCGATCGCCTGCAAGGTGGAGACCGGCCGGGCCATCGCGGTTGCCGGCCTGCATCCGGCCACCGGCGGCAGCGGGCTGGAGCTTTGTTCCGGCGACATGCTGCTGGAGGCGCTGGTCGCCTGCGCCGGTGTGACGCTGAAAGCAGTGGCGACGGCGCTGGAATTCAAGCTCTCCGGCGCGACCGTCTCGGTGGCAGGATCGCATCGATTCGCTGCTGAAACTCACCGAGCGCTATTGCGTGGTGTTCCAGACGATCAACCAGCGGCCGGAATTGTCGGTGACGGCCAGGCGCGGCTAGCCGGCCTTGCCCCGCAGCAGCAAATCCAGCCCGATCGCCATGACCTGCGCCGACTGCACCATGTCGTCGATGCCGACCCACTCGTCGGGCCGGTGGGCAAGGTCGAGGATGCCGGGGCCGTAGGCGACGCAGTCGTAGATATGGCCGATGCGGGCGATGTGCTTCTGGTCATAGGTACCGGGCGAGATCACATAATCCGGCTCGCGGTCGAAGACGGCGCGGATGCCTTGCGCCAGCGCTGAAGGCACCGGTTTGTCATGGTCCGTCATGATCGGGTGGACTTCCATGACGTCCTGGATCGCATAGTCAAATTTCGGCCGCTCGCGCTTCAAGCGGTCGAGGATCGAGACCACCTCATGCTTCACGTCATGAAGGTCCTCTTCCAGAAGGAAGCGGCGGTCGATGGTCAGCCGGCATGAATCCGGCACGTTGGGAGACGGCAGACCGGGCTTGAAGTCGTCGGTCTGGCCACCATGGATCGAGTTCAAATTCAGCGTCGAGCGCCGCGCGCCCTCCGGCACCACCGGCATTTTGGTGCGCTTGCCGTCGAGCAACGGGAACAGCTCTGCTTCGAAGGCGTCGAGCACAGCGCCCATGTGGCGCACGGCGCAATCGCCGAGAAACGGCATCGAGCCGTGGGCGATCTCGCCTTTGGTCTCGATCTCCGCCCACCAGACGCCGCGGTGGCCGAGGCAGATGCGGTCCTTGTTGAGCGGCTCGGGAATGATGACGTGGTCGACGCGCGGTTTTGAGAAGTAGCCTTTCGAGGCGAGGTAGGCGACGCCGCCGAAGCCGCCGGACTCCTCGTCCACCGTACCGGAAATCTCGATGGCGCCTGGGAAATCCGGATGCACCTCCAGATATGCTTCTGCTGCGATGATGGCCGCCGCCAGCCCGCCCTTCATGTCGCAGGCGCCGCGTCCATAGACGCGCCCGTCTTTCACCACCCCGGCAAAGGGGTCGAGGGTCCAGTCGTGTCCGGGCTCGACCACGTCGATATGGCCGTTGAAATGCACCGTCGGTCCGGGCGAACGGCCTTCGAGACGGGCGACGACGTTGGTGCGCGGATAACGATCCGAATCGCCCGGCGTGCCGACGCCGCGCAGATATTCGACGGCGAAACCCTGCCGGCGCAGGCGCTCGCCCAGATATTCGGCGCAGGGCGTATAGGCCTCGCCCGGCGGATTTACCGTCGGAAAACGGATCAGGTCTATGGTGAGGGACACGAGGTCGTCGCGGCGCGCGGCAACCGCCTTCAGCAGTCTGTCGGTCATGCGCCGATTTCAGCAGGCGAAAGGGCGGTTTGGCAAGCGGGTCGGGCTGCAACCATGGATGGTTTCACTTCGTAGCTGTTGCTCGCGAGGAATTGATCAAATGCATGAATTGACGTTGGCAAATTGCTCAAACTCTTCATGCTAATTGTGCTCGGGGAAGGAAAAGCGCGCTGCGCTGTGGGTATGAGGGTGGGTTGCATGAGAAAATCGGTATTGGTGGCCGCTGCGTTTTGCGGACTTCTTTTCGGCGGAATCAGCCAAAGTTTAGCGGCAAGTCTCGTCGCTCGCGTTGATGTCGCCAGCCAGACAATGACGGTCAGCAGATACGGCCAGGTCATCCATGTCTGGAAAGTCTCAACAGCACGCAAGGGATATGTTACGCCGCGCGGTAGTTGGCGTCCGACACGTCTTCACAAGATGTGGCGCTCGCGCAAATACGACAATGCGCCGATGCCGTTTTCGGTGTTCTATTATGGCGGCTACGCCGTGCATGGCACCGGCCATGTCAAATCGCTCGGTCGTCCGGCCTCGCACGGTTGTGTTCGACTGGCGACCGGCAATGCCGCTACTTTCTATTCGCTGGTGAAAGAGGTCGGCCCCGGAAATACGCGGATCGTCGTTACCAACTGATCCATCCGCGACAGGTGTGGCTCCTGTCGATCCGACGGATAGCGTGCCATCCGTTACGTGTCGCGTTATTTGTCTATACAAAATTTGCTATGAATTGACGCTTTAGAGCATTTTCTTCCCCACGCTGGCCCGATACAGATTGTCGGCAGGAGGTCCATTGTGACCAGCCAGCCAGGCCGCAGGGGGAAGAATGCCGGCTAAGCCACGGGTCGCGCTTTCGGAACCCGTCTCGGACGAGGTCCGCAAGACCACCTGCTACATGTGCGCCTGCCGCTGCGGCATCGACGTGCACATCAAGGACGGCAAGATCCGCTACATCGAAGGCAATCGCGACCATCCGGTTAATCGCGGCGTGCTGTGCGCCAAGGGATCGGCTGGCATCATGCAGCACTACGCTCCGGCGCGCTTGAAGGCGCCGCTTAAGCGTGTAGGCCCGCGCGGCTCGGGCGAATTCCAGGAAATCTCCTGGGACGAGGCGCTGGAAACGGCGACGCGCTGGCTGGGCGAAGTGCGGGAAAAGGATCCGAAAAAACTCGCCTTCTTCACCGGCCGCGACCAGTCGCAATCGCTCACCGGCTACTGGGCGCAGATGTACGGCACGCCGAACTATGCCGCGCATGGCGGCTTCTGCTCGGTCAACATGGCGGCGGCCGGCATCATGACCATCGGCGGCGCCTTCTGGGAATTCGGTGCGCCGGATTGGGACCGGACGAAGCTGTTCGTGTTGTTCGGCGTGGCGGAAGACCACGATTCCAACCCGATCAAGATCGGCCTGTCGAAGCTGAAGAAGAATGGCGCCCGTTTCGTCTCGGTCAATCCGGTGCGCACCGGCTATTCGGCGATCGCCGACAACTGGATCGGCATTCGCCCCGGCACGGATGGGCTGCTGATCCTCTCGGTCATCCACGAACTGCTGAAAGCGCGAAAAATCGATGTCGACTACATCGTGCGCTACACCAATGCGACATGGCTGGTGATCGACCAACCGGGCGCGGCCGACCACGGGCTGTTCGCGCGCGACGCCGATGGAAAACCGCTCATTTTCGAGAGTGTCACCGAACGGGTGATGCCGCTCGGTACACAAGGGGCTCGTGCCGCGCTGTCCGGACGTATCGAACTGCCTGACGGACGTTTCGCGAGCCCGGCCTTCCAGCTTCTCGCTGAAAAATACCTCGATCCGAAATATGCACCGGAAGCGGTCTCCGGCGAGACTGGTGTCGCCGCCGAAATTATCCGAGGGCTCGCCGCCGAGATCGCGCGTGTCGCCTTCGACGAGGCGATTTTTCTCGACCAGCCATGGACCGACATGCGTGGCAACCACCACGACGGTTTTGTGGGCCGGCCGGTCTCGTTCCACGCCATGCGCGGCATCTCCGCCCATTCCAACGGGTTCCAGACGGCGCGTGCGCTGCATCTCCTGCAAGTGCTGATTGGCGCGATCGATTGCCCCGGCGGCTTTCGTTTCGAGCCGCCTTATCCGAAGCCGGTCGAAGCACACCCGACGCCGCACGGCAGGGCTGAACATTTCGGCTCGAACAAGCCTCTGTCCGGTCCGCATCTGGGCTTTCCGCGCGGGCCGGAGGACATGCTGATCGACGCTGACGGCAGGCCGACCCGCATCGACAAGGCGTTTTCCTGGGACGCGCCCTTCTCGGCGCACGGGCTGATGCACATGGTCATCGCCAACGCCCATGCCGGCGATCCCTATCCCGTCGATCTCCTGTTCCTCTACATGGCCAACATGGCGTGGAACTCGTCGATGAACACGGCGGGCGTCATAAAGATGCTGGAGGACAAGGATTCTGCTACCGGCGAATACCGCATCCCGAAAATCATCTATTCCGACGCCTATGCGTCGGAGATGGTCGCCTATGCCGACCTCGTGCTGCCCGACACGACCTATCTGGAGCGCTACGACTGCATCTCGATGCTCGACCGGCCGATCTCCGAGCCCGACGCCGTGCAAGACGCCATCCGCTGGCCGGTGGTCGAGCCCGACCGCGATGTACGCGGCTTCCAGTCCGTGCTGCTCGATCTCGGCGCGCGGCTGAAGCTTCCCGCTTTCGCCGACAATCGCGGAAAACCGATCTACGCGGACTACGCGGACTACATCGTCCGCCACGAGCGGCGGCCTGGCATCGGCCCGCTCGCCGGTTTTCGCGGCCGGGAAGGGGACCGCGCCGGGCGCGGCGCCAGCAACCCGGACCAGTTGCAGCGCTACATCGAGAACGGGTCTTTTTTCTCCGCCCATATCCCGCTGGAAGCGCAATTCTTCAAGCACGCCAACAAGGCGTATCAGGACTTTGCCGTGCGCATGGGGTTCTTCGACCAGCCGCAACCGGTGACGTTCCAGCTCTATCAGGAATCGCTGCAAAAATTCCGGCTTTCGGCGGAAGGGGTGCGCGAGCCGCTGGCGCCGGAAACGCACCGGGCGCGTATCCTCGAAACTTTCGATCCGCTGCCGATCTGGTATCGCCCCTTCGAGGAGGCAGCAGTCGACCGCGAACAATTCCCGTACCATGCGATCACCCAGCGGCCGGCGGCCATGTACCATTCCTGGGGTTCGATGAACGCCTGGCTCCGGCAGATCCATACGCGCAACCCGCTCTATGTGCCGGGCGCCATCTGCGACGAGCATGGCCTGCGCGATGGCGACTGGGTCTGGCTCACCTCTAACCATGGGCGGATAAAGGTCGAGATCAAACGCATGGAGGCGGTGAATTCCTCGACGATCTGGACTTGGAACGCCATCGGCAAGCGTGGCGGCACCTGGGCGCTCGACCCGAAATCGCCGGAGGCCGAGCGCGGTTTTTTGATGAACCATTTGATCAACGAACTGCTGCCGCCGAAGGGCGACGGGCTGCGCTGGTCGAATTCCGATCCGATCACCGGCCAAGCGGCGTGGTACGATCTGCGCGTCCGCATCGAGAAGGCGGAGACCGGTGCCGAGAGCCAGCCGCACTTCGCCTCGGTCGCAAGGCTGCGGCGCGGCGAGGAAATTCCGGAGGAATTGCGCTACGGGCAGGAGTGGGCGAAGTGACCAGCCTGCCAACCGAACGCTCCGGCAAAAAAAAGCTCGGGCTGGTCATCGACCTCGACGTCTGCGTCGGCTGTCATGCCTGCGTGGTCTCCTGCAAGGAATGGAACACCGGCGGCTATGGCGCCGCACTTTCGGACCAGCAGCCTTACGGCCCGGGCGTGTCCGGCACGTTCCTCAACCGCATCCATTCCTTCGAGGTGGTGCCAGAAGGCGGCGAGATCGTCGGCGAGGCGGGCGAGGCGCGCATCGTGCATTTCCCGAAAAGCTGCCTGCATTGCGACGATGCGCCCTGCGTCACCGTCTGCCCGACCGGCGCCTCCTACAAACGCGGCGAGGACGGCATCGTGCTGGTCGACGAGGACAAGTGCATCGGCTGCGGCCTGTGTGCCTGGGCCTGTCCCTACGGCGCGCGCGAGATGGATCTTGCCGCCGGCGTCATGAAGAAATGCACGCTCTGCGTCGACCGCATCTACAACGAGACGCTCCAGGAGGTCGATCGCGTTCCGTCCTGCGTGCGCACATGCCCAGCCAACGCCCGCCATTTCGGCGATCTTGCCGATCCGTCCTCGGCGGTGTCGATCATGGTGGCCGAGCGCGGCGGCATCGACCTGATGCCGGAGCAGGCCACGCGGCCCGTCAACAAATATCTGCCGCCGCGGCCGCGAAAGCCGCTCGCGGCAAGCGCCGGCGCGCTGCTGGCCGAAAACACTTCGGGCGCCAGCGGTTTTTTCGCCTGGCTCGATGGCATGCTGGACCGGATTTGAATGGGCAGCCTTTTGTTTGCGGATCGGCGGCGCCGAGTTAACCGAAAGCTGCTTCAAGCCAAGCGGCGGGCGCACTGAAAAATGCATCCCGCCTTCTCCATCATCGTTTTCACCACCCTCTCGGGCCTCGGCTACGGCCTCGCCGCGATACTCGGCCTTGGTATCCTCGATTCTTCCGCCATCGCCACCAAACTCGCGCATGTCACGGCGCTCGTCATGATCGGCGCCGGCCTGATGTCGTCGACCCTGCATCTCGGCAATCCGCAGCGCGCCTGGCGGGCGCTGTCGCAATGGCGGTCGAGCTGGTTGTCGCGGGAAGGGGTCATGGCGTTATTGACCTTCTTGCCGCTGCTGTGGTCGGCGTGGGGCGCTGTGATCGAAGGCCGGCATGAGCCGGTGGGGGGCGTCCTCGGCGCGGCCGGCGCCGTTGTGACGGTCTATTGCACCGGCATGATCTACGCCTCGCTGAAATCCGTGCAGGCGTGGCACACGCCGCTGACGCCGCTGTGTTTCCTGCTGTTCGCACTGTCTGGAGGTCTCGTCCTCGCGAGCCTCGCAGCCGCCGCGGGAGGCGGTAGCGTGCTCGAACTCTCGCTGGCTGCCATCGCCGCGACGATCGTGGCTTGGACCGCCAAGACCGTCTGGCGGCGGCGCATGCTTTCATTGCGGCCGTTGTCTACCCCCGAGACCGCGACCGGGCTCGGTTCGATCGGAAAAGTCCGCCTGTTCGAGCGGCCGCATATCAACGAGAACTATCTGACCCGGGAAATGGGCTTCAAGATCGCTCGCAAGCATGCAGCCAAGCTGGCGCGGCTTTCGTTCCTGGCCGGTGCGGTCGTGCCGGTCGTACTGCTGCTCGTCGCGGCGGCGGCTTTCACCATCCCGGCCGTTTCCATTGTTGCGACGGCCGGCGCCTGCATTTCCTGTGTTATCGGGATTTTTGTCGAACGCTGGCTGTTCTTTGCCGAAGCGCGCCACGCCGTGATGAACTACTACGGCGGTTGAACGCTATCCGACCACGCTGAGCTTGCGGTGGCTCAGCTTTTCGACCTTTCGCACCAGCCGTCGTTTGGCCGCTATCTGGGCGTCGCGCTCCGAAAATTTCTGCGGCCCCCAAGGGGTCCAGATCACAGGGCTGGCCTTCTCGGCTTTCGGTCGCTTCATCGGTTCCACCTTGGGATCCATGTGCATCGGACTATCCTCCGATTATGGTTACCAAGCGCTTAACGAGCTCAAGCGCGTGCAAGGCTTAACGGATTATGTCGGAATGTGTTCCCTCGTGATCTTTCACGGTCTCGCGACCGGCTACAGATTTCAGACGGCCTTGCGCGCGCGGCGGCGGTTGGCATGCGTCAGCTTCCAGCGCTTGTGGAACCACATCCACTGGCCGGGGTCCTCGCGCACCCAGCGCTCGACCACGTCGTTGAGCAGTTGCGCCGTGGCGTCGGCGTCGATGCGCCCGTTCTGGAGTCGCGGCAGATCGAGTTTTGGTTCGATCACCAGGCGAAAACGGTTGCCGGGCAGGCGGATGCAGCGGGCCGGATAGACGTCGCATTCATATTGCCGCGCCAGCTTCGGCAGCAGAGGGCTGGTCTCGCAGGTCCGGCCGAAGAAGGTGGTCGGCAGGCCGTTGCGGAATTTCTGGTCGACCAGCACGCCGATGGTGCCGTTGTTGTCGAGGATTCGTGCCAGCGTGAAAGACACACCGGCGCGCGAGGCGATCAGGTCGCCCATGGTCGAACGGCGCGTCGAATTGATGTAGTCGGCGATGTAGGGGTTGTTCGGCGGCCGGAACAGCGAAGTCACCTTCATGCCGTAGGCGGCTCCGGCGATCGGCAGCAGTTCGAAATTGCCGAGATGACCGGTGAACAGGATGTGCGGGCGGTCCTCTTCCGCGATTTTCTTGAACAGCGGTATGCCGTCGACCTCGACGCGGCCCGACGTGCTGGAGTTCAGGTCAAAGTCGAACAACTGGTCGAGGAACACATATTCGGCGGCGAGCCGCGCCATGTTGCCCCACATGTCCAGCGCGATGGCCTTGATCTCGTCCTCGCTCTTCTCCGGATAGGCTTTTCGCAGATTGTCGAGCGCAACGCGATGGCGGCCGACAAGCGGCCCGAGCCGCCGCGCCGTCCGGTCGGCGAAGGCGATGGCCTTGTCGGCGGGCAGAAACCGCAGCACGCGCATGATCGCCAGCGCCACCTGCGCCGTCAGCCAGTAGCCGGCCTGCCTGAGCGCGCGCGACCAGTGATAGAGACGATCCCGCGACTTCATCCGACCCGCAGGATGATTTTTCCGAACACGTCGCGGGTTTCCATCCGCTTCAGCGCGTCGCCAATAGAAGCGAAAGCGACCTCGGTGTCGATGACCGGTTTGACGATGCCGGCGGCCATCTTGTGCATGGCGTCAGCCATGTTCTGCATGCGGCAGCCGAACGACCCGAAAATCTTGATCTGCTGCTGGAAGAGCTGCATCAGGTTCATCTGGGTGGAGACGCCCGAGGTCGAGCCGCAGGTGACAATGCGGCCGCCGCGCTTCAGGCAGAGCATGGAGCCGGCCCAGGTGTCGGCCCCGACATGCTCGAACACCACGTCGACGCCCTTCTTTTTCGTCAGCTTGCGCACGACCCCTTCGAACCGGTCCTCCCGGTAGTTGATGACGTAGTCGGCGCCGAGCGCCGCTGCCTTGTCCATCTTGTCGTTCGAACCCACCGTGGTGATCACCGTGCAGCCCATGCGTTTTGCAAGCTGGATCGCCGCCGTGCCAATTCCGGAGCCGCCGGCATGGACGAGGATCGTCTCACCCGGCTCAAGCTTCGCGTTATCGAACAGCATGTGCTCGACCGTGCCGAAGGTCACCGGCGCAACCGCCGCGCCGACCGCGTCGACGCCGGGCGGGGCAGGGACCAGCAGGCGCGCCGGCAGGTTTATTTTCTCTTGCGCAAAACCGTCGAGGTGAAATCCATGCACCCCGCCAACGTGCTCGCAAAGATTGTCGCGGCCGCTCTTGCAGGCCTTGCACAGGCCGCAGGTGCGCGCGCCATACATCGACACGAGCTGCCCGGGCACGAGGCCCGCTACCACGGGGCCGATCGCCTCGACCTCGCCGGAGGCCTCGGCGCCGATGGTGAGCGGCAGCTTGCGCTTGGCAAACGCCATGCCGCGCCAGCCCCACACGTCGATGTGGTTCAGCGCCACCGCCTTGATGCGCAGCGTCACCTCGCCGATCGCCGGCGGGGGCGGTTCCGAGATGTCGACCTCTTCAAGCCTGCGGTCTTCGATCAGTTGCAGCGCGCGCATTATTGGACTGTCCTATGGGCGGGCGTCGGTTCGCTCGAAAGCTTTGCAAACAGTAACCGCTCGGAAAAAGGTGAGCGCGCCGCTTAGACCGGTTCCCGCGTCATGACAAGGCACGTGTTCTGCCCGCCAAAGCCGAAGGAATTGGAGATCACCGTCGAAACATCTGCGGAACGCTTGACGTTGGGCACCACGTCGAGATCGATCGCTGGGTCGGGATTGTCGTAGTTGATGGTCGGCGGGATGACGCCTTCCAGCATGGTCATCAGCGAGAACGCCGCCTCGATGGCGCCGGCGGCCGACAGCGTGTGGCCGATCATCGACTTGTTGGATGAGATCGGGATCTTTTTCGTCCGCTCGCCGAACACCGTCGACAGCGACAGATGCTCCATCTTGTCGTTCTCGGGCGTCGAGGTGCCGTGGGCGTTGACGTAGTCGATGCCGTCTTCGCCAAGACCGGAATCGGCGAGCGCCGCGCGCACCGCCGCGATCGCTGGCGAGCCATCGGGCTTGGAGCGGGTGCGGTGGAAATCGTCGGCGCGCTCGCCGCAGCCGGCCAGGATGCCCAGAACCTTGGCGCCGCGGGCCAGCGCGCTTTCCAGCGATTCCAGCACGAGCGCGGCCGAACCCTCGGCCAGCACGAACCCGTCGCGGTCCTTGGAAAACGGCTTCGACGCCTTTTCCGGCACCTCGTTCTGGGTGGAAAGCGCCGACAGCAGTGAGAAGCGGATCAGCGCCTCGGCGGTGGCCGAGCCGTCGGCGCCGATCGACAGCGCGCGGTCGCTTTCGCCGCGCCGGATCGCCTCGACGCCAAGCTGGATCGATGTAGCGCCCGAGGCACAGGCGGTGGACAACGTGATCGGCAGGCCGCGCGCGCCGAATTTTTCCGACAGCCGGTCGGCGATCGAGCCGAACTGCGTGGTGTCGAAAATGTCCAGTGACCTCAGCGCCCGCGCCGCGTCGGCGATGCGCTCATTGGCCGTCGCGCCCTTGCCATCATGGTAGAGCGCCATGCGGTCTTTCCAGTCCAGTTCGACCGGCGGCGAGGCCAAAAACAGCGGGCCGCCGAAATCCTCCAGGCTCAGTCCGGATTGAGTAACCGCCTCTGTGGCGGCGGTATCCGCGAGCTCGAAGGTCAGCGGACTGGCGCCCTGGTCGCTCGACTTGAGGAAATCGACGGTGCCGGCGATCTGCGTCTTCAGATGGTCGGTAGGAAACCGGGTGATGGCGTGGATGCCGGAGCGGCCGGAGGTCAGCGCCTGCCAGTTGTCCTTTTTGCCGACGCCGAGCGAGGTGACGACGCCGATGCCAGTGACGGCCACCAGCGGCCTGCCGAGATGATCCGTGGTCTTGCTCATGGCGCTGCTCTTCCTGCTCAAGCGCGGGCGATCAGCGCCGCGCCTTCGAAGATATGGTAGCCGACCGTCGTCGCCAGCGCCCGTTCCGGCGCGCCGGCTGCCGGCTTCTCCGCCGCGGCGTCGAAGGCCGGATAGGTCGCGCCCTTGTGCATGGCGAGTGCAGCCAGCGCCACCGCAAACGGGAACTGCGCCTCCTTCATATGCCCGGTGCGCGTACCAAAACCGCGTAGCGCCACATTCGGCAGAGCGTCGAAGGCTGCCTTTTCGGCGGCAGTTGCGGCATGCGCCCCGGACGCGCCGGAGAGCGCCAGCAATTGCCCATCGGGCACAGTCAGGCGTCCCAGCAACTCCGAGATCCCGGCCTGCAGATCCTGCTTCGGTCGCCGGAGGCGCGCTGAGACCACGCTCTCGATCTTCGCGTAGGGTTTTTTGCCCCGGCCTTCCGCATGTTCGCGCGATTCCAGTACGAGGAACGCTCCGCCGGAACCGGAGACCACGCCGCCGCCTTCGGAACCGGCGCGCTGCCACACCGGCTGCCACGGCGCGCGGTGCAGATAGCCGCCGAGTTCGTAGCCCAGCAGCATGTCGGCGTTTTCGGCGTTGAAGTCGCCGCCGACCAGCATGTGGTTCGACTGGCCGGAGCGGATGCGCGCCACAGCCGTCTCGACCGCCGCGATGCCGGCGCCTTCCTCGCCCATGAAGGTGCGCGACGAACCCGTCACCTTGTGGACGATGGAGATGTTGCCGGCGAGCAGGTTGGAAAGCTGCGCCAGGAAAAGGGTAGGGCGCAGATCCGTGGTCAGTTTTTCGTTGAGCAGCACTTCGCGGTCGTTGCGCGTGGCGGAGGCTTCGAGGATCGAGGCATCCACTGCCTCGTCGCGCTCGCCGCCGGCGGCCGCTACCACCATGTCCATCGAGGCGCAAAGCGCTTCGTCGTTCTTCAGCCCGGCGTCGTCCAGCGCCAGCCCCGCCGCATAGACGCCCAGCCGCTGCCAGGTCTCCATCTGGCGCTGGTCGCCGCGCTTCGGGATCTGCAGGTTCCAGTCGATTGCCGGCAGCGGGTGCACCGAATAGGGCGTGAAACGCTCGCTATCCACGATGGGCCCGGCCGCCTCAGTCAGCGCAGCCCAATGCGCGTCGGGACCTTCGCCGAGGCAGGAAACCAGTCCGATGCCGGTGATGACGACGTCGCGCGCGCTCATGTCAGCCTGTCGGCCAGAGTCTGGCGGGGCCGCTCAGGCCGCTGCCTTGGCGGCGACAAGGCCGTCGATCTTGGCGCAAAGATTCTTCATGACGAAATAGTCGTCGGTCGACGCCTTGCCGTCGTTGACTTCCTGCGTCCACTTCTCGAGCGGCACTTTTATGCCGAATTCCTTGTCGATCGCGAAGACGATGTCCAAAAAATCCAGGCTGTCGATGCCGAGATCGTCGATCGTGTGGCTTTCCGGCGTGATCTTGTCGCGGTCGATCTCGCTGGTCTCGGCGATGATGTTCGCGACCTTGTCGAATGTCGTGGACACGGGGAATCCTTGGTAAAGAGTGCAGAGACGCGCGGCACGCGCAAGTTTGCCGCTGTCTAATCGGTTTTGGTGATTTGGGAAAGTGCGTTTTGCCACACAACCCATGCGGCCGGCTGGGAGCAGCGATCCAATGGCGCATGGCTGGAAACCGCAAACGGATTAGGATAAACATATGGTCCACGAGGGTGGGCCGCTGGTGGACGTTGAATTCAGCACCGAGATCGACCTCTCTCAAAGGGACAGACCGACCGCTGACCCGCCATCCCGGCTTTCCGATCCCGACCTTTTCGCCCGCATCGATGCCTACGCGATCGGACCCGCCGACACCGAATTGAGTTTTGCCAGCCGTCTCGCCCGCGAAAACGATTGGTCCGACGGCTATGCGGCCGAGGTCATCGGCGAGTACAAGCGTTTCATCTATCTCATCTGCATATCCGCAGGCTCCCTGACGCCGTCGCGCGACGTCGACGAGGTCTGGCACCTGCATCTGACCTATTCGCGCGACTATTGGGAGCGGTTCTGCCGCGACACGCTGAATCGCGACCTGCACCATACGCCGACCGAGGGCGGGCCGACCGAGGCTGGCAAGTTTTACGATCTCTACAACGATACTTTGCGTAGCTATGAGGCGGAGTTCGGCGTCAGGCCGCAGCTTCAGATCTGGCCTGACCCCAAATTCCGGTTTTCCGAAACCACTAGCCCGGTGAAAGTAGCCGCCGACCGCCATTTCTTCTTCAAGAAAGACTATGGCGCATCGCTGCTTATCGCCTGCGTGGCCATCTTCTTTGCAGGCGGCACAATCGGGAGCGCCTATCCCAACGAATTCTATCCAGCAATGTTCTTCATATTCCTCATTTTTCTCGTGGGCGCACTTTTGGTCGCAACCTTACCCATCAAGGGCAAGGCACACAGCGGCGTCTCGGCCGGCTGCGGTTCCAGTCCGTCAGGCTGTAATGGCGCGAGCGGATGCGGCGGCGGAGGTTGTGGCGGCGGCGACTGATTCCCTGGGAAAAACGGGCCGCCCCTTGCCAGGCGACCTGCCTTCGGCGCGCTCGCGGCATCTCGCCGCGCGGCCTGTTGGTGGTCATAGCCCCGACCCGACCACCGTCCTAGCTGTGTATGGCGGTGCGTATCGGGGCGTTTGAAAAAATGCCAAATTATTGATTTCATTCTCATTTTAAGAATGAGATGGTGCCCCCGGCAGGAATCGAACCCGCGACCTTCGGTTTACAAAACCGCTGCTCTACCAGCTGAGCTACAAGGGCATGCGTCTGCGGTAACCATATATGCGGCCGACAGTAAAGACAAAAGTCTGAAATCGGTTACCGGCGCGGACGGAATGGCGTCGGCGGTGCGGCGCGGGGTGCTGCTTTTCTGCGCGGATCGCCCTTAAACCAGCCGGATTTCCCTCCCATATTTCGATAGGTTGGAAACCGGGAGGCTGCCGGATGATCAGGTTCGTGTTGATTGCGATCGGACTGGCGGCGCTTTGCCTGGTCCTGCTCAAGCTCGCCAGGGAACTGAAGTCGGCCAATGTCGACTGGAAGGGCGTGGCTTTCGCCTGCGGGTTCGTTGCGCTTGCCTTCTATCTGCGTCACGCGACCGGCTTGGGCTGATCCCGTCTGGCCTGCTGGTTCCGCCCGTCCTTCGGACCCGCGCGCCAGCGGTTCTCGAACCTTCTCGTGAACGGCCGAGAAGGACGCTTTACGCCGGCGCGATGAACGGCTGCTGTATGTTCTGGAACACCGGCAGCGATTCCATGCGGTCCCAATGCGCCGTCAGGTTGGGATAGTCGGCGAGGGCGACCAGACCCGGATGCGCTTCGGAAAGGTGGCGGAGCATCGTTGCGACGATGATGTCGGCATGGCCGATCGTGTCGCCGAACCAGTATTCGCTCGATCGTGCGGCGCGGTCGGCGTCCAGCAGCGAAAGCGTGCCAAAAATCTGCGCGCTGCAGCGCTCCACCCAGAGGTCGGAGTTCCGCTCATGCAGCTTCAGCTCATAGAACAGGCTGACCGCCTTGTCTGAGATGCCGGCGGCCAACGCGGCGACCTTCAGCGCGCGCCGCCGCGCCGGCTCCTCGACCGGGAACATCCGGCGCTCCGGCTCTACGAGGCCGTCGAGATGGTCGATGATGATGTGGCTGTCGATCAGCGTCTCGCCGTCGTCGAGCACCAGCGTCGGCACCCGCAGAAGCGGGTTGTAGGGCCGGATTTTTTCGGCGTCGCCGAAGGGTCGACCATGGGCAGTGTTCGTAGGGCAGGCCGTAAAGCGTCATGGCGATGCCGACGCGGCGGACAAAAGGCGAATCGTACTGGCCGATGAGGATCATGGTGTTGCTCCGCTAAGCAATGCGACAGTGCGATGGCCGGCGGAGCGAAGACAAGGGTCGTGGAATGGGCCAGCGCAAGTCTCCTGCCAAAAGCTGTCCTCCGCCGCGCTGCCCCCGTCTCCTGGCATGGGCGCAGCGGAACATGGCGGCAAGGCAGCCGTTCGGCGATAGACAGGGATAAAGTTGCCAAACCAGAGGCGACTTCCGATATGGTGGGCAGGATAGGGACGCAGGAGCGTCGAGACGGATCATGGATCAACTGACCGCCGAAACATTGGCCGCAGGGAATGCCGGCGGCTTTAGCCAGGGCAGCTACGCGGAGCTTCCTGAGCGTTTCTTTCAGCGCGCCGATCTCGTGCCCGTCGCCGCGCCAAAACTCATCAAGCTGAACAGGCAACTGGCCGAGGAACTCGGGCTCGATGCCGATTTCCTGGCCAGCGACGAGGGCCTCGCCGTGCTCGCCGGCAATGCCTCGCCGAAGGGTGTGCAGCCGCTGGCGCTGGCTTATGCCGGGCATCAATTCGGCCAGTTCGTGCCGCAGCTTGGCGACGGGCGCGCGCTGCTCATCGCTGAGGTCGTCGACCGCAACGGCCGCCGACGCGACATTCAGTTGAAAGGCTCGGGGCGCACGCGTTTTTCGCGCGGCGGCGACGGGCGGGCCGCACTCGGTCCGGTGCTGCGCGAATATCTCGTGAGCGAGGCGATGGCGGCGCTCGGCATTCCGACCACACGTGCGCTGGCCGCAGTCACCACCGGCGAGATGGTTTTTCGCCAGCCGCCGCAGCCCGGCGCCATATTCGCCCGCGTCGCCGCCAGCCATATCCGCATCGGCACGTTCCAGTATTTCGCCGCGCGAAGCGACCGCGAGGCGCTGAAGACGTTGGCCGACTACGCGATTGCCCGCCACTATCCCGAGGCGGCGACGCAGAAAAAACCCTATCTGGCCTTCCTCGAAGCAATCGTCGCCGCGCAGGCGCGGCTGGTGGCGCGCTGGATGCTGGTCGGCTTCATCCACGGCGTGATGAACACCGACAACATGTCGATCTCCGGGGAAACGATCGACTACGGGCCGTGCGCCTTCATGGACGCCTATCATCCCGGCACGGTGTTTTCATCCATCGATGCCGGCGGCCGCTATGCCTACGCCAACCAGCCGCGCATCGCGGTCTGGAATCTTGCCCGGCTGGCCGAGACGCTGCTGCCGCTGCTGGCGGAGAACGACGACGAGGCGGTGGCGCTGGCCGAGGACGCCTTGCGAAAATTCCAGGCGGCCTATGACGGCGTCTTCCATGCCGGGCTGCGGCGCAAGCTCGGGCTCTTCACCGAACGGTCGGAGGATCTGGCGCTGGCTGGCGGCCTGCTGGAAACCATGGCGGGCAACCAGGCGGATTTCACGCTCGTCTTCAGGACGCTGGGCGAAGATCTGCGCGCGGCAGCCGGGGAGGGGGCGACACGGTCCCTGTTCGCAAATCCGGCCGAGTTCGATGACTGGGCGAAGCGCTGGCGGGACCGGCTCGCGCTAGAGCCTGAGCACGATGCCGGGCGGCAGGCGGCGATGAATGCCATCAATCCGAAATACATTCCGCGCAACCACCGCGTCGAACAAATGATCCGCGCGGCGGTCGATCAATCGGATCTTGGACCGTTCGAGGAATTGCTGTCCATGCTCGCGAAACCGTTCGACGAGCAGCCCGAAATGGCCGCCTATGCCGATCCCCCGAAGATGGAAGAGCGGGTGCTGGAGACTTTTTGCGGAACGTAGGTTGGCGCCTATTTTTTGGGGAGGCAAGGTCGCAGCAAGATGAATTTGGCGGCTTGGTAAAAAATCGATTCAAACTTTATTGGTAATTTCTCGTTAGGAATTGAACCCGGCTTTGTCGGGGGCGTCCGCCTTCGGTCTGTCTTGTTTCTGCGTACAGGTCCAAATGCGGTCGCCAAGCGTCGTCATCACTCTTCTTGCCGCCCTCTGCCTTGCCGGCTGCACCTCCAGCAGCGGCGTCGCCAGCCTCCAGATCCAGGAGCCGTCTTCCGAAACGACGGCCTCCGTCGCGCGGCCCGAAGCGGCCGTCGGCGAGGCCGAAACCGTTTCGGCGCTGCTGGAGGAGGCTGCGGTGGAGGAGACCGCGGTGGCCGTCGCCCGCCCGCCCGCGGCAGTCGACACCGACGTCGAGGCGATCGCGCTGGTTGGGCCGGAAAAGCCGGCCAAGATCCTGCTTGCGCCGAAACCCGCGGCGCGCCCGGCCGGTCTGGCGCGGGGCACCATCTACCGGCATCGGTTCCGCGACGCAAAACCGATCAATTTCGGAAAAACCTCGCCGGGGCAATATGCCGTGCACGGCGTCGACGTGTCGCGCTGGCAGGGCTCCATCGACTGGATGAAGTTGCGCAGCCAGGGCGCCAACTTCGCCTACATCAAGGCGACGGACGGTGGCGACCACCTCGACCCGATGTTCCGCACCAACTGGCGGGCCGCCGGCGAGGCTGGGCTGAAGCGCGGCGCCTACCATTTCTTCTACTGGTGCCGCACCGCCGGCGAGCAGGCCGACTGGTTCATCCGCAACGTGCCCAGGGTGGAGGGCGCGCTGCCGCCGGTCATCGATGTCGAATACAACGGCGAATCGCGCTGCAAACGGCGGCTGTCGAGGGCGCGCGTCCAGGAGAAGATGCAGGTGTTCATGGACAAGCTGGAAGCCTACTACGGCCAGCGCCCGATCATCTACACCGCCCCGGATTTCTATCGCGACAATCTGCGCGGCGCCTTCCCCGACTATCCGTTCTGGCTGCGCGCCGTGGCCCAGCACCCTTCAAAGGTCTATCCGGGCCGCAAATGGCTGTTCTGGCAGTATTCCGGGTCCGGCCTGTCGCATGGCGTCAAGGGCAAGATCGACCTCAACGTCTTCAACGGCAGCGAGCGCCAGTGGCGGAACTGGGCAGGCGGCCAGTCGGTAATGGCCGACGCCGACTAGCCGATTCGCTTCGCCGGGCGGAAGTACGGCTTCCGCCCGGCCGAAACGACAGCCGCGCCGGCCACAGTTGCGGCCGGCCTCGGATCGATCGCGATGCGGCGCCTTTAGGCTGCCCAGCCAACCAGCCTTCTGAAGGTCCGCGCCCATCTTGCCCGCCGTTCCGCGCCGCGCACGTGCTGGCGAAGCAGTTTGGCGAGGCCGGCTCCGGTCATCGTGCCGTTGTAATGGCAATCGCAAAGCATCCAATGGGTATCCCGATGGGTCAGATCGAAGAATTCCATCGCGTCGCCGAGACTGTCGCCCTTCAGGCCTTCGGCGCGCAGCATAGGGTCGTTGAACGCGACCGTCAGCGGTGTGTTGCTGCCGCGATAGGCGCGGAGTTCGTCGGGAGACAGATGTTCCAGCCGCCTCAGCGCGTTCAGCGGCCCGGCGTGGCGTTCCAGTGCTTTCGCCCACATTTCCAGGCGCTCGCCCGGAGTGAGAGGCTTGCGGATCAACGGGATCAGTTCGGCGGTCGACATGATCTCGTCAGGGATGAGGTGCTTCATGGCAGGCTCCTTCATTGAAGAGACCCTTGGAAAGCTAGCGCGGCCGATTGGCGCGGACAGGAGGGGGCCGAGGTATTTTCGATCACAAATCGACGCGTGGCGCGGGCATGCCTGAACATGCCGTGCCGGCGGATGGCTGCCTTGGCGGCTACACGGTGGGACCGCTGCTTCGAGGTGACGCGCCTATTGCGTCGACAGGTCCTGAATCTCGTAGGTCCAGACCCGAAAACCCTTCAGCACATGCGGGCCGAAGGAGTTGATCAGCGGGATGTCGGCGGCGTCGCGGCCGCGCGCGATGACGATGCGGCCGATGCGCGGCTTGTTGTTGCGTGGGTCGAAGGTGCGCCAGGCGCCGTCCAGGAACACTTCGATCCAGGCCGAAAAATCCATCGGGTCGACTACCGGCACGCCGATGTCGCCGAGGTGGCCGTTGACGTAGCGGGCTGGGATGTTGAGGCAGCGGCAGAAGGTCAGCGCCAGATGCGCGAAATCGCGGCAGACGCCGACCCGCTCGTTATAGGCGTCGAAGGCGGTGCGCGTGGAGCGGGCCTGCTGGTAGTCGAAGCTGATGTGGCGGTTGACGAAATCGCAGATCGCCTGGACGCGGCCCCAGCCTGGCGGAATGGCTCCGAACAGATCCCAGGCGGCCTGGCTGAGCTTGTCGGTTTCACAGTAGCGGCTGCCCATCAGGTAGAGTAGGCATTCGTCGGGCAGGTCGGCGACGGCTATCTCGCGGGCGTTGGGCAGGATGGGGTCGAGCTGACCGTCATCGTAGATGGTGGCGTCGCCCCATAGCGTCAGCATGCCCGCCGGCGCGACCAACCGGCGGCAGCGGTTGCCGAACAGGTCGCGATAGGTGGTTGTGCGGGTTTCCGGCGTGGTGAACAAGGTTTCCGGCGTGCGAAGGTCGGCGCCGCGCTCCTCGTGGATGGCCAGCAGGCATACCAGCGGCGTTTGCTGGGGGCAGTCGATGGTGATCTCGTAGCCGTAGCGGATGAGCATCCGGACCTTTCGGCAGGCAGACCGGTTTTCCAAGTGACATCACTCGGGAGCAGGCGCGCGTGCAATGCACAATTTTCATGACAGTGCGCCGTATCACGGGGCAGCGCAAGCCGGGTAAGGGAAGGGCGGCCGCAGTTGGGAAACTATCGCGCGGCAATGCCGGCCCGGCCTCATTTCCTGCCTTGCGGATAGATCGTCTCGCCGCGCTTCAGCATGGCGACGAAATTTTCAATCTTCTTCCTGCGCCCGGCTTCGGTCTTCATGTTGTGGGTGCGGAAGGCCAGCGCGAAGCGGTTCTGCGCGCTGAGCTTGCCGAGCATTGCCCTGGCCTCGGGTTCGGCGTCGATCGCCGCCTGCAGGTCGGCGGGGATTTTCATGTCCGTGCCGCTCGCGTAGGCGCGGTCCCAGCGCCCGTCGGCCTTGGCCGCCTCGACTTCCCGCAAGCCGTTCTCGGTCATCCGGCCTTCCTCGATTAGCCGGGCGACATTGTCGACGTTGAGCTTGCTCCATATGCTTTTCCTGCCGCGCGGCGTGTAGCGCTGTAGGAAACTTCTGTCGTCGAGGCCCTTGCGCACCGCGTCGATCCAGCCCCAGCAGAGGCAGACGTCGATGGCCTGCTTCGGGGTGATCGATTTCAACCCCGAAGCCACCTTGTGGATTTTTATCCAGACCTCGTCGGCAGTGGCGTGGTGCCTGCCGAGCCATATGTAAAAGGCGTCGGCATCCTCGAACTCGTGAACCTTGGCGGGGTCGACGTGAACAGGCGCCATTTTTCCGCGCGGCTCGACGAGGCGGAGCGTTCGGGTCGCGCGCCTGCCTTAGCTCGGCGTCAGCGTCACCGACGTGCCGGTGGCGGCGAGGTTGAGGCCCCACTGGCCGGTCACGCTTATCGTCTGCAACTGGATCGAGCCGGCCGTGCCGCCGACCAGCACGTTGGCGCCGACGCCGGCGATGACCGAGGCTTCCGCGGTGACGCCCTTGTAGAGGCCGGCGAGCGAGCCGCGATGATAGCCGGCCGTCGGCGCGAAGACTGCCCACACCAGCTTGCCCTGCGTGGTGAAGCCGAGATCCACGCCCATCTTGCGGATGGTGCCTGTATAGTTTTCGGTGGCGCGGCTGCCGATCGAGGAATGGAACACGCAGTCGAGTTCCTTCGCCGAGCCGAGCACATAGCCGGCGCCGCCGCCGATCCCGCAGGAGAGCGTGCCGATCTTCACGCCGTCGCGGTCGTCCGGTTCCTCGTAGACCCTGAGATCGGCGGCGTTGGCGATCGTCACCGCCAGAAGCGCCGCGGGCGCGAGAAGGGCGGCAAGAACGGTTTTCATAACACTCTCCATTTGCAAAACTGTTGGCCCATCCCCAAACAAGTCTACGCTGAAACGCCATCAAGGCGGAAGAGCGGCGAAGCGGCGCGTTCGCGGGGCCGAAAGCGCGGCACTCCACACGAAATGCGCGAAATCAGCGAAGGATGCGAAAACCGTCTTGCGTATCGCCGGCATCCACCGCGTCGAGAGCGACGCCGGCGACCGCCGCCCCGGGCGGCCCTGCGTGCAGTTTGCGGATCATCTCCGAGACTGCGCCTTCCGGCCCGATCAGCAGAGCGGTGACCGAACCGTCGGGCTCGTTGCGCACCCAGCCGGCGAGGCCAAGCGCCTCGGCTTCTTCAAGCGTCCAGAAGCGGAATCCGACGCCCTGGACCCGGCCGGTAATATGCGCAAGCGTTGCGGTTGGAGTGGTCATGGATAAGAGGAGACGCAGGGAGCATGGCGAAAACTTGACGCCGCGCCATCGGGCGCCGCATTCCGCACGGCTCCTGCTTAGCCGCCGGCGGTGAGCCAGCCGCGTTTTCATGTTGGCGCAAGCGCCGCCGCGGTGGCGGGCCGGCGCTTCGGCTCCTATCTGACCTTGACCGGAGCACTCCCTTTGCGGGACGGTCCGGAACGGACGGGGCGCAAGCCGTCGCGGTTCGCCGGTTTGCCGGCGATCCGCAGAACCATAAATCCATCCACGCGGGATCCGAAAAAATGTCCGATGCGCAAAAATACACGCCACCGAAGGTCTGGAGCTGGAACAAGCCCAGCGGCGGCGCCTTCGCCAGCATCAACCGTCCGGTCGCCGGCCCGACGCATGAAAAGGAACTGCCGGTCGGCAAACATCCGCTGCAGCTCTATTCGCTGGGTACGCCCAACGGCGTGAAGGTCACGGTGATGCTCGAGGAACTGCTGGCGCTCGGCCATGAAGGCGCCGAATACGATGCCTGGCTGATCGATATCGGCAAGGGCGATCAGTTCGGCAGCGGTTTCGTCGAGGTCAACCCGAACTCGAAGATCCCGGCGCTGCTCGACCGCAGCGGCAAGACGCCGGTCCGCGTGTTCGAATCCGGCGCGATCCTGATGTATCTCGCGGAAAAGTTCGAAAACGCCTTCCTGCCGACCAGCCAGCCGGCACGAGCGGAAACGCTGTCCTGGCTGTTCTGGCAGATGGGCAGCGCGCCCTTCGTCGGCGGCGGCTTCGGGCATTTTTTCGCCTACGCGCCGGAAAAGATCGAATACGCCATCGACCGCTACGCCATGGAGACAAAACGCCAGCTCGACGTGCTCGACCGGCGGCTGGCCGACAACGAATACGTGGCGGGCAGCGAATACACCATCGCCGACATTGCGATCTGGCCCTGGTATGGCGGCATGGCGAAGGGCTGGCAGTATGACGCCGGCGAGTTTTTGGCGGTGCACGAATACAAGAACGTCATCCGCTGGGCCGACCAGATCTATGCACGGCCGGCGGCCAGGCGCGGGCGCATGGTGAACCGCACCAGCGGCAATCCCGCCAGCCAGTTGCGCGAGCGCCACGACGCCAGCGATTTCGACACCAGCACGCAGGACAAGGTCGCGGCGGAGTAGGGCGCACCCTGGCGACTCCCGGGCGTCAGACCTTGCCGACCAGCCAGCGCGGGTTGAACCAGCGGTCCGCCGGCCCGTCATAGGGCAGGCGGGTGATGTCCCAATGGCTGACGAAAGGCGCGTAGGCATCCCAGACCGGCGGACCGCCGCCGATGAAAACGACGCGGCCGGCAAAGCCGGCAAGCGTCTGCGCGGGATCCATGCTGGACCGTACAACGATCAACTCGCGGTCGGCATGGGCGAATTGCGGAACGCTGGCGATCGTCTTCGGCCCGGCCAGCAGGACATGGCCGCGCGTCAGCGCGAAGAATCGGGCAACATCGGCCTTATATTCCGGGTCGCGATTGCCCTCCCATGGCAACCTGCCGTTCAGCCCGAGCTGGCCGGACTGGCCGATCGCGCACATCACCCTGACGACGGTCTGTTTCATGCACCGCAGCTTGCGGCTACAAGCGGCGCAAGACAAGCCGGCGAGACAACCATGCAGGCAGGGCAGAGCCGCTTGGCGGCTGACCACGACAATCCGATCCGCATGACGGAATCGGCCGGACAAAAAATTCTTCCGAAATGTCGGGACGACGCGCAACCGGGCGTTCCTTGGCCGAGCGGGCTTTTCGGGCCGCGCCATTTCGGGAGAAAATCATGAGCCATTCCTATCGCTGGGTCATCGTCGCGGCGGGCGGCCTCTTGGGCTGCGTCGCCATCGGCGCCATGTTTTCGCTGCCGGTCTTCCTGCTGACCATGTCGAAGGACACCGGCTGGTCGGTGACCGGCATCTCCAGCGCCATGACCATCGGCTTTTTGGCGCTGGCGGCGGCCAGCATGGTCTGGGGAAATCTTTCCGACCGGTTCGGGCCGCGGCCGGTTGTGCTGGCCGGATCGGTCATCTTGGCGGCAAGCCTGGCGCTGGCCAGCCGGGCCGGCTCGCTGCTCGAGTTCCAGTTGATCTTCGGCGTTCTGGTTGGCGGCGCTACGGCGGCCGTCTTTGCGCCGATGATGGCGGCCGTCACCGGCTGGTTCGACACGCAGCGCGGGCTGGCCGTCTCGCTGGTGTCGGCCGGCATGGGCATGGCGCCGATGACCATGTCGCCGCTCGCCGCCTGGCTGATCACAATCCATGACTGGCGCACCTCGCTGCTGATCATCGCCGGCATCGCCGCCTTGCTGATGATCCCGGCGGCGCTTTTCGTGCGCAGCCCGCCGGCGCTGGCCGAAGGCCACGCCGAGATGACTGACGAGGGTGGGCCTCGATCGGACATGACCGTCGGTGAGGCCGTACGCTCGCCGCAATTCATTGTGCTCCTGCTCGCCAATTTCTTCTGCTGCGCCACCCATTCCGGGCCGATCTTCCACACCGTCAGCTACGCGGTGACCTGCGGCATCCCGATGATCGCGGCCGTCACCATCTATAGCGTCGAGGGGCTGGCCGGCATGGGCGGGCGCATCGCCTTCGGCCTGATGGGCGACCATTTTGGCGCCCAGCGCGTGCTGGTGCTGGGGCTGTTCGCGCAGGCGTTCGGCGTGCTCGCCTACGTCTTCGTCAGCCAGCTCGGCGGTTTTTATGCCGTCGCGGTGCTGGTCGGCTTCATCTATGCCGGCATCATGCCGCTCTACGCGGTGATCGTGCGCGAGAATTTCCCGATGCGCATGATGGGCACCATCATCGGCGGCACCGCCATGGCCGGCAGCCTCGGCATGTCGACCGGGCCGCTGCTGGGCGGGCTGATCTACGACAATTTCGACAGCTACGCCTGGCTCTATATCGGCTCGTGGGGCATGGGCATCGCGGCCATGCTGATCGCCATGACGTTCCGACCCTTCGCCAGGGCGCAACCGGCGCTGGCGGCGGCGTGAGATTTTTCGCGGGCCGGCCTGGTCGGCTGGCCCCGCGAAAATTACTGCTTCAAAATGGTGTTCGGCTCGTCGCCCTCGACCTGGTCGATGACCAGCAGCCGCACCGTGTCGGTGCCGACATTGGCGCCCTGGTGCCAGAGGCCGATCATCTCGACGATGAAGTCGCCGGGCTTGTAGTCGGTGCTCTGGCCGGTCTCGACATTGGTGACGCGCAGGTTTCCGGCCTGCACATAGGCGTAGCGGGGATGGGGATGCTTGTGCACCGGCAGCGAGGCGCCGGGCGCGATCTCGAATTGCGAGACGATGACGCGCGCATCCTTTTCAGGCAGCACGATCGGCTGGCCGGCGGCGGTGACGTTGGTCGAGGCGAGTGGGGTGACGACCACCGGCTGCGGCGCCGGATCGAGCGCAAGCGCCGGCAAGGCGAACGCTGCCGTGCCGAAAAGAACCAGCCCGGCGACGGCGTGGCGAAACTGCTTGGTCATCATGAGCCCCCCGATTTAATGGCCGGACGTGTTGTGGCCCGGCACAGGATGGGAAGCAAGGGCGCGGTCGTCGATGCTGGCGTGGAGCGGGCTTTCCGCTCAACGAGATGGCGCGAGATGTTGTCACCCGGGCTGAAACCGGCTCCGATACATGTGAATGCGCTGGCTGTGGGAGAAGATGGTCGACCGACGGCGAGCGGGTGTCGGGGGAGGCCGGGCGAGGGGTGTTCCAGCTTGGGGAAGCATCCACTAATCTGTCTTGCGCCCCTCAATCTCAATCATCATGCCCGCTCCGCCAAAATCGCCGCTCATGCCCGAACGCATCGCCGAGCTCCGTTCGATGCTGCTTTCCGGCCGACGTCGCCGCAAACTCGACGCCATGGAGGAGGCGGCCCTGGCCCGTGCATCGGCCGCCCCTCTCGTGCCCGACATCGCGCCGTTCATGACCAGCAGCGACTATGTGCCGGTCGGGGAGCAGGAGTATGACTTCTCAGGCCATGCGCCGCTGGCCTTCCAGGCGATGTCGACCATCGAGGCGATCGGCGTGCCGCCGGACATCGAGACCTTGCGGCGCCTGCTCAACGACCACCAGCTCATCGTCGTGCCGGAAGCCTGCTGCGACCAGGGCGCCTATATTGGCGACTACAGTTCCGAGACGCTGTCGCCCGCCGGTTTCGCCGCGCGCCTCGTGCCGCTGATGGGAGTGGAGGGGTTCGGCCTGTTCACCGAGCTTGCCGCCAATGCGCGCCATGAGAACGACCTCATCGCCGATCCGGCCCGGCGCACCGTCGTCAAGCTCTCGCTCCTGGGGGCTGCGCTCACGGTGGCCTCGATTGCCGTGCTGCGCGGGGAAATGGCGGCCGTCCAGACGCTGCCCGAGGTGGCATCCCCGGCGACCCGGAGGGGCTTTGCGCTGCGCGACATGGCGGCTGATGTCTTGAAGAATCTCGACCGCGAACCGTCGCGCCACGACGGTTCCTGACTGGACCGCCCGGCTGGACCAGCATCGGGAAGTAGCATCCGCGCGCGCCGCGCGACCTCTTGATATGCCGCCTGCATTCGCCGGGCAAAGCTCCCCAGGGTTAGTTCCTTTTTCCGTTTTTGAGCAGGTGGAACGCCCCTATCGCCGCTTTGTCGGCCTTGTCAGTCTGCCTGGTCATGCTTGATTCGCAAAAATCCACGCGGGTCGCGATCAACCATCTGTTTCTGCTTGGCTTTACAAGCATGACCTTGCTTTTTGAACGGCCTTCGGCGTGCTCCGAACTAGGTTATACCAAGGGGAATGAGCCTTGACCGACCGCGTCGCCCCTCATCCGCCCTTCGGGCACCTTCTCCCCGTGAAGGACGAGGAG
>NZ_JBIRCY010000063.1:0-44195 GCF_044326205.1 Mesorhizobium sp. IMUNJ 23232
GCCTCACTATAATCTGCCACGGCTCGTCCTCCTGTGATGAGGATCGGCTCGGCCCGTCCGAGCAACCCTCGGACGCGCAGTGTAGGGCGAGCCACCTCACCTACAGAGGCGGACATACGGTCTTACAATCAAGTGACAGACGCTTCTGGCTATCGGACAGTTGACCTCGGCGCGTTTCGTCCATGCGTATGGGCGTGGCGCCGGCGCTATCCCGCTCACCATGACTTTCACGGAGCGGGCGCTGCGGCCTCCAATGCCTGACCAATCCTGATCAGGTGCCTCCCACTGGATCAGTGATTATCGCCGCGCCGCTGAAAATTGCAGAGGGCAGCCTGGCTCGAGCGCTAGCCCTTGTGCCGCTAACCGTTCGTTTCTAACCCGAACTGGTCGATCTGCCAGCTAGATGATCCTAGAGCAGTCCGGATGCTAGCTCACGTTCGACTGCTTTTGCGTCGCTCGCAAGACGCTCTGCGAGGCTGCGCGCCATCTCGCCGACATAGATTTCCTCTTCCCCAGCCTCGAACCCATCAAGGATGCCCGCGGCAGCCTCGGCCGGCGTCATTTTCGGTATGTCAAGGTCCGCCGTCAAACGGGTGTCGATGGCGCCCGGCAGGGCCGCGACAACGCGAACGCCTTTCGGTGCGAGTTCAGCGCGCAGGCCTTGAGTGAGACTAAGAGCTGCCGCTTTGGATGCGCAATACGACCCCATAAGCGGAAAGTTGACTCTTGCCAGCAATGCCAAAACGTTGAGCACGGCGCCACGGTTTTTGATCAGAGCGGGTGCAAAGGCTCGGGTCATGCGTAGCGGTGCGAGATAATTGACTTCAATTTCCTCGCGCGCGATTTGCAGATTTGGGGTGCGCATGAAGGTCGCGTTGTGGTTTACACCGGCATTGTTGATTAATAGCGTGACGTCAGCGGCAATCGATGCGGCTTGGTCAACCTCTAAGTCGCTGGTGACATCTAGCCTAATCGGTATGACGCCAGGCGTGTTTGCCAGCGCGGAAACGTTGCGACCCGCAGCGTAGATTTTGGCCGCACCGCGCGTAGCTACGGCCGCGGTCAGCGCCTGCCCAACGCCCCCCGTAGCCCCCGTTATGAAGATGATGGATCCTTTGATGGGTAGCGTCATGCGACCGCCTCTAGCTTGAAAAATGACAACAACCTGACGACAGCGACCTACTCCGGCCCGAGGTCAGCTGGGAGAAACGCCGCGACCAGATGCTGCACCGGGGAGCATCGTGGGCGGAGATGTTGACATGCGGTATTCCACAAACATCTCCATACAGAATCAGCGTAAAGTGGTCGCAAAACATGTGGAGAGATCGCCTCGGACAATCCGACAACGAGACACACTCAAAGACTGACAGCAGATCCTGCGACGAACATCGGCACGAGCACTTGTGCCGAAATAACTTCAGCCGACTTCCAATTACCGAAAAGATGCTGAAGCACCAACACTCTCGGTGCAAAACCCACGGGCCTTTTTCGGCTTCCGAATCGGGGCTAGCAAGCCCCTTCCAGAGCCATGTGAGAACGAGCGACTAATCCATTCTTCTGTTATCCTGCCCCGCCAAACCGCTCATCCAACGAACCTATCCCCATTGCACGACAAATCCTCTTACGCATAGTGCGTTCCTCATTGAATTTTTTAATATAAGATCGATATCATGTAAATGGGAAGAGTCGGCAGTACCGTCATGCGCAACTGCGAATCGGGGAGATCCCTTTGAAACCAGTCCGAAACAGCGCTCCCAACGAAAGGGACGATTCTTTAGTGCAGCGAGAGCCGGCCCCCCTTGCCGCAAGGCCGGGAATTTCGCACTTGGCGAGCTCCGATGTCGAATCTCGGCTGTCCGATTTTGAGTTTAGGTTGGAGCGGCTAACTCAGGCGTATTATCGCTGGAAAGCCGCATGTTTTGCCGCGGTCTGCGAGGTGCCCCTTACTGGTGACGATGTCGCTCTCATTAACGTCGTCAACATCGGAAGCGAGCCGAAGCGGCTCTCGGAAGTTGGGCAGTTGCTTAACCGTGTCGACATTCCCAATCTTCAGTATGCCACGCGAAAGCTCGTACGGGCGGGCCTCATCGAGACTGAAGGCAGTTCATCTCGCAAGGAAACACGGTATAGGACAACCGCAAAGGGACAAGCCGCCGCCGCTGCGTATGCCGCCCTCCGTGGAGAGACGCTGCCTCCGATGCTTGACGCCCTCGATGAGTGGGTGGCCAATCTCGAAAAGACAGGCAAGCGCATGGATTTGCTCGCGAGCCTTTACGGTCAAGCAGCTCAAATTGCGATTAGTCGACGCCATCAATCTTGAACGATTGCGGTTGGCGAACGCAGGAAAACATTGGCGCGTGACAAGCCATGGGCGGCCAAGCAACAGCTAGGCGGACCGTCAATCGGCCACGCTATGTCCATGCCGGCTGCGGTTACAGCCTCCCGCTGGTTGCCACCTTTTTGAAAGTCCGTTCCAGATGCTGATCAATCAGCGGCGCGAGCGCTTGCATGTCGCGCCTGAGTGCCGCGGTTCGGATCTGATCGTGCTCCTGCTTGACGTTTCGCTCGACACTCTTGGTGGACAGGCAAATCCGGCGATACCGCTCGGCGCAAACATAAACCTGCTCGCGGAGCCGGAGAAGCCAGCTGGACGGGCAGGCAGAGACTAGGGCATCGTGATACGCCTTGTTCAGGGCTTCCCATTCAGTGATAGCTGTGGCGTCGCCGCGATCAATACGCTCCTGAACCCGTTCCAGCCGGTAAAGCGCGGCCACCAATGCCGCTTCCCATTTCTCGTCGCCATGTTTGAGCGACTGTTCGAGGGCCTGCTTTTCAAGCATTTTGCGCATGTCCGTAAGGTCGCGGAAATCCGCAAGCGACATCGGCACAACCATGAATCCGCGCCGGTCAAGGCTGACGACGAGGTTATCGGAGACCAGCCGCGAAAGCGCTTCGCGAAGAGGGCTTGGCCCGATCTTATACTTCCTGTTGAGCATCCCAATTCGCAACCGAGTCTGGGGCGCAAGCTCGCCGGACAATATGTCTTCGCGCAGGATCTGCCACGCGGCCACGGCCTGGGATGAGCCTTCATTCTCATCCTCAACGTCGACAATTGGTCTTTCGAGTTTGTTCATCTTCGTGACAGCCATTTTCCACGGTGTGTCATTGACGGCCTGAAAAATCAACGAGAAAGTCGGCTTTTACCGACATTTTTCACGAGAATGTGGTTTCTGACAAGGGGCACTGTCACAACCTCACTTTGGCATCCAACACATTCTCGGATCCAAAACGATCGAGTCGGACCGTGGGGTAAAACAAGCACGCACGAGCTGGCTCCGCCAAAGATGCCAAGGTCCGTTCGCGACGGATTGCCAATTGCACGGCGCCTCCTCCTCGCTCTGCGAGCGCCGATCTACATCAAGGTCATTTTTACCGATAAAATAATTGACATACGACAAAAACATCATTTATCGTCTGTTTTCTGAGGAGGATGCGGCCTTGCCGCAATCAGGCTCGATGTATCGATGACCATGCGAGCGGCGAGTACGCCCGCATGAGGGCATGTGTTTGTCCAAAGACATCGCAATGGGAGGTTCTATGGCATATGCAATCGGCGTAGATACGGGTGGCACCTTCACGGACGGATTTCTCGCCAGCACAGACGGCATGCTGGTGTCCGCAAAGGCCCACTCGACGCCCCCCGATTTCTCGCGCGGCTTCATCAATGTGCTGGTGGAGCTGGCGAACTCCATCGGGAGCAGCGTGGAAGAGTTGCTGTCGAAGACGGAATACATTGTCCACGGTACGACTTCGACGCTCAACGCCGTCATCACCGGCGATGTGGCGCGTGTGGGGTTCCTGACCACCCGCGGGCATGGCGATTCTATCCGGATCATGAATCTGGAGGGGCGCTATGCCGGCCTCGATCCGAGCGCCGTTCAGAATATCTCGCGCACGAACAAACCTGCACCGCTGGTGCCGCATCGGGATGTGATCGAGATTGACGAGCGTATCGACCACAAAGGAGCGGTCATCGTTCCCCTTGACGAGCAGGGCGTGCGCGCCGCAGTGAGAAAGCTCTACGATGACGGTGTTCGGGCGATTGCCGTTTCGCTGCTCTGGGCGTTTCGCAACCCGGTACACGAACGACGCATTCGCGAAATTGTCGAGGAAGAGGCGGCCGAGCTCTATGTAGCTCTCTCGCATGAGACGAGCCCCCGCATACGAGAATATACCCGCAGCGCCACGACCATCATCAACACGCAGATCGGACCGGTGTTGAAGGGATATCTAGCGCCGCTCGAAGAAGAATTGCGCGCCAAGAAATTCGACGGCTCGTTGTTGATCATGCAGGGCTCTGGCGGATGTGTACAGGCTGCCGACGCCTCGAAACACGCCGTCGGCACTCTGGGATCCGTTCTCACCGGTGGCGTTGTTGGCTGCCTGCGTCTAGCCGAGCGTCTCGGGCACAAGAATATCATTTCCACTGACATGGGTGGAACCACCTTCCTTGCGGGGTTGGTGCGCGATGGCAAACCGAGTACCACGACAACCACCGTGCTGCATCAGCATCAGATCAATACGGCGATGGTCGACGTTCGCACCATCGGCGCCGGCGGTGGTGCGATCGCCTGGATCGATGGGGGAGGTAATTTGCGCGTCGGACCGCGTAGCGCCGGAGCCCGTCCTGGTCCGGTCTGCTACGGCGAAGGCGGTCACGAACCAACTGTCACCGATGCTGACCTCGTCCTTGGCATCATCAACGGCGACAATTTTCTCGGCGGTCGCAAGAAGCTGTCCAAGGAACTCGCGGCCGAAGCGATCCGCACCCAAATCTCCGAGCCACTCGGCCTGACCGTGGAGCAGGGAGCGGCCGCGATCTACGCCATCCAAAATGCCCAGACAGCCGACCTGGTTCGCAGCGTCGTCGTCAATGGCGGACACGATCCGCGGGACTTCGTGCTCTATTCGTTCGGCGGAGCCGGTCCGGTCCATGCCGTCAATTACTCCGCCGATCTCGGGGTGTCCGAAGTGGTCGTTCCGCTCGGCTCGACCGCGGCGGTGTTCTCGGCCTACGGGCTCGCGTCCTCGGATATCGTGCTAACCGCGGAAATGTCCGACCCGAGCAACTTCCCCGTCGATCCAATCACGCTCAACGGCAACTTCGAGAAGCTTGAGGCCGAACTCGCCGAGCGCCTGATCCAGCAGAAGCTGCGCCTTGCAAACGTGGTCTTCGAGCGGGAAGCCGAACTGCGTTACACGATGCAGATGGCGGAAGTGACGACTCCTGTCCCGGGCGGCGCGCTTGAGGAAGCGGAGATTGCCGGCATTGGCGCCAGTTTCGAACAGCTCTACGAGCGCATCTACGGCAAGGGCGCGGGATTCAGCGACGCGGGCCTGCAGATCATCACGTACAGGGTGCGCGCTGTCGGCATCCTTCCAATCCGGCCCGATCTCGCCGCGCACGAGCGCGCGATTGCCGATCCGGTTCCATCATCGAGCCGCAAGGTTTTTCTCGACACACGCAAGGGATGGCAGGACACGGCGATCTACGATTACCGCGCCTTGGGCTCCGGGTCGAAGCTGTCTGGACCCGCTGTGATCGAGACGCCGACTACTACCGTCGCGCTGCCGGAAGGCTTCGCCGGCGTCGTGGACACCTACGGCAATCTCATCATTCGCGTCGCGAATTCGGCCTGAGGGGAGGAAAACATGCCGCTCATTCAAATCGCAGGATCGGAGCGTTTTGCATATCAGCCGAAACCGGCTGAGCAGACGAGGAAGCTCGCCTCCGGCGTCAGGTTGCACACCGTGTCCGACGGGGACATCGATATAATCGATCCGTTGACCTATGAGGTTATCCGCCACCGTCTTGCCGCGATCGCCGGAGAGATGGGGGACGGCCTGAAGCGCATGTCGGGTTCCGTCGTGGTGACGGACTGCAACGACTTCGGCGCGACCATTCTCGACGAATGTGGAGATTCGGTCGTCGTCGGCCTCTACAATACGCAGCTTGCAGCTTCGGTCGATATGGCCGTGAAGTGGACGCTGGAAAATCGCTCCAGACAAACCGGTTTCCAGGCCGGCGACATGTTCTTGTGCAACGATCCCTGGGTCGGCGGCGGGCTGCATCAGAACGACGTGACGGTCTTTGCGCCGCTCATTCATGATAGCGAGGTCTTCGCCTGGACCGCGGTCGTGTGCCATCAGGTCGATCTCGGAGGCGTTTCGCCGGGAAGCTGGTCGGTCGAGGGGCGCGACGTCTTCTGGGAGTCGACGCCGATCCCGCCTGTGAAAATCGTCGAGGCTGGCAGCATCCGGTCAGACATCGAAGACATGTATCTTCGCCGCTCCCGGGTGCCGCGTCTCATCGCGCTGGATCTTCGCGCCAAGATCGGCGCCAACAACATCGCCCAGGAGCGCCTGACCGCCCTGATCGCAAAATACAGTGCGCGAACTGTCAAGGCGGTCATGAAGCGGATGATGAACGATGCCGAGGCAAGACTTCGCGCCAAGCTGCAATCGCTCCCGGACGGGGTGTGGAGCGGGGTCGCCCATCAGGATTCGTTTCGCCACAGCGACCGCAATGTCTACAAGATCCTGCTCACCATGACGAAGCGCGGCGACAGTTTGAAGTTCGATTTCACCGGCACGGATAAGGAAACCGAAGGTTTTGCCAACTGTACCTTCGCCGGCTTGCGCGGTGGCATCATGCCCATAGTGCTGACCATGTTGTGTGGCGATATCCCGTGGTCACCGGGCGGCCTGTATCGGTGCCTCGACATCGTCAGCGAACCAGGCACGATCAATAACTGCAATTTCCCCGCCGGCATCGGCAAGGCCTCTGTTGCATCCGCCTGGGCGACCCAGAACGTGGTTTCGGAATGCGTCGCGGGCATGCTTGACGTTCATCCTGACCACCGAAAGTCGCTGATGTGCGTGTGCTGCGGTACCTGGGATCTCGCGGTCCTCGCCGGGCTCGACCAGCGCGGCAATCCCTTCGTCACGATGATCTGCGATTCCATGGCGGGCGGTCTGGGTGCACGCGTCGATCAGGACGGGGTCGATACCGGTGGTCTCAACTGTATCCCGATGGGTCGTGTCGCTGACGTCGAGATCAATGAATTCAGCTTCCCCATGCTCTATCTATGGCGGCGAGAGGAGATGGATTCGGGCGGCCCGGGCCGCTTCCGTGGTGGCATGGGTGGCTCGAGTTGCTTCATCCCGCACGATTCTCCGATCGGCGGCGTGCATCTCGTCGTCTCCGCGACCGGCAAGGCGTTGCCTCAGGCGACAGGCGTCAGCGGCGGCTACCCTGCCGGCACCCAGTATGATGTTCTCAAGCGCAATGCGCGTGTCGCTGAGCTTTTCGGGGCTGGACGTATCCCCTCCACCCTGGAAGAGGTTGGAGGCGCGGCCGACATTCTCGAGGCGCATCTGGAAACCCATCTCGGTGAGCAGGACGTCTACTATACTCACTGGCAGGGGGGTGGGGGGTACGGTGACCCGCTTCTTCGAGATCCAGTCCTCGTCGCCCGCGACGTGGGGGCTAGCAAGGTGTCCCTGAGGGCGGCTAACGACGTCTATGGCGTACTGCTGAACGCCGAGGGTAATGCGGACGAGACCGCTACACGCCGTCGCCGCACTCAAATCCGATGTGAGCGCGTCGGCGAACCCGTCTCGAACCAGGCAGCGGAGTGAGTGCCATGAAGATTGATGACAATGTTCGGCTGCAATCGGACGGAAATGTCGTCTGCAACCACTGCGACCATCAATTGGGAACGAGCGTTGGGAATCCCTTGGCCAATGCCATCCGTCGCGAGCGGCCTTCCCAGGATGCGGGGCCAGGGGTGCGCGCCCCGGCGTCACATTTCACTGAGCGGCCGATAGGCCTTCGCCAAGTCTTCTGTCCCGGTTGCTATGTCCTGCTCGCCACTGAGATCGCGCCGACGGATGAACCATCCTATCGGCATTGGGCTTTGCAAAGCGTCGACTGAGTCCAGGTCCACATGCATTTGACGGCGCACGTTGGACCAGGTTTCCCGATGCGCACCGCACTGAGCGACGGCGCATGTGGGAGGACAAGCATGTCGAATTCCTAAATGCGTGTTCGCGATCAATCAGCCTCGTATCCGGCAGCCTTGAAGAAGTTCCTTTAGCCAGTTGACAGCCAGTTGACGTGGTCAGAAAAACATCATAAAACATATGAAATTGAATGTAACTTTCCAAGACGGTCCGAGCATGGACTGGGAATTGGAGTCCTGCTCGGCCTGTCGGGCGGGGTAGCGTTGCGGCCCGCCGTTGAAAGGGCAATGCACATGCGGTCACCGTCATCAGATGTCATTAAGTGTATCGAACAGCTCATCGCATTCGATACGACGTCCCGCAATTCCAACCTGGCCCTGATCCATTGGGCAGCCGAGCGACTTGAGCACGCCGGTGCACGGCTGCGGTACAATTTCAATGCTGAAGGAACCAAAGCGAACCTTTTCGCCACTTTTGGCGATGGACCGGGCGGCGTCGTGCTTTCAGGTCATACCGACGTGGTGCCGGTAGACGGTCAAGCTTGGACCACGGATCCATTTCAGGCGGACGTCCGAGATGGTCGTCTCTACGGCCGCGGGTCGTGCGACATGAAAGGCTTTGTCGGGGTGGTTCTGGCGAATGTAGATCGGTTCAGCCAGGCTCGCCTGCGGGAGCCAATTCATTGCGCGCTGACCTACGACGAAGAGGTCGGCTGCTTGGGTGTGCCGGGGCTAGTCCAGGAGATCAAGAAAGCTGGCGTTTCGCCGATTGGCTGCATCGTCGGCGAGCCAACCGACATGCGCGTGATCTTAGCCCACAAGGGTGGTCGAATCTACCGTTGCCGCGTGACGGGGGTTTCCGCCCATTCCTCGTTGACGCCGATCGGAGTCAACTCGATCGAATACGCAGCGCGTCTCATCACCTTCATTCATCAACTTGCGGAAAAAGAAAGGCAGAGCGGCGCGCGGGAAGATGGCTACGACGTTCCCTTCTCCACGATGTCGGTCAACATGATCCAGGGAGGGACGTGGAACAATATCATCCCGGCGGTCTGCGAATTTTACTTCGAGTACCGCTTCCTTCCCAGTTTATCCGGCGACTACTTCATAGATGAGATCAAGCGTTTTGCATCTGAAGAATTGATTCCGAAGATGAAAGCCGTCGATTCCAGGGCGTCGATTGATTTCGAGCAGTTGCTTGCAAATCCCGGCCTCAATACCACGGATGGGGAAGATATATTCAGGCTTGCCTTGGACCTAACAGGCGACACTGAGCGCCGCAAGGTTGCCTATGGAACAGAAGCCCCCTTTTTCCAGCAGATCGGGATAGCCAGCGTGATTTGCGGGCCGGGCAGCATCAATCAGGCCCACCAGCCGGATGAATATGTGACTCTGGAGCAGTTGGCGGTTTGCGAGAACTTTGTTCACCGGTTGGTTGACAGGCTGTCGACATAGTTCGTGCCTGCAAAAATACCTCATGTGAGAAAATAGACGTTAGCAAATGGGAGATTTGCGATGGTAGCGATAGCTTCGGCGCCACGTGCTGTAAGCACCGACGTACTGGATAAACTCTTTAGAAAGATTACTTGGAAGATAATACCTTTACTCTTTGTCGGATATGTAATCGCTTATATTGATCGCGTTAATATCGGCTTTGCTAAGCTGCAGATGATGGACGATCTGCAGTTTAGTGCGGCGGCCTATGGCTTGGGAGCAGGCATTTTCTTCCTGGGCTTTATCGTTGTTGAGATTCCTAGCAATCTCATCCTGTATCGCATCGGCGCCCGGGCGTGGCTGGCGCGGATCATGATCACATGGGGGGTGATTACGATCCTCATGATGTTTGTGAAGACGCCAGCGTCGTTCTACCTTCTGCGCTTTCTGCTGGGCGTTGCCGAGGCGGGCTTTTTCCCGGGGGTGATCTATTATCTGACGCTCTGGTATCCTGAGAACCGACGGGGACGGGTTTTCTCAGTCTTCGCGGCCGGCTCAGCCATCGGTGGTTTCATCGTTGGGCCTCTTTCCGGCTGGATCATGTCTCATCTGAACGACGTCGCGCACCTTCGCGGTTGGCAGTGGCTGTTTCTCTTGCAGGGAATACCCGCCATCCTGCTGGGCGGACTTTTGTTCTTGCGTCTGAGCGACGGACCTTCCAGCGCAAAGTGGTTGAGTGCTGAAGAACGGGCGAAGCTGTCGGAACAGGTAGGCGCCAAAGCAGTTGCCGGGCACGCGCATTCGAGCGTTTGGACCGTTTTCCAAGATGGCAGAGTGTGGCTGCTCGGATTGATCTTGGGGGCGGCCAACCTGGGTATCTACCTTGGCGTGTTCTGGATGCCGACGATAATCCGGGACGCCGGTTTTCAAGACCTCCAAACCGTCGGGTTCCTTTCAAGCATTGCGTATCTAATCGCCGCAGCCGCCATGTACGCGCTAGGACGCAGCTCGGACTATGTTGGTGATCGTAAATGGCACATTGCCACAATCCTCGTCATCGGCGCTATCGCGCTCACCGTGAGTCCTCTCTTTCACCAAGTCGCATTTGTGGGAATGAGTGGAGTCATCATCGCAACCGCATTGCTCATTGGCATAACGCCTCTCCTGTGGGCGCATGCCTCTAGCTTCATTGACGGAAAAATCGCAGCGGCGGGTTTTGCGCTGATCAATGTTTGCGCAGGCGTCGCCGCATTCCTCGGGCCATACATAATGGGCCTTTCAGAGCAGTATCTGGGAAGCACTGACCTGGTATTTTATGGCATTGCGACCGCGTGCGTCATTGCCGCCGTGCTTCTGGTTGCCGCTCCCACTCTGTCCGCTGGCAGAGCAGCGTAAGGGTTGAGTGAGATGGATCAATCGGCCCTAATGTGAGATTGGAGCCAGCAAATGCGAAATGGTGGTCGCATTCGACGAGAAACGGTCTGGCGCCGTGGTCAAAAGTGGATCAGTGTCTTTCCACGCCGCCAGTTTCTCCGTCTCTCCGACAATTTCGACCATGGCAAAGACCTCTTCGGATATTCTGTCGCCGAGATGAGCGGCGCGGATTGAAACACGGATACCGGCCCGTGCCTCGCTACCGCTACCGAAGCGTTGGGGAACGCATGTTCCTATCTGAGTCCGCGGGTGCAGTTGATCGGTAAGGGCACCCAGTGGCCGGGCTCACTATTGGAGATGCGGATGTTGTCTGCCTTCACCGTCGTGCCGAAGCGGCGCTCGTGATAGCCGCCGGTCCAGCAGCGTTTCCCCATAAGGGGCTCGACTCAATCAGGTCACATGATGTTGTGCTCAATCTTGGACAGAAGCTTAACAAGTTCTGCCAATTCCTTGCGGCTGAGTCCGTCAACTGCCCTTTCCTGATGACGAAGTGCTGCCGGAACAATTTTCTTGAACGTCCCTTCGCCTCTGGCGGTCAGGCTTATTTCCGCAACGCGGGCATCGGCCGCAGACAGGCGGCGTGCAACATGGTCAGTCTCCTCAAGCTGACTTATGATGCGGCTTATAGTCGGTTGTTCCATGCATGTGAGTTCGCCAATCGCACTCATGGAAAGAGTCCCATAAGATTTCAGGACCGCCAGAACTCTCCACTGTGACGGATTTATTCCCTGACGACGAACAGTAGCAAGCATCATGGCATTTGACTTCATCGTTACTCGATAAAGCAGGTAGGGAAGAAAGGCGTCCAACCAATAGTCTCCCTTTTCCAGCTCTGACGTGATGTCCATTACTCACCTCTTCAACGGGCGGGTCGCGCAATGCCAACCTCTCGTTCGGCCCAGAGTTCGCTTGCTAGCAAAGTGGTAGCGCGGGTTGCCGTGATTTCAGCTGAACGCTCCTGGTTATGCACACGAGGAATCGCAAGCTGCCCCTTGGACAATCCCGCCTCAACCCGCTCGAACGGGTCAGCGTAGATTGATGGCTACGCCGGCCCATCAACGTCGGGAATGAACACCCCGTAGAAAGCGAAATTCGGACCTTCAATTCCAAGACAAATCACCGCATGGCTTGACTGTCAACACCTCAAGTGAAGGCCCTCGATGCAGCGGTCAGGGAGGCAATTTCCTATGATATTTAAAGGGCTTGAGGGTAGGTGTAAGATACGATCTCGGTCGTTTCAGCATCAAATAGGACTTTTACCGCCTTGCTCTAAAAAGCATTCTATTACATATGATTTCGACTTCTATTCGATGCGCGTAGTTGGTCGCGCGGCTCGCGACGGGTGCGATCGATGGATGAACTGCAGGCACGGTATGTTAGGAGGGAATATGGTCAACTTTGGTGCGTTACGGTCGCGGTTCCCAACTCTCTCGTACAAGGTCTATTTGAGCAGCGGCTCATACGGCCTGCTCTCCACCGATGTGGAACAGGCGTACCACGCCTACCTCGCCGACCGAGTAAAGTATGGCGCCGAGTGGGATGGATGGCTCGGCCGCTACGAGGCTGTCCGGAAAAGCATCGCTGATTTGATCAGCAGTTCGGCTGACGAGATCGCCCTGACCGCCTCCGTGTCGGCAGGGATCAATGCGATCGCGAGCGCACTCAACTTTGCCGATGGACGCGACAAGATCGTGCTGAGCAATTTCGAGTTTCCAACGAGCGCGCAGATTTGGCATGCGCAATCATTGCGTGGAGCTCGTATTGAACACGTGAAAGAAGGGCAGGACGGTTACATTCCAGCCGAGCACTTCGAAGAACTGATCGATGAGCGGACAAAGATCGTCTCGATATCTCACGTCTGCTATCGAAACGGTGCGAAGCTCGAGGTTGAGAAAATTGTAGAGATTGCCAGGCGATACGGGGCTCTCGTCATTCTCGACTGCTATCAGTCGGTCGGAACGGAAGAGGTCGATGTCAAGAAGCTCGGCGTCGATATCGCCGTTGGCGGAATGATGAAGTATCTCATCGGTAGCGCTGGTCTCGGTTTCCTCTATGTGCGGGAGGGCTTGATCAGGGAATTGTCGCCAACGGCTTCTGGTTGGTATGCACAAGCTGATTTTGGGGCGATGGACATCTTCGCCAACACGCCATCGACTACCGCCAAGCGATTTGAAGCCGGTACGCCAGCGGTTCCCGTTCTCTACGCCGCTGAGGCTGGACTCAATATCATCCAAGAGGTTGGACCTGCCGCGATCGGGTCCTATCTTTGCGACCTGACCGGACGCTGTATTGACCGGTTGTCCAGTGCTGGGTGGCAGATTGCGACCCCACGAGACGACCATCGGCGCGGTCCAATGGTGGCCATACGCTCTAAGGACGCCAACCGTTTGGTTGCTCAACTGACGGAGCGGAGTATTGTGACGTCCTGCCGGGATGGCAATGTCCGCGCAGGCTTCCATTTCTACAACAACAATGACGACGTAGATCGGCTACTGTCCGCCCTTGAGTCCAACAAGGATCTGCGGGTGTGACCCTTGTCTATCAAAGGCCTGGGTTTTGCTGAGGGCGGTAAGCCGTCACCCTGAGCCAAACGAGAGAAAATGCTCATAGCGCTACTGTCGCGGCGCAATATTTTTAACCGAACATGAGTTTAACATGTCCGTCATTCCGAACGATTTCGACAGCTATCCTGATTCCAAGGGTTATTTTGGTGACTACGGTGGCCGCTACATTCCCGAAACTCTGATGCCTTTGGTGTTGTCGCTCGACGCGGCATACGGAGAGGCGAAGGAAGATGACGAATTTCAAGCGGCTTTCCGTAGCTATCTACGCTATTTCGTTGGGCGTCCCAGTCCACTCTATTTCGCGGAGCGGCTGACAAGTCACTATGGTGGAGCCAAGATCTACCTGAAGCGTGAAGAACTCAATCATACCGGTTCCCATAAGATCAATAGTTGCATCGGCCAGATCTTGCTCGCCCGGCGAATGGGGAAAACACGCATTATAGCGGAGACTGGAGCTGGCCAGCATGGCGTTGCCACCGCAACGGTTTGCGCTCGGTTTGGACTTCCCTGCATCGTCTATATGGGCACGGTGGATATTGAGCGGCAAAAGCCCAATGTGTTTCGCATGAACCTGTTGGGCGCCGAGGTTCGGCCCGTCTCCGCAGGCTCAGCGACGCTCAAAGACGCCATGAATGAAGCTATTCGCGATTGGGTAACGAACGTTCACGACACCTACTATCTGATCGGTTCGGTGGCCGGACCCCATCCCTATCCTGCAATGGTTCGAGACTTTCAGTCAGTTATTGGCCGGGAAGCGCGCGAACAAATATTGGAATTGGAGAGGCGACTGCCGGATGCCATTGTCGCGTGTGTGGGCGGAGGCTCGAACGCGATGGGGCTCTTTCATCCATTCCTGAAAGATGAAGGCGTCCAGATCATTGGGGTTGAAGCCGCCGGCTCCGGGATCGAAACGGGCCGCCACGCGGCTGCCATCAATGGCGGACGTCCGGGAGTGCTGCACGGCAACAAGACCTATTTGCTGCAAGATGCCGACGGACAGATTCACGAGGCTCATTCGATCTCGGCCGGCCTAGACTATCCTGGAATCGGTCCTGAACATGCTTGGCTTCACGACATAGGCCGAGCCAGCTACGTCACCGCGACAGACAATGAAGCCCTGGCAGCCTTTCAGTTGCTTGCCGAACTTGAAGGCATCTTGCCGGCCATCGAATCGGCGCATGCACTGGCGCGCTTGCCGGAAATCGCTCGCGACTTTGGCCGAGACGGGATTGTTGTCGTGAATTTGTCGGGCCGCGGCGACAAAGACGTGCATTCCGTCGCCCGATATCTCGGGCGCGAGATATGAGCGGCTGACAATTTGGGTAACATGAGCACGCTCGTTGCCACTCCCCTGGCGCGGGACAGACTGAATTCGATGCCGATACCCGCTGACGAGGGGTACGCTGGTGACCCTCCCTGGACAGAACTCACTCATCGTTCTGCCGAGACCGGGTAGCGATTGGCCGGACTCCCTCGAATTGCATTCTCGAGCAAGTCATAAAGGAAGACGTTATCGTCGCAGGCGCAAGTGTTAAACCAGAGCTTGCGTATCGGGTGCACGAACGCCCAACCATGGGCGCGCGTCATCAGAACGCTGTCGGTGGTGTTCTCCAGCGGGTCGCCGCCAGTGACCACCTTGATGAGCAGGTGTCCGTCGGAGATGCGGTCGAGCGCCGCCGTCATACGCGCGGCGAGCGTCGGGGACTGCAGGCCGGGCTGCACCGCGACCAGGAATCGCAGCCGTTTCGCGAGGGGCGCCAGCGCCATTTCGGCAATCCAGAGCCTTCCACCACTCTGCCGCGCGACGTCGGCATCCAACATTAGGCCATCAAACTGTAGAGTTACTTCATTCCAAAAACGCGTCTGATTTTGGAAATTTCCTCAGGAACAACACGCGGCTCAGCATACGTAGGTGCCGTTGGTCGCGACCACGCTAACGTCAATTCAAGCCCTAGACTAAACGTCCGCTATTGGCAGTCGCGATCTACAACGTTGGTGCGGGCAACCGCGGTGTGGCATCCGCAATCACTGCCTTGACACCTGAACGGCGCCCAATCTTCGTAGGCCACGAGCTCACCGACGCACGAAAGAGCTGCTCAAGTCAGGGATCATGGCACTGTTATCGATCAAAACCCAGAATATCAGGCTCGCCTTGCCGTAGGGTTTGCTCTGGAGAAACTCGGCTTTGTCGGCGCGCCATGGATCACCTTGCCCCGACTTCCAAATGTGCTCATCACGCTGTACTGCCCTGAGAACCTTCCGGTCTAAGACTCAATTAGAAAAGCGCACAAAACCGCGCTGCCAAAGAGCAGGGTTTTCGCTCTTGGCGTGACTGCGCCATTCGATGCATTCGGCGGCGAGCACCTTGAGCGTCTCGCGCAGCGGTGTGCGCAAGGCACCGAACAGTTGGCAGGGCTCGGCTTCTGGAATGCGTGCGCCGTCGACTAGATTTCCCTCCACGATGTAGTTGCGCAGCCGAACCAGCACCTCGTCATACAAGCGACTGTGTTTTCGATGGAGGCAGACGTGATGTTTCGCTAAAGTCCCAATTCTGCGGCGCTGCAGAAGTCAGGCGCAAAAACGCGACAAAACTCGGGATTTTTGCGTCAGGTTTAGCTTTCTTTCCGGATCGCTCCCCCGAGACGCTTTGCCCCCTCGACGAGAGTAGCGGTCGTGCCGGCGAAGGTCAGCCGCAGGAAAGACCCGTCTGGATCGGCCGGGAACCACGCACGGCCAGGACCTACAACGACACCCCGCCGGGCCATTTCGGCGGCAAGCCCTGTATCGGAGATATGGTCCGGCAAGCGTATCCATAGGTGCATGCCACCTTGAGGAACCCGGAATGCAATCCTGTCCCCTAGCTCGGATTTCAGGGCTGAAACCAGCGTGTCGCGTCGTTCGACCAGGGCGGCGCGTGCCTTTTGGAGGTGACGCCTCCAAGCCGGTGCCGTGACCGCCGACAGGGCCGCCGCTTGCAAGGGGCCGGAGACGAAGAAATCGTCACATCCACGCATCGCCTTCAGCCTCGCCAGCGCCGCCCCGCGCGCCATCACAGCCGCAACCCGCAAGGCTGGCGCGGCCGACTTCGCCAGCGATCGGATATAGATGACATGCCCGTCCCGGTCGGTCGCGGCGAGCGGTTCGGGGGCCGCGTTGGCAAGGTCGAAGTCACGCGCCCAATCGTCCTCGATCACGAATGCGCGGGCTTCCTCGACGGCGGCCAAGATGGCGGCGCGGCGTGTTGCCGGCATCACCGCGCCACTGGGATTGGAAAATGTCGGCTGGCTGTAGAAGACTCGCGCACCCGTCCGCCGAAACGCATCGGCCAGCAGACCCGGCTGAGCGCCATGTTCGTCCATCGGGACCGGGATGAGTTCGAGGCCCGCCGCGCGTGCCGCCGAGATCGCGCCGGTATAGGTCGGCGTTTCAACCAGAACGGGGCGGCCGGGCGGTACGAGCGCCCGGAAGGTCGAGGCGATGGCCGCCTGTCCTCCGGGATAAATGATTACGTCATTCGGCGTGAAAACAGCGCCACGGCCGACCTCGCGCGCGAACCAGCCGCGCAGCGATTCCAGACCCTCGACCGGCAGGCGATCCCATAGTTCGGAGCGCGTTGCGGCTCGCCGCAAGGCGCTTGCGAGAAGGTCAGTGGGCTGAAGCTCAGGGGGCAGATAACCCATGCTAAGAACGAGGCTCCCGGCCGGGGGCAACGTGGTCAACGCTTGCATGATGCCGTCGCCGCCGCGCGCAGAGCCAAGGGCGGCCGATTGCCAGGAGAAATCGGCTTCCTTCGCTCTGTCGTCCGACGGCGGACGAACAAAGGTTCCCTGACCAGGGCGCGGCTCGATCAGTCCTTCACTCGCCAATTGGGCAAAAGCGCGCTCGACGGTCTTGGGGCTGACACGATGCTCGTGAAGCAGTTCGCGAACCGATGGAAGCCGGTCGCCAGGGCGGGCGACTGCGATGGCCTCGCGGAGCGATTGAATAACGACGGAAAGACTGTTATCTCTTTTCATGAGAGATACAGATAACACTTCTCAGTTAGCAGCGGAAACGCTTTCGCCGGTCTCAAACCCGGCCCTTCAGGTCATCACCGCCGACATGCTTGCCGACAGGTTGCCGGTGAGCGTTTTTGTCCCTTATCTCCTCGCCGCCTTCGTGCACTCAATGGCCTACGGGTCCAGTTTCCTGCTTTCCGACTTGCTGCAATCGGTCGGATATGAGGGTACGATGGCCGGTTCGGTAATCAGCGCCGGCATTCTCGCCACGCTGGTCGGCGCGTTGTTCGCCGGGCATATGGCGGAACGCGCAGGTATCATAGTCCTAGTGTCCGCTTCGGTAGCGGTCATGGCCGGGGCCATGACCTGCTTTGCCCTGACCGGCACCGGCGGTCTGCCCTTCGCCTATGCCGGAGGGCTGCTGCTTGGTTTGGGCTGGGCGCTGTTCTACATGCTCGCCCCGATCCAGCTCATCCATTGCCTGAAGCCAGCTTCGCGGCTGGAGGCACTGATGCTGCTGTCCGGATCGCAGATGCTCGGCCTCGGCATTGCCGCCCCGCTCGGCCGCTTCGTCGCTGGCCGCTTTGGCGGGCCAGGCGCCGCTTATGCCTGCTATGGCGTTCTTTGCGTCCTGGCGGCGGCGCTCGTGCTGTTCATCCGGCAGACGATCAAAAGCCAACCCCAGCTCCCGATGCACGCCGTTGCCCTTTCGCTCAAAGCAGTCTTCTCGATCCTGCGGGCCAGGACAGTCCTGCCGGTCATGATGATGGGCATTGCCGCCTGTATCTTCGCCGGCCTCTCTATATTCCAGAGCCTCTATGCCCAATCACGCGACCTCGCGCCGGATATTTTCTTCCTGACCTTCACCGTCACCACGGTCGCCTTACGCTTCTCGGGTGCATCGTTGATCGGCAAACTGCCGCTCGGTCCTCTCGCCCTTACGCTCTTTCTGGTGACCTTGGCAGGAATCGGACTTCTTACGGTGAACGGAGGAAACGTCACGCTCTACATCGCAGCCACCATCCTGTTCGCGACCGGGTATGGCCTCACCTATTCGACACTGAATGCGATGGTGGTCAATCTGGCCGGGGAACGGAACCTGTCGGTGCCGGTGGCCTCGCAGGTGTTCACGCTCGGCTATTTCGTCGGGCAGTTCGGGTTTCCCTATATCGGCGGGAGTCTCATTGCCGCGCGCGGCATTGACGCCGCATTGCTGGCAATGATCGGCCTGGTCGCTGTCAATATCGCGATCGCCAGTCTGATGCTGAAACGATCGGCGTGAGGCCGATGTGAAGTCGGTTAACTGTCGTATGATAGGCTCAACATTACGGCCTCGTGGCGGACTGGCTACGCAGAGGACTGCAAATTCCGATATCCTCGGTTCGAATCCCTACCGTGTCCAGGATTTTCCCTGAAAATTCAAGGGTGGTGTGTCTTGATACAAAAGTCAGGTAATTGCTCACCCCCCACCCAAGAATCGATCTGATGACGGTCTTTTGAGGGTGATGCAGCATTCTGCCGTCTCATCATGCTGGCCTTGTCCGCGGTTCGATTCGCAAGCGTTACGCCTTGTCGCCTCGGATGGTCTAAGATTGCTATCCAGATCGGCATCTGCGAGGCAGGGGGTGAGCAATTACAAAGTCAGCATTATTGCCTATAGGGAGGATGGCGCTTGTGACGCCCGATCCAACTGCCAACTCTGTGCATGGCTGTGTCGCAAACTTTTCGGTAAGCGGACCGTGGCATGGAACGCTCCTCAGCTTTGGAGGGGCACGCAATGTTCAAGGGTCGCCATTTCGAGCAGTCGGTGATCCTGCTGTGCGTGCGCTGGTACCTGGCCTACAAGCTGAGCCTGCGCGATCTGGAAGAGATGATGGCCGAACGCGGCTTGAGCGTTGATCATTCCACCGTGCATCGCTGGGTCGTTCGTTTCTCGCCAGAACTGCTGGAGCGCTTCAACAGGCGCAAGCGAACAGTTACCCGCAAATGGCATCTCGACGAAACCTACATCAAGGTCCGCGGCAAGTGGTTATCTCTATCGCGCCATCGACGGTGCTGGTGCAACTGCTCCTGCCCTTTGCGCTCGGACAGCTGCTGGAACCGCGGATCGGCAACTGGATACGCTCTCGCAAGACCCTGCTGATGCCTGTCGACCGCGGCTCGATCCTGATGGTCGTCTATCTGGCCTTCAGCACGGCCGTCGCCGAAGGGTTCTGACACATGTTCTCGCTGCGCGACATCGCCCTGGTCGTTGTCGCTGACATGGTGTTGCTCGGCTTGGTGCTTCCGTTGACGACCTATGGCAGCCGGTTTCTCGGCTTCGACAAGGCCGACCAGATCACGATCACCTTCTGCGGCTCGAAGAAGAGCCTGGCGAGCGGCGTCCCGATGGCCAACGTCATCTTGCCGGCCAGGGCGTCGGCGCGATCGTTCTGCCACTGATGCTCTTCCATCAGATACAGCTCATGGTCTGGGCCACGATCGCCCACAAATATGCCAGCGCGGCGCACCGGTCCGCCATGCCGCAAGCCGAGCCTACGGCTTCGGTGGCTTAGTTGGGTTTGCGTATATCGCAAGAAGCTCCGGCGCCGCAGGACGTTTTTCTGGTCTTCAATATTGCCGATCAATTCCGCTAGGGAGGCCGCCGCCGCCATCGTTCTGGCAAGCGCTGCCCTCACGGCTGCCGCGCGGAATAAGACGGAACGATACGGGAATATTTCTGATTCTAGCCCACGAAAAATCCAATGAAATCAACGTTCTTCGTACATCCTCCGGGCCCACCATCCTCATATTCGTCTCCAATGAAATCAAGGGTTTGCGTGCGCTTTTGACTAACCGGGTCATGCCGTTAGCCAAATTCTGTTCTTCGGGCGTTCTCACGATGCCCCGTAAGCCTTGGTAATGGCGGCCTGAGATTTCTTCTTTTGGTTGCCCGCCGCTATGTAGGTTTGGACTTCCTTGATGTCCCGATGGCCCGTAATGGCCATGATCTCGAACACATCGCACCCGGCATCGAACAGCCGTACACAAGTCGCCTTGCGCAAACCGTGCGGGGAACGATGCGGAGGAAGTCCAGCCTCCTTTGCTGCTTCTATGATCCAGTTCGTAAAAGCGAATTCTGATCGTGCTGCGCCGTAGGCCGTCGCGATGAAGACGAGGTGGTCATGAATGATTGTGTCGAGCACCGCCTGAAAGTCGGAGTGAATGGGGATCGAAAGCTGTGCCCCCGTTTTTCTGGCTGTGATAACGATCCTGCCGTCCCTTATGTGCTGGGGTCCCAGCCGAACGGCGTCACTGCGGCGTAATCCGGTGTAGAGGAGGATTTCCATGGCAATACGCTGTGGCGTCCCTACTTTCCAAAATGCACGGAACTTAGCGATGTCTTCTTCGTCCCACGTCTCATATCCCTTTGCCTTGTGCTGAACGCGCTCGGCATTCAACATTGGGTTGTCTTCGCGATACCCCCATTTTACCGCCAGCCGGAGTAGCGTGGTAAGGCGCTTTTTGAGCTTGTGCGCCTGAGCTGTGGACTTCTTCGCGATCTCGCCAAGGATTGCGTCAATGTGCTTAGTCTTGATCTCCCGCACAGGACCGTCGCCATGAAATTTACGGAAGGCTTCAAGCTGGTTGCGGTACGTCGATCGGGTTGTCGGAGCTTTCGACGTGAAAGCGCTCGACTGATAGTATTCTGCAATGAGTGCGTTAATGGTCCCGGACACGGACTTCGACGCGCCCGCGCTGGGTTTTTGCTCCGGGGTGCCTGCCAACGCCGCGTGATATGCCTTCCACCATGCTTCGGTATACATCGGCCACGGAAGCGAAGCCGTCTTCTGTCCGGCCCGGCGGAAGGTGTTGCGGGGCTTCCCTCGGCTATCGACGAATTGGTGAACGTATTTGGGTTTCTTCAACTTCATTTAGGCAGCACCTTGTCCCAGTAGTTGCCAGGGACGGCTGCCTTGCCATCTTTCGCAGTCTCGACGAAGAAAGAGCCATCCGGGTTGGCCTTAATCCCCGTGACTGCAAAACCCATGTTTTCTGCGCTCTTGATCACTTTTTTGATCGCGATAGGGCTGTGTTTAGAGGAGCCAACTGGTTTGAATTTGAGGAGAGTTTTTACAAATTCCATTGCGCTAGCCTTTGCTCATTCGGTCGTCTTTGCGGGCCTTGATGTTTCGTTCTCAGATTTGACCGCCTTTAAAATCTGGAGAATTTCGCCGGACATGCTCCGGCCCTGCTCAATCGCTCGGTCCTTGAGCCAAAGCCTAATTTCAGGGGTAAGCGGAACTAGGAGCGGCTTCCGCTGCGGCTCAGCAGTCATCGTCTGATCCTTCCTTATTGTGGATTTTGCTATCCAGATATATACATCGGATATGGCATCGTCAATATACAAAGGATATGGATGGATATGAAGCCTGGTATGGAACACGAGAAGCGCAAGCGTGAGGGGCAGCAACTGCTACTCCGCTTCCCAAATGGTTCTGACATGAGGGACCGTCTCAATGAGATAGCGAGGGGGAATGGGCGGTCCCTCTCAGCCGAGATTTTTCACCGCCTCGAATGGAGCCTGGAAGCTGAGGCAAAGGGCGAGTTTGCCAGCGGCTCCAACACCGGCCTCCAGTGGAAGACGGAACAGCTGGAGGCGACCGTGCGGCTTTTGGTGGACGCGCAGAACCAACTCCGCACCGACATCAATGCGTTGAAGGACAAGATTGAAGGGATCAGCCGGTGCTGATTTCCATCCGAACTTCGGTCAATACTTAAGGGCTCTCTACAAATTCCATTTTCGTGGACGTTGAGCATTCTGTCATTCCCGGACCGCATTTCCGCAGCACGGTGCGGTCGCGTTCGTTCAAAAAATAGGCACCCAACACCCACAACGTGATCGGTTCGCCCTCGTGCTCCCACACCACCTCTTTGAGGCTCCCCATCGTATCTATGTGTATGACTGAGGCTGGTGCGGGAAGGGTTATGCAGTCAAGGCGCTCTACGAGGTCGGGTCTCTTGGCTGCCATGAGATTTAACGCTTTTTCCAAAATCCTTGGCGTTGAACACCCGATCATTGGCTCTTCGCTAGACAGCAGGCGTGCGTTGTATTTCCGGACCTCAGTGTGAGCGCTAACCATCCCAATCGTTGTGGCAAGGGCAAATCCTAGAAGCCCCGCGGCAAGATTTTTCATCGGACTTTCTCCAAACGTCTGAACGGCCCAAAACCTGAGCCGTCGCACATTCTTCAATTTGTAAGCTCGTCATGCAAGTAAATTACGGAAATTCACAATTCCGTAATTAGCGTCGATGCCCTCCGGCGCGAACCTCGCCTACTGCACCAGCAGGAGGCGATATGGTCGATCTGCGGGAGAGGTTTGGCAACCTGGTGGCACTCCACCGAAAAGCGCACCGACTGACGCAGCAGGAGCTTGCGGAACAGGCTGGGGTGAGCGTCGATATGATCTCAAAGATCGAGACTGGAGCCACTGGCGCCCGGTTTGCCCTGATTGAGCGGCTCGCAACGGTCCTCAAAATTGATCCGGGGGAGCTGTTTACGATTGAAGGATCCAAAGAGGTCCTAAACCGGGAACCTTTGAATGGCCTCGTTACGAGACTTGCTGTGCTCGGTGACGCAGATTTGGAGTGGATTTCGGGAGTTGTGGATGCCGTGCTGAGACGACGATGACGGTCCTTCCCTGCGGTTCCTGTGCAATAATTGCACGAACGGCTGCCGTCGGATCGCCGGCTCTTTGCACACCCAAGCGAGGCAATCCTCGCTAAGAGGTTCAACAATGTTGGCAGTGGGGACCCACAGGTCACTGCTGGTAGGGCTTTTGAAGCATGCAGGACGGAATGAGCAAGGAGCCTCTTTGGATCGGAAATACCCACTTCCCGCACGGCTGGACGACGAACAAGACGATTGGGGATGTCTTGGCCACCGTGGTTAAGGCGGCCAAGCGTCGGGCCAAGCTCCGTATCAAGTTAAAGAAGGCTGGAAAGGGTTGGCAGACTTCGCAAGCCCAAGCTGCATACATCGGCGCATCTCTAGTCCGGCTCGATGCTATAATCCGGGCGGCCAAGAGGCTCAGCTACGAGAAGAAATTGGAGGTACCGCAATACGAGCAAATTGCGGCGGGGCTAAAATTACATAAGCCGATTGACGAGGCAGTTCGCGTATATCTCAAAAAGAAATCAAACGGCGGTTATCGGTACTTTTGTGACTTCGGCGTACGCCATCGAGCGGCGCAGGCGCTTGTCGCGGACATGATCAATGCCCAGGCGCAGTCGAAGCCATTCCAATACGACACAAAGGGACGAGGTATAGGCGACGCTATATTGAAAATCCGTCAGCTTCATGCCGCGGGATACACCTACACGGTGCGAATGGACATAAAACATTTCTTTGACAGTTTCGATCATCAGGCTATTATCCAAGCGTTGCCGATATCTAAGGACGTCACAAGGCACGTAGTGATAGGCACACATTACAAACTCCAAGGCCAGACGCTCACCCAGGAGGAGAAGCACCTACAGGACACACTCCACAATTATCTTACACTCATCGCCGAACGCGGCTTGCCGCAGGGTTCGGCCTGCTCGTCAGCAATAACGAACTTCTTCATGTCGAAGCTCGAACCGCAGTTGCCCAAGGGCGCCTGGTTCCTGAACTACGTGGACGACTTTCTCGTGTTGGCGCAGTCGCCTGAAAAGGGTTCAAAGGCTAAGAACGCCCTGACATCCTCACTCAAGGAGATGCCCGTCGGTCATTTCGAGCTGCTGGAGAAATCGAGCGGCTCGTTCCAATCAGGGGTGGAGTTTCTCGGCCATGCTTTCGCCGAGCAGCCAGACGGCACCCTAAAAGTGACGGTGTCTCAAGCCAACATTCACAAGATTATGGCTTGGACCGCCGAGGAACTTGATCGGATAGTCGACAAGTTCAATGTGGATCAAGGGAAACAATGGGTATCGCTCGACGCCATGACAGCTGCTGTTGGGCTTGCTCATCACATTCTTTCATGGCTCAGAACCTTTTCTCACGCGGATGACGCGACCGAGCACGAGCAGGAGCTAATGGAGCGCATCGAGACACTTGCGCTCGCTACAGGCCAGTCAGCTGCTCAGATCATAGCACTCGCGAAAAAAACACCGAACACCGACTGGGAACTCTACGCCTCATAGGCGAAGGTGTGGGGCAGTGTGTTAGGAGGTAGACCTTCACCGTCCCTTAATAGCCGGCAGGTCGATCTATTTTTGTAATTCCTGGGTATCAACGGACGTGGGCTGGCAACTTCACTCGCTGATAGCGCTCATGTGAAATAAGCAGCTTGCCTTGGCTTCGACGGGAGGTTCGCATTGTGGTCCGACTTGAGGAACTAAAGCGCGGGTTACACGTGGACGGTCTTTGGCCAGGCGGCGTGGCGGAGATCGTTTCCGTCGATTGGCTTAGTGATCAGCAATTGGAGGTGACCTACCGCACCGGGAAAGGCCTCGATCAGCGGATCGTCGCGAGGAATGATCAGGAGCGGCTGTTTTCGACTGCGGCGACGACACCATTTTCCTTCACAGGGAACGCTGAGAATTTCCGGCTCGCCGCTGAAGCTCATCGCATTTCGCTGGCCCATCTTTTTGATCCATATCTGGCTCTGACGAGTGCCGATATCGAGGCACTTCCGCACCAAATCACTGCCGTCTATGGCGAGATGCTTGAGCGCCAGCCCCTTCGATTTCTGCTTGCCGACGATCCGGGAGCCGGCAAGACGATCATGGCTGGCCTATTCATCAAGGAATTGATGATCCGAGGTGACCTCAAACGGTGCATGATTGTTGCGCCGGGGTCTCTCGTGGAACAATGGCAGGACGAACTGAAGGAGAAATTCGATCTCGACTTTAGGATCGTCGGGAGGGAGATGTTCCGGACCAGTTATGGCGGAAATCCGTTCAACGACGAGGATAGAATAATAGTGAGGCTCGATATGGCTTCGCGGTCCGAAGAAATACAAGCGCTGATTGGAAGCTCAAGCGACTTCGATCTGGTGATCTGTGACGAAGCGCACAGGATGTCAGCCAGCTATACGGGCGGTGAAGTTAAATATACCAAACGCTTTCAGCTTGGCCGACTGCTTGGCCGGAATACGCGCCACTTGCTCCTGATGACCGCGACACCTCACAATGGCAAGGACGAAGATTTCCAGCTGTTCATGTCGCTGCTCGACAACGACCGTTTCGAAGGGGCCTATCGCGAAGGCGTACGCACGGCCAATGCTTCGGACCTAATGCGCCGCCTTATCAAGGAGGAGCTCTACTGGTTCGACGGGAGACCGCTATTTCCAGAACGACGCGCCTACACCGTCAGCTACCCTCTTTCCGCTGCCGAAGCTGATCTCTACGCATCCGTCACCGAGTATGTCCGCGAAGAGATGAACCGTGCCGAACGGTTCGCGAACACCGACGAAAAGAAGCGCAACAATGTGGGGTTTGCGCTTCAGTCACTTCAGCGTCGTCTCGCGTCATCGCCACGGGCAATTTGGCGTTCGCTGAAACGCCGTCGCGACAGGCTACAGAAGCGGCTCGAAGAAGAGCTGCTCAAAGCCAGGGGTGGTGCTGCACCCTCCGCCACTTCATCAGCGCGCGCCATGGATGTGCCCGAAGACGATGACCTAGAAGAGCTGCCCGAAGAGGAACTTGAGGCCCTGGAAAACGAGGCGATCGACACAGCCTCGAATGCACGCACGCTGGAAGAGCTAAAGATCGAAATCGTTAGCCTCGGAGCGCTGGAGGAGAAGGCGTACTCGCTGTGTCGTTCTGGCGAGGATACCAAATGGACCCAACTAGCCGCGATCCTTGACCAGCCTCCCGTCTACGATCCCGCGTCGGGCCGCCAGAAGAAGTTGTTGCTGTTCACTGAACCGCGCGACACGCTCGAATATTTACAGGAGAAGATCGTGACGCGCCTCGGTGACCCCGAGGCGGTGAAGGTTATCCACGGAGGCGTACCACGCCAGCAGCGTCGCGCAGCCGTAGCGGGCTTCAACGACGATCCGAAAGTTCGCGTACTGATCGCCAACGACGCCGCGGGGGAAGGCGTCAACCTTCAGCGCGGCGCGCATTTAATGGTGAACTATGATCTGCCGTGGAACCCAAACCGGCTGGAACAGCGTTTCGGGCGCATTCACCGCATTGGCCAAACCGAGGTCTGCCACCTTTGGAATTTGGTCGCTGGCGAAACTCGTGAAGGTGCCGTCTACCAACGCCTTTTGGAGAAATTGGAGGAAGCCCGGAAGGCTCTCGGCGGTAAGGTTTATGATGTTCTTGGCGAGGCATTCGAGGATAAGAGCCTCAAAGACCTGCTTATGGAAGCGGTACGCTATGGCGACCGCGATGATGTCCGGGCGCGCTTGCAGCAGAGCATCGACTGCGCGGTTGATCAGTCGCACCTCAACGCTCTGACTAAGCGCGCTCAGCTTTCCCAGGAAACGCTCGATCCAGAGCGCGTCAAGGAACTAAGATTTGAGATGGATCGGGCGCACGCGCGCCGCCTGCAGCCTTTCTATATCCGTATGTTCTTCGAGGAAGCATTCCGGCGGTTGGGCGGCGAGATGGTTGCCCGCGAAACAGGGCGGTGGGAAATCACGCGCGTTCCGGCGCTTGTGCGAAGCCGCGATCACCTCACTGGACGGGGTGATCCGGTGCTGGAGCGGTATGGTCGTGTTTGTTTTGACAAGGCCTGCGTTCGCAGCAGCGAAGGGCAGCCCAATGCAGCGCTGATCGCACCGGGCCATCCGCTACTTGAGGCAGTGCTGGACCTCACTATCGAACACTTCGACGCCGCCCTGAAGCAGGGTGTCGTGCTTGTTTCGGAGGCTGACTTTGGAGAAGAGCCGCGCCTGCTTGTCGTGGCCGAGCACGAGGTCAAGGATGGTGTTTCAGCTCCGAATGGTCGGTCGCGGGTGGTTTCGACGCGGCTTCAATTCGTAAGTCTGGGGAGAGACGGTCATGCTCGCGACGAAGGTGCCGCACCCTATCTCGATCTTCGACCGCTGACTGCTGAGGAGCAAGACCTTTGCAGAGAAGCGCTGGAGGCCGACTGGCTGAAGCACGACCTCTTGGCACGCGCACGTGCTTATGCCAGCCAGCATCTCGCGACGGAACATCTAGAGGAGGTTCGCAACCGCCGCCTCGCACATATCCGCAAAGTGGAAGATGAAGTTCGCGTCCGGCTTAAGAAGGAGATTGCGTACTGGAACCGGCGCGCAGACCAGCACCGGCTGAATATCAGGGCGGGCAAGGATGAGCGTCTCGCCCTCGGTCAGGCGGAGGACCGCGCGTCTCGTATGGCCGATAGACTGGAATTGCGGCTGTTAGAGTTGAAAAAAGAGCGCGATATCTCCGCTGCATCGCCGGTCATTCGCGGGGGCGCGCTTGTAGTTCCCGCCGGGCTGCTTGCGAAACTCGGCGGCATCGTTGTCCACGACGGATTTGCCGAAGAGACGAAGGAAACTGAGCTTCTCGCCATGAATGCTGTTATGGAGGCGGAGCGCGCAGCCGGGCGCACGCCGAACGACGTTTCCATGCACAATCGCGGATGGGATATCGAGAGCGTTACGGGTGAGGGTGAGCTGCTATTTCTTGAAGTGAAGGGCCGTGTGGTCGGCGGACGGGAGATCATTGTGACGAAGAACGAAATGCTGAAGGCGAGGAATGCCGGTGAGCGTTATCATCTGGTTTATGTGCCGATAGATGCTGGTTTATCAGGCCAGCCCCACTACGTCTGCAATCCGTCGCGGCATCTGTGGGACGAAGGCGAGTTTCGAGATATCTGCCGGCACTACGCAGTGAAGGACGTAGTTGCGCTGGCAAAGTTCTCCCCGAAGGTCGCCGGCTTTATCGAGCGATGACTGGTCAATCCCGCCTCAAGCTCATCGAGCATTCCCTTCCGCTTGAAGCCATCAACGCAGCGTCGAGCCGCGAGAAGTCTGTTCGCCACGGCCATCCCTCCACCCTGCACTTGTGGTGGGCGCGCCGCCCCCTAGCGGCGTGCCGCGCGGTGTTGTTCGGCCAACTCGTTGACGATCCATCGGCCTGGCCTGACAGATACCCAACAGACGAGGATCAAGCCAAAGAGCGTCGGCGGCTGCACAAGATCATCGAGGATATGGTCGAGTGGCCAAAGTCGGAGGCCAAGGACCAAAAGCGGTTCGAGGCCGCTATCGAAGCTGCACGCTATGAAATTGCGCGGTCCGTTGCATGGGGAGTTGGAGAGGAGCCCCCGACCAGCCCACGGGCGGTGATCGACTTTCTGCAGGAGAAGGGACCGCCGGTCTATGATCCCTTCTGTGGCGGCGGGTCGATACCGCTTGAAGCGCAGCGGCTAGGTCTTCGCGCCTATGCGTCCGACCTGAACCCGGTTGCCGTACTCATCACCAAGGCTCTGATCGAGTTCCCTCCGAAATTTGCCGGCCTACCGCCTGTGCACCCTGATGTGAAGATGGAGCGCGATCTAGCGGGCCGTGAATGGAAGGGTGCGCAAGGTCTCGCCGAGGATGTGCTCCGCTATGGCCAGTGGATGCGCGACGAGGCGGAGAAGAAGATCGGTAGCCTCTATCCGCAGGCGACGGTGCCGGACGGCTCGGAGGCGACCGTCATCGCGTGGCTTTGGGCACGCACAGTCGCGTCGCCTGATCCCGCGCTTAAAGGAACGCATGTGCCGCTCGCCTCTTCTTTCGTGCTCTCTTCGAAGGCTGGCAAGGAGGCGATAGTCATCCCAGTCAAAGACCCTGCTGCCAAGGATAGCTGGCGCTTTACAGTCAAGTTCGCAGGTGTCACGACAGAAGAGTTGTCAGAAGCAGCAAAAGGTACCGTTTCGCGATCAGGAGGCGGTCGTTGCCTGCTTTCAAATGCGCCCATGCCATTTTCATACCTGCGCGCTCAGGCAAAGACAGGTCGATTTGGCGCTCGGCTGATGGCAGTTGTTGCCGACGGTGAACGAGGCCGCTGGTATTTGGCGCCGACACCGGAGCAAGAAACCTCGGCCAACGTTGAAGTATCGTCAAACCCGATAACTGGAAAGATCAGTCACTGGCCAGGTCGAACTAACGTTGTCGAGTATGGGATGACGGAGTTCTCCGATCTGTTCACGCCGCGCCAGCTCGCCGCGTTGGCAGCCTTCTCCGATTTGATCGGAAGTGTTCGGGAAAGGGCTTTGGGGGATGCGCGTCGTGCCCTCGTCTTTGCCAACCATCCCAACCCCGAGAGGCCCCTTGAGGATGGCGGCACGGGCCCCGCCGCCTACGCGGACGCAATAGTGACTTATTTGGCGTTCGCGATTGATAAACTGGCAGATCGTTGCACCTCGATATGTAGTTGGGACCCCGGAGCTGTGGGGAAGAACTCGCGAGGAGGTCCGGGACGTTCGGAAGGCATACGCAATACCTTTGGGCGCCAAGCAATACCGATGGTATGGGATTTTGCGGAAGTAAATCCGTTCAGTGAAGCGGTGGCAAATTTCGGCGGCAACCTTGATTGGATCAAGAAAGTTCTTGATCTACGATTAGTCGAAACACCCGGCTTTGCCCAAGTTATCGACGCGCCGAGGAACAGCTACCCTGTCCGCCCGACCTTAATTTCAACTGATCCGCCATACTACGACAACATAAGTTACGCTGATTTGTCCGACTTCTTTTACGTATGGCTGAGGCGCGCGCTGAAGGACATTCACCCGAACCTGTTCCGCCGTCTCGTTACGCCGAAAAACGAGGAACTTGTCGCCAATCCTTACCGATACGATGGCAAGATACAGGCCGAGCAGCATTTCATGGACGGCATGGGTGACGCTTTGAACGCCATGCGGAGGGCATCCGCAGATGCGCCACTTGCGATCTACTACGCCTTCAAGCAATCGGAAGTCAGCGACGACGGCATTCTGTCTCCGGGATGGGCGGCATTTCTGCAAGCGGTCGTTAATTCGGGTTTGCAGGTGGACGGCACATGGCCAATTCGGACTGAGCTTTCCAGCCGCATGATCGCATCGGGTACAAATGCTCTTGCTTCCTCTGTCGTCCTAGTCTGCCGAACGCGCCCGGAAAACGTGCGAGTGATCAGCGTTCGCGATTTCCAACGTGAACTAAAGCCAGCAATGAAACAGGCGATCATCGACCATCAGAAGGCTGGAGTACCGCTGCCCGACCGGCGGCAGGCGGCAATCGGTCCCGGCATCGGCATCTTCTCGAAGTACGCCTGGGTGCGCGAAGCCGACGACAGCAGGATGAAAGTTGCGAAAGCATTGGCACTCATCAACCGCGAGATTGACGAAGCCTTGAACGAGGGCACCGAGGCACTGGACCCCGAGAGCCGTTTTGCGCTCGAATGGTACGCGATCAATGGCTACAGGCCCGTCGCGGGAGGCGCGGGCACAGCGATCTCAATGCTAATGGGCTTTAATCTCGCCGAAGGACGCATGAATGCATCCGGCCTGTTCCGGTCACGCGGCGGCGATGCTAAGCTTCTGACGCGCACCGAAATGCACGAGGCCGATCCAAATTGGCGCTCTTCGCGCGACGAAATCTTCACAGTATGGGAGATGACCCAACAGCTCGCCCGTGTGTTCCACGCAGAGGATGGCGGCACAGACAAGGCAGGCCGCATTCTGGCCGAGAGCCGGCGAGCCGGGCCAGATGTGCTGCTGGTCGCCGAGCGTCTGTTTGAGATCGCCACCAACAAGGGCGACAATGAAGAGGCTCTAGTCTGGAACCAGCTCCAGATTGCCTGGCCCGAAATCGAACGCGCTGCCGACCGCGCCGAAGAAGCGGGCGCTAGCGCAGGACCTGTTCAGGGCTCATTGCTCTAGGAGAAGTCGGTTATGAACAATCGCGACCGTATTGCGCAGTTGCTAGCGCTTATCGAGCGCGGGTGCCTTCCCTTCGTTGAGAAAGCCCTGAAGTCCAGTTTTGGCGCTCAGTGGCGGCAGATGGCGCGCCTCCCGAAGTCGCTTTCGCCGATCTCCGATCTTGATGCGTATGCGCTGCTCTATACGATCATCCACAATTGGCGCGAGGTTTTTGAAAACGCACTCAAGCCTGAGATGCGCGACGCAGCTTCAGCTGCGCTCGCTGGCCGCAACAAATTCTCCCACTCATCAGGCGCGATTGACGACCGTTTAACGCTGCGCGCTCTCTCTGGAGGGGTCGACCTTCTTGATGCTGTCGGGGCGAAAGAAGAGACGGTAAAGGCTACCGCGCTGCTAAATGGGCTGCTTGGTTCGATGACGGCACCTACGGCTACTTCGACTGCCGAGCCCTCGGCTTCCGCGACAGTTGGCGACACACCTCGACGACCGACCCTATCGTTGACGCCGACACGCACAAAGGCCGAGGAGCCTCGACAGGAGGATTTCTTTGGAGGGGGCGAGGTGGAGGGGCTGACGCCATGGCGCATAGTCTCGCCTCCCCGCGAGGACGTTTTGACCGGCAGGCTCGACAAAGACAAGTTCGCCGCCAACCTCGCCGCAGCAGATCGGGAGGAAGGCGAGGATACTTACGCGGACCCAATCGAATTTTTTAACGCTACCTATCTGACCGCTGGGTTGCGGATGACTTTGGAGAACGCCGCGAAGCGCCTTATCGGCAGTGGCGGCCCGTCCACTATTGGCCTCCAAACCAACTTCGGCGGCGGGAAAACCCATACATTGCTGTCGTTGCTGCATATGGCGCGCCTAGGGGATATGAGCCGTGCCGACAATCTTGCTTCAATCGCAGCTGCTGTCGGTTCGACCGGCCTTGGCGAGGTAAACCTTGCTGTGTTCAGCGGCAGTGACAAAGGACCGGACGTTCCGCTGGCCAGCGCAGATGGGCATGCGATCCGCACACTGTGGGGCTATCTCGCATGGCGGATAGCGGGCCGGGAGGGCCTCTCTCTCGTGCAACCTTCCGAGGATGCCGGGACGAGCCCTGGCGGCGAAGTATTCCAGAAGGTGCTCCAGCTAACCGGCAGGCCATCTTTGATCCTGCTGGATGAGTTGGTGGTCTTCGTCCGCCAACTCTCTGGCGAACGTTACAATTCGCATCTCTCGTTTCTCCAATCGCTAACGGAAGCTGCCGCGCAAGTTCCGAACGCGCTGATCGTCGGTTCACTGCCAGAAAGTGATCTGGAGGCGGGCGGCACGGAAAAGGGCCGCGAAACTCTTCAGGCGCTGGAAAAGCTGTTCGGTCGTACACAGTCGGCGTGGCAGCCGGCGCAGGGGTCCGAAACCTACTCGGTAGTCCGGCGTCGACTTTTTCAAGAGCTGGACACTGAGGGTGAGAAGCAGCGGAAGCGGACCGTAGACCGCTTCATTAAGCTTTACCGCGACCACAAACAGGACTTTCCAAGCGGGACGGGCGAGCGCGAATACGCTGATAAAATGATGGGTGCCTACCCCATCCATCCGATGCTGTTCGACAAACTCTCTACCGAATGGGGGGCGCTTGAAAAATTCCAGCGCACTCGCGGCGTATTGGCGCTTCTGGCAAGGACGATTTTCGCCAGTTATCGGGAGCGCAGCGATGAACCCCTGATCTTGCCGAGTTCTCTACGCGTAGACGACCCCGCTGTCCGGGGCGCACTTCTAGAGCCGCTTCCTGGTCCAGTATGGGGTTCGATTGTCGAGGGCGAGGTGGATGGTGACACTTCGCTCCCAGCGGACATGGAAGCTCGACGGCAGCGATACCGCAACGACAATGTTGCTCGACGCGCCGCCCGCGCTGTTTTCGTCAGCACAGCTCCGGCAGGGGACGCGAGAGGGGGGATAACCGGCCCCGAGTTGAGGCTCGCCTGTGTAAAGCCGGGGGAGCAGATTTCGATCTTCGGCGACGCGCTTCGCGAGATCGCCGAGCGGTCTGCCCACCTCTACGAAACCGAGGGCCGCTATTGGTATGGGCCGCGCGCAACTCTAAATAAGCTCGCCGACAACCGGCTCCTCGATGTGGAGACGGATGCCGCTGATACGGAAGTTATCCGCCTGCTCAAGCTGGACGAGCGCTCAAAAGGTAGTTGGGGGCGTGTCCACACATCGCCGGACCGCGCGTCGGAGACCGAGGACCGCCCAACTTCTGGTCTAGTCATTTTGAGGCCAAGCTACCCCTATCAGGCTGGTGGCGGGTCGCGCGCCGAAATCGAGGCTCTGGACGGTCTGGAACGGCGGGCCGGCGGGCAGCGCAAATATCGCAATGCCATTGTCTTCCTCGCCGCCGATGATCGTGGCCTTGAGGACGCACGCCGCACGGTCAAGCGGATGATGGCTTGGAAAAGCATCGTCGATGACCGCAGTCTTGATCTAACCGACAGTCAAAAAGCCGACGCGCAGAACCGGCTTGCGCAGGCAGAAAAGGCGGCACGAGATACCGTCCGTAAGACTTGGTCTCATTTGCTTGTTCCCACGCCCTCCCCAACCGATCGAAGCGTGGTGCAGCTCGAACATTTCGCGATGCGACTATCAGGGCAACGCAGTCCAGCAGAGGCCGCATGGGACAAAGCGTCTGAAGCGGCGGTTATCGCCACCGTACTAGGCCGCCAGAGCTTCACTGAGCGGATGCTGGAGCTTTGGCCGAATGGCAGCCCTGATCTGGCCGTCGATAAAATCCGTGACTGGTACTTCGAGTTTCTTCACATGGAGCGACTTCGCGACGAGATCGTATTGGCGAACGCGATTTCTGACACAGTCGCAGATATGGACGCCGCAAAATTTGCGCTGGCAAACGACAAAATTGACGGCGAGTATCAGGGGTTGGTCCTAGCGAAAAACACGCCGGTTCGCTTCGGTGGAAAGATGCTGATCGTTCTCAAAGAGGTTGCGGAGGCCTCCAAAGCGCAAGTCCAGCCGGGGAACAGTGCAAACAGCGCTACGGCGGCATCAGGTGGCGCTACGACCGTTGGCAAGCTCGGAACGCAAAGCCAAGATGCACCACGGACACGCTTTTCTGGCGTCATCGAACTGGACAGCATCCGAGGCGCTATGAAGGTCTCTCAAGTCTTCGAAAACGTGATCGCGGAACTGGACCGCGCGGGAGGCACGACCTTTCGCCTCGTGCTGGAAATCCAGGCGGAGAGCATCGAAGGGTTTCCGAAGGACATTGAGGACGACGTCACAGCTAACGCGCAGGCGCTCGGCTTTACGCGGAAGCAGTTCGACTAAACATTTGAGTGACCCTATGGTAGGTCGCGATAAGTGAATGTTATCGGATGTTTGAAGGCCACAGTCGCCCATCGACATGCCGTAAACTATGGAGCAGGCCCGGTGTTTGACGCGGGCACCCCTATATTCTCCGATGTCGCGTGATGCGAAAAGCGGTCGGTTCATGAAACCACTCATCGATGTCCCAGCCGAGCTGCCACTCTACTTTGCCCCCGGAGCCGGAATAGACACCGTTTCTGTCGGCCAGGCGGATGCTCGAAACGATTATAAGGGCAGTGTTTCCCTTTTCTCTCCGATGGAGTTCGACTTCATTTGCCGTCATTAGAATGCCGTCGCCATGGTCGCTTGTGGTGCCCTTAACTTCAACCTTTATTCGTGTCCCGCCGAGCATTGCCTCAAAGTCAAAAGGGCTTGAGCTAGATGTGTCTCGAACTGCATAGCCATTAGCACGTAAGAACTCTGAAGCCACGTCCATCGCTCGCTGCTCGACAGCCTTCCTCGCTGGGGCCGATAGCCCATATCCCTGCCGACCAGCAGGTCGATTTAATGGGTTAAGAGCGGAGGAAATTTCTAGTTCGCGTTGATCGGCATCGGTTAGGTCGCGTCCGATTGCTTGAGCTGCGTAGATTGGCTGAAGGCGTCGCGCAGCCTGATCAAATAGTTCGCCAAAATCGGTGGCGCGGATGTCGGGATAAGCAACGCGATGAGAAATAGCGGTGGCTCGCTGGAATGAAAGCGGCAGCGGGCGCCTGGCACCGAATTCGGGGGTGTCCTCGAATGGCACCAAGCTCCCGAACTTCTCAATGACTACACGCCGCGCCCATTCAGTTTGTGCGTCCAGTTCATGATTAGGGAGGGGAACGGAGCTCCCTCTGTGAAAGCGAGACGACCCACACCCGACAGTTACGTGCACGGCTGACCCATCCGTCGAGAAATGGGTCACGCAATAAAAGCCTTCGGTCGGGTTCGGCGACATGTTGCGCGAGCAGAACCTTACCCAAGGAAGCTCTGTCTTTCGCCCGATCCCATCCGACGCTTCTACAAAGAGATCGCCGCCGAAAGGACCCAAAGCAACAGAAAGCCGAACGCGAAGCCCTTCAATCTCCGTCTTCAGATTGCCCCTTACCAACCGACCTCGTTCCTGCATTGCGGGTGTATTTTCTGCTGAGTATCGAGCTTGGAGCTGACATATACGTTCCAGCGTTTCGTGCACCGTTTCCCCATTTGCTTGTGAATTTCCTTAATATGGCCCGGAAGTCTTGATGCCTCGACGTCGAACGGCATACCCGCTTCAGAACTCGTAGTCCTTCCACAAAGGTGACTTCCAAAGCTCATGCGCTCCTTCGTCGCCGATAGCGGAGGCCATTGCTTTGATCGCTTTGGTGAAACTCGTTTTCAGCATTTCCCCGGCCTCCTGATCCGAGCCATCCTTGTTATAGGTCTGACGAACTCGATACGCCTGCAGTTGGCGGATGGCTTCTCGCTCGGTTTTTCCGCCGTTCTCGACCTTTGCAGTGAATAGCATCACCCAGTCGCGGATGCCGCCGTAAACTTGGTTTCGTAAATTGCGCGCACGTTGCTCTATGTCGATAGCCGTCCCGATCTTCAACAGCTTCGCGGAGCGCGAGCCGGCGATGTAGACGTAGCCAGGCGAGTTATGGCGCTTTTGGTAGGACAACTTGCTTGTGTCACATTGGACGCAATGGCCTGACCGGGTTCTAAGACGATGCCCGCCATTCTTACACGGTGTCCCCAAAACGATCCCTAAGCCGGCGGCGCGAACCCCAGATTTCCATGAAGCAGCCGACTGATTTCTGCCATCGTACACATCAGCCGTTGATAGCCCCTGAGATTTCAGGAAATCCACTTCCTTGTGTGTTAGCACGCCGCTCCTCCCGCGCACCGCATCCCGAACGTCTCATCAACTGCGCGGGTTCAGACACATCGTCCGACAACACCCACAGTGCTATCTAGCCCAAAATTTGAGCGCCATGCCGTAAACTTCTTCCGCACCTCGTCGATCCGAAAATACCGCTCTGACGATGTCTTGCTTGTCGCTTTATCTTTTCGAGCTTGGCTTTCGGCAATGACCCGAGGAATAAGGTAAATTTCCCTTTCGCAAACCTCATAGCCGAGATGACAAACTGTCGTGTCGAACGTCACCTAACGTAAAGATCCTCCGTGAACTGGTTGCCGCTCTTGTCAGGCCAAGAGGAAGCGTGCGTCGCCAGTCGCCCATCCCAATCGAAGCTTTAGCCCGTTTGGTAAGGTTGTCACCACGCCGGCGTTGGGCTCTGCCGTGAGGCCGAACAAATCGACAAACGCGGCAAAATCCTGAAACCACATCCGATCCGGCGAGAAGGAATGCACGATCATTGCTGCTTCGTCGGTTTTGAACCGCAGAGCCTCAATCACTGCCGACGCTGCCCTGTGGATAAGTTGGTATCTGACCTGCGGAAGATGCTGCTCGCTCAAGCCAAGCAGATTGCAGATATGGCTGATGCGCAATTTCTTCCCATCTGACGGGACATTCAACCATTCCGTTACGGTCTTATCGAACGGCTCGTTGACCTTGCCTTCGACCATCGCCGCACATGTCTGATCGGCGTGTCGAACGAGGGCAAATACGTCTGCCTGGCTCTGGGTACTCCCTCCCGGCAGCGGGACCTTGTATTCGGGCAACGCCAAAAGCAGTTCAGCGGGAGCATCGAACATGCGAGCGATTTCTGGAGGAAGCCCGCCCGCGCTTTCCCAGCAATATGCGAGGGTCTTAGCTGAATATCCAGTTCGCCAATGGAGTTCCGGCTTGGCGAGGAAAGCTTGCCACGCAGACGGGCCGCTGCTCGGAATATACACTCGCTTCATCCACACCTCCGTCTTTCCGACTTGGCGCTGTTGGGATCCCGCCTCAGAGAAGCATAGGCTCTCAAACGAACCAAATTTGGTGCTAAAAACACTACCGTCGCTGTGTAACGAGCATATCAAAACATCGAGAAGCAATTGTGCAATTATTGCACAGCATGGCCTTTAAGTACACGAGCATAGGAGCGCAGCACCACTCGTTTACCCGCTGTTGCAGGGTTCGGTGCGCCGCGGCTCTCATTGCACGCCTACGGAATACCAAGCGCCTAGCGGCGCTATACCCAGCCATCGTGAAACCGCGTTGACGTTGGTGTGGAGCGGTCCGTACAGAACAAAAACATTTTGCCTGCCGCCCAACACTTCCGCTTGCTGGGCAATCCAAACGTACAGGATGTCAGGCTTGGGGCAATCGGCGACGCCAGTTGGACTAAACTACTCCGCCAATAGCTCTACGATCTGAGTTTTCGCCGCACTGAAATCTTTGATAGAGGCCTTTAGCCACGTCGCAGCTGTCTCTCGAGAGATGAGCTTCCTTTCCTCCGCCAAAGTGACAAGATAGGCAAATAGCCCGCGACGTGAGATCGGCGTGGTGGTGATTGGGAAATAATCTATGGTCTGGTTCTCCCTTGCCAACCACTCGTCGTGCTCAACCACAATATCGGCGCTTGCGACTTGCGAGACCTCAACCTGGCAAATATTTCGGAGATGATATGTCGCTGCGGTGCGGCTGACGCCGTACTCGCCGATCACTCGGTTGAGGAGTTGCGCAGGGTCTGAGTGCCTTTCACTTAGCATCTGCATTGCTGCGGGAGGTGCCAGAAACGCAATCGCAAATCCATTTGCACGCATCTCAACGCGGTCTTTGACGGCTCTGGCATCGCTTTCAATGCCATCGTATTCGTCAACACGTAGGCGATTTAGTCGATCGTCTGGATCAGTGAGAAGATGACCCAACTCGTGCGCTAGCGTCATGCGGCGGACCCAGACATTGTGGTTCTTTCCGGCCTCATTCACAACAATACCCCGCGTACCACCATTGGCTATAGTCGCACCGGCGAAGCGCTCATCAAGGCTGTCTTGGACAAGAGGAATTCCAAGACGGCGCTCAATCAAGTTTCGCAGACTGGGAATGGGATCGACTGGAGAAAGTCCAATTTTTGCGCGGGCGAGGTCGGCGAGTTCATACCCACGCTGCCAGGCCGGGTAAGAATAATTCGTCGAAAAGAGCACCAGATCACCTGGACTGGTCCCCACGACACCAAGCAGGGCACTCAGCTCGCTCTGACGTGAAATTGTCCAGGCGCTCTCAGATAGCTTGAGAACGGAGGCTGCGGAAAACGTGAAGGTATCGCGCTGCTGCGCCATCTCACGAAGCCTGACACCGAGTTCATAGTCTCCTTTCGCAGCAGGCTCGTATCCGAGAATGCGCTCATCAAGAGCTAGTGCTTGCGCAATCGCTTCGAGATTGCGGATCGGATTTGCTCTTCCTGGCGTTTCTGCGGCGACGATGTCGGCCTCTCGTAGATTGGCGCTTTTTGCAACATCCTTCTGGCTAAGATTGAGTGCCTCGCGGCGGTTCCGCAGCGTGCGCGATGGCTCATCCCGATCCTCAACGAGGATAGCAGAATTTTCGCGTTCCACCATGATGAGGTTTTCAAGTCCGTAGGCAGCGAGAGCTTCTCGCGCACTAATTCGCCTCCCGGTGCCGCCGTCCTCAGCCCGCGCAATCTGCACTTGGCTTCGAACGAACTCTTTCGATGACGTGCGCGCACGCTGAACAGGTGTTTCACCCTGCGAGTTTTCGCCGAAAACGAGATCGAGCATTTCCTTGGGATTTTTGCTCACGTCGAAACTACCCAAAATGGATCTACGCTTCCGAAGCCATATGGCCGTCCCGCCTCGTCATCATAGCCGCAGGACCACACATAATATCCTGATTTTCTAAAAGCTTTCGCTACAGCTATCATCTCGTCAGCGCTTCGCGGTCCGTAGCGCCCAGAACGACCATTTAAGATAACTGTGGTCTCTTCGAGAAAGATCAATTCCCCGCCCGAGTATGCCTCCTCACCGCCGGTGAGATTTGTGTGCTTTATGACGCCTTTTTCCACATTCTTCCCGAACGGACTACGCTCCATGGCATGCACAACATCGTCAGTGCGAACGACCCAAAGATGCCTGCCGTCCATCTGGCCCGAGCTTAAGACTGGAGGTCCCCCTTGATCACTCACTTCGTCCGCAGCACTTCCATCCACCCAAATCCGCAGCCCATCAGAGGGGGCCATTTTCAAACACTCATTTTCGTGCTCAATGAGGCCCGCTGCCGGAGTGCGCGGTGCTGTTTTTGAACGAAATTCACTGAACGCCGCGTCACTCTTTGCACTCGAAGCCAATTCAGCCCTCCCCGGCCTCAAGCCTCACTTATCATATAGGCAGTTCGAGCAAAACCCCAGCACTGGTTGGCGAGACATGCGCAAGCGAACAGTCAGACCTCGAGCCAGAAAGGTGGCGCTCCGGACTGTGGTTAGGCACGTCGAAGTGAAGTGGCCTCCCAATAGCAGTCGCTTACAACACCTTTGCTGCCGCGTTGTCCGCAAAAAGATCACCGATCCTAACATAGCGGGCTAACATCGCATCCGAGGCGTGACCGGTCGTGCGTCTGATTGACAGCGTGCTAACGCCCGCGACTACCGCGCTGGTAGCCAAACCTGACCTAAGGCTGTGGCCGCTATACGCATCCGGGTGAAAGCCCGCTGCCTCTGTGCGTTTCTTCACAATAATTGAGACTGCCTCCCGGGAAAGGCGATGATCGGCAACGTGGCCGTGACGGTCGATGGCGCTGAAGATCGGGCCGTTTGCGTTTCCTCTAAAATCCAACCAGTCTGTCAGATGTCGGACAGGGCACCATCTAGTCCTCCCGAGGGGAATACCGATCTTGCGCCCGGCGCGGGACTGATCTGTCTTGGATCGTCTGAGCGTGACGACTACGCCGTGCCGGACATGCTCAATGTCGGTTACGTCGAGACCAACGAGCTCTGACCTCCGGAATGCTCCGGCAAAGCCAAGGAGCAGCAAGGCTTTGTCTCGGATGTCTTTCGGGCGATTTCCCATGCGCTCCAACACTTGAAAGAGGTCTTCTCGAAGGAGCGGTTTTGCCTCGCGTTGCGCTGTGCCGATCATTCGCTTTATCCCGCGAGCAGTGGCTTTCACGATCTCGGCTTTGCAGGGATCATCAACGCCGCGAGCACGGTGGGCCTTAGATAACGACGCGAGCCTTCGCGCTATGGTCGCGGCTTTGTGCGTATACGCCAAGGCGGCAAGATATTCGGCGATCCGCGCCGGGTGAGAGGGGATTGTCCCACCCCATCCCGCGTAGTGCCGTATATCCGCCTCGTAAGCGCGTTTTGTCGCTCCGCTGATGGAATTGGTGACAAAGTCGCGGACGATTGCTGGCGTGGCTGTAAGTGTCGAGAATTGGTCGCTCTGTTGATGATGGGACCGGGCGGTGCAGCTGACTGCGAACCCCTCGACTGCGGCCATCTGCCCACTGGTCTCGGTCAGGTGTGACCAGGCGGAAAGATCAGCGCTCATTTGCCGCGACCCGAACTTGGTTGAGGACGCCGATCTCAGACCGCAGCAACGACAGCAGGGTCGCTGCGTCCTCTTTCGAAAACGGCCAGGAATGACAGTCAGCTTGGTGCCGTAAGCTCTGGCCAATCGGCCAGATCACGCGATCCGCCACAAGGCCGCTCTCTACGCGGAACAGCGCGTGGCCCAAAATCCCAGCACGCTCCCCTGGCGCGACATGGGATCGAAGCCACCGCGCCGTGTCGCAATCCGTCTCAAGAAACACGCGGAGGGCCGCGCGGCCCCCGTGCGAAAACTTATCGTACGCCCAACCTGGTGTTTGCCCGATTAGGGTTTGGTCGGGAAACGTGTCGGACTTGCGATGAGCGAGGGTGGGATCGAACTCTACATGGAGTAACGGGAGAAAGGCTGAAATCGTCTCCCCTGTCTGCCGGTAAGCCTCCCGTGCCACCTCGACCAAGGTGTGGGGTTGGTCGATTTCGCACAAGTGGTCGAACATCGAGCGCACTTGGTGCTGACGCTCCGCGGATGGTCCCCCGTTTTGAGCCGCACCCAGAGCACAGCGTGTCGCAATAGCCCTCCGCTCGATTGGTCCACTACCGGCGATGATGTCGAGCGCCTCACCGAACGACATATGCGAAATCTCTAACGTATCGTCGCGCCAGCGGCTGCAATCGGCAATGGCGACGTATAGGTCATCGGATGCACGACATTTTGGCGTGGCAGCCAAAGTTGATACGACATGGGCCGCTAACGTCCAGCCACCGAGATGACGGGCAAGCTGACGGCGAGTGGCCGAGGCCGCGACCGCTTGGTACATAGCCGGCAGTCCTCCTAGCCCGACATCCTCGATGGCGATGATGACCAGTCGGCGCCATAGCCGGTCTGGCGAGTTGTCGAACAAGACGCTGGCGGCAATGAGTGCCAAATCGACCCGACCGCGTCTGATGCTCTTCTGCAGCAGAGCCGATGCAAGCCCCGTGGAAATTGGAGCCGCATTTTCAGATCGCTGCGGCGGATCGATACCGCGGAGTTGCTCTTCGAGCTCAGCTGCGATGGAGGACAAGATGTCTGGGGCGTTCACTGGGTTAGCTCCTTGATCGGGATCAGGGAGCCGAGACATTCAGACCCAAACCGACTTTGGCAGAGCTAGCAGCGGGGGCAATAGAGAAATATTGTGTTTTTGGACGCCCTAAAATGCAGACGGGCGATCACTCTCAAAGCCTTTTCCTGCATGGAAATGAATGGTTTCTGAAGGGCGGATTTCCGATGTCCCGGCGATTGTCCCAACTGCACTCCGGGACACGGGGCGGGACCCGCGAAGACACATATGAGACACGAGCAGGACATTGTCGAACACCTACGCGACGTGAAAAACAGCTTGGGAGCGTAGGCTTGGCAACTGATCGACCGACCTCATGCCCACCATGCCTATCCATCGCCAGGTGGTCCCGCAACGCTCGTTGGCTGGGTGACGAAGGATCACTGCGAATACCCCATACTTTGCGCACGTGCTGCTTTGTCACGGCACATCCGGTCTACGGTCTCCCAACGAACATAGTCGACCCGACCTTCCATCCGACGGCGCATCCAGCCCTTCTCGGCTGCGATTGGGTCAGCGGCTCGCCGCACGGCCTTGCATCCGGTGCGGCTGACCTCTCCGTAGATCGCTTGCGCGAGTTCGACTGCCGTGAAAATGCGATCCGGCTGAGCAACAAACAACGCCCGAATGATTGATTGCACATGTCCCTCACGCTTTGACATTTCGATCTCCTATGCAATTCGCGTACGAGGGACCCAATTGCTTGCTTTACGGATAACAGGTCTTCTCGCGTGCCGGCATTGGGAGCTTTGAGGCTTCGCCGACTGGCAAATACTCACCCAAGTGCTTGTATCTCGCTACAGCTCGCAGGGACATTTTAAGGGACCTCTTTGGTGTGGCTGGCGCAAACGAAAGAGCTTTCGCGATGATTTGCATAGGGGCATTTTTCCGGGTGGTATGACCCCGCATACCATTGGCGGGCGGACATGATTGCTCCGGCTCATTGCTTCATTTGCGCCGCTTTCCATTTTTCATAATGCGCGGGGTCGGCAACCAAATTGTCCCAATATGCATCGTCTTCCTCGGTCGAGCTGGACCAAATTGATTTCGATGGTTTGCTGCCATTCGCCGCATGCCAGTTCTCAACGTACTCCTCATACTTCGCGTACCGCTTTGCTTGCAGTGTTGGCGAATAGGAAACCCACTTGGGGTTCATGTCGTAGGGATGCTTCACGTAGGGCTCATGCTTGCCAGTCACCTCCGATATTCCTCCAGGCCCAGTCCCGTGCTAAGGGGGCTCACTCTTGGCCGGAAGGCGTTAGCCATAGCGCCGAAATGTCTTTTTTGATCAGTGTGTGGGTTTTGCCCCGTTAGCCAGTGTAAGCTACTGAAATCCCACAACTGTGACCCAACCTCCGGGCCCACCAAAACAATTGATTTTATTAGGAAAAAATAGCACTTGCCCACGCTTTACCCGCACGTTGCCCACAGTTCACGCTGGCAGCAAAAAAGCGCCCCAAGGCGCCTCCTTTAATCAGTTCGCGATTCCTTTTCACCGGACGATCCGCAAATTTGTCCGGCGCTTCATCTGATCGCGCTTTTCCTCGCGCTGGTTGATCGCTCTCGCGATGTCGACGGCGATCCGCTTCTTGTTAGCCTCGCGCACGTATTCGTCAGTCACCGTCATCGAGGAATGCCCCATAGCTTCCATAATGGCGCGCGCCTGGATGTTGCATTCGGCGAGGTAGGTGCCGAACGTACGGCGCAGGCCATGAAGCGTGTATCCGTCGGGAATGCCCGCCTGCCGGGTCCAGTGCTGCATCATGCCTGTCAGGCTCTTTTCCGAGAACGACGTGCCATATGCGTTCTTTAGGACGGTGCCGCCCTTTGAGCGGTCGAGCGGTTCTAAGGCAGCCGCTAGCTTGTCCACGACTGGAATGAACATCTCCCTCCCGCCATGACGGTTGCGGTTCTTCTGTTGATTTCCACTGAGAAGTGACCCAGTCGACGGAGGTTTTTCCATCGAGAATTGACCCATGTTTGAAGCTCCTCCCACACGGCACGTGTGGGGGACATCGGAGTGATCGACATGGGGTTATTGAG
>NZ_JBIRCY010000006.1:0-206014 GCF_044326205.1 Mesorhizobium sp. IMUNJ 23232
TCAGCAAAGACTGCAAAACCGACAAAGGAGAAAGCTCGAAACTTGACGACAACCTGACCCAAAACCATCATCCACCCGGGTCAGTTCTCAGTGGAAACCCCGGGTCAGTTCTCCGCGGAAATCAACAGCCCTGGCCGAGGCCGAGAAACGGCTTCTGGCGGCTGCCACTGCGACATAACTGCGACATGGCGCCGATTTGGCTGGTTCGATTTCGGCTAAGTCGTTGAAATTGTTTGGCTGGGGAACCTGGATTCGAACCAGGACTAACGGAGTCAGAGTCCCCACGGGAATGATGTTTTCGCAACGCTTTTTCTCCAACTGCGGAGAAAAGCGGCCATGCAGGATCAAATAGATAGCTGGGTTTCGCCAACCGGAAATCACGCCTTTGATGCGGCCGTCGCGTGGCTGATCGCCACGCCCGATCTTGATAAGCCGCGCCCGGTCCTTCCTCATCTTCGAGAGACATTCGGCCTCAACGCCAAGGGTGCATGTGACGCCTGTCGAGAGGCCCGCCTCGCTCGCGCGAGGGCCGCATGACGGCCCTCCGAAGCAAAACCGCCGCTCCAGGTGACGAGGCTGGAGGCGGCGGCTGGACTGTAGAAACCTTTGCGGCGGTTCCGTGTAACTATGTAACACACCTCCGAGAAGATGCAATCGGTGGCGGGCTTACCGCCAGATGAAATCACCTCGCACACATGGCTTGACCCGCGTCTGCCCGGAGGTTCCCGGCGGCGACAGCCGTGTGCTGCGTTCAATCGGCGGTCTTCTCGCGATCTTGACCCTGCCGATCGCCTTCGTGGCGCTGATGAAGATCATCGGGCCGGCCCCGGCCTCTGCCAAAACGGGGAAACAAAAATACGCGGCTCTGGTGTGCCCATTCCATCCGCGTGCCTTGAGATACCCGGGCAACCCCCGGGAACGGTGGATTGCGCTGCTTGCCTGTCATCGGGATGACGACCTGACCAGCCTGCGGTGTGTCAGCGCCGAAGAAAGCTGACGGCGGCCAGCGCAGGGACACTGCGCTGGGCTCTCATCGCTGTGAGAGCGAAGGGTACTGAGTACGCGGGCCGGTGGCCTCCCCTTCGTCAGGGGCTTGAGGAGGGGCACCGATCCCATACCTCAAGGCGGAAAGGGCGAAGCTATGGGATATTCAGTCAGGCTCCCCGAGTGTGGATCAAATGCCCATCCTCCTGAGGAAAGACCACATCTTGGACTTTACTATCTGAGGACAGAGACCACCAAGCTGATGATGCTGATTAAAATGGCCATCCATGAAAGCCAGGGCTTCGATCGCATCTCGAACTCCTGATAGGCGTCCCTACGGATTTGCATCATTGCTTTTTCGGAGAGGTAGTGGCGGCCGTGGATGACGTTCCACTCCCACATTTCCGTGTCATCCTCATTTGTCGGTCTTAGCGGCACATGAATTCGCCAACGCGCAGCCTTCCGCAGCATCTGTGCGGTTTCGATCTCGGCTATCTCAGCGCTCATAAGATAATGCTCATTGGCGCCTTCGTTCACCGCATCGCGATATTCCTGCGACCTCTTTGAGAGGTCGGCCGTTTTCTCCTTAAAGGTCGCGTTGTTGTACTCAAGTCCATGCCGTAGCCGGATAAGTTCATCCCGCTCGTTTCGATATCTCAGCAGACTTTCCAACCAGCCCATTTCGACCCGCCTCTGACTGTGCAATGCCCGTTTGTACCATGACGCCAGCGAAGGCACGTAAGCAGTAATTCGGCACCCCTTGCCGATTGACGACCCTTTATCGCAGATCAACGCATAATTCTCGCGCATGAATCCAATAAAGTTGCGATCTCGTGCAAATATCGATACAATTGCGCACTGTTCGCGCGAGATTTCAACACTTCATGCAATCTTCATCTGGTCCCAATGCCCGGAAATCCCTGCGAGATCGCGGACCGTCACGGGGTTTTCCTCTCTCTCTCCCGATGGCCGAAAAATCCCCGGCTGAGATCGCGATCGCCTTCCTCGAGAGGCTCCGGATTCCGGAGGGTCCGAAAGCCGGTCAAAAGCTCCGCTTGGCGGAATTTCAGAAAAAATTCGTGATGGGAGCGTTGGACCCGGCCAACATGGTCGCCTGTCTTTCGATCGGCCGCGGCAACGCAAAGACGGCGCTTGCGGCCGGCTTAGGACTCGGCTCGGTCACGGGCGAATGGGATCGACAGCCGAAACGGGAGGTCTTGCTGGCGGCGCGCAATCGCGACCAGGCGAAGACCGCCTTCAACTTCCTCGTCGGTTTCATCGAAAGCCTCCCAAGGTCGAAACGGGCGAAGTTCATCATCCGTCGGGGATCTCGACTCGAAGTCGAGTACAGCGGCAATGGCGGCGGCCTGGCCCGCTGCATCGCGGCCGATGGCCGGTCGGTACTTGGTGGCGCCCCGACGCTCGCCATTCTGGACGAGCGGGCGGCATGGGAGCGCGACAAAGGTGACGCGCTGGAGAATGCCGTCCTTTCCGGTCTCGGCAAGCGCGGTGGCAAGGCGCTGATCATCTCGACCAGTGCACCCGACGATGCGAACACGTTTTCGCGTTGGTTGGATGCACCGCCGCCTGGAACGTACGTTCAAGAGCATCGCCCGCCGTTCGGGCGTCCCGCCGACGATGCAGAGTCGCTGCTGCTTGCCAATCCCGGCGCGGCGGAAGGCATCGGGGCGTCCCTCGAATGGTTGCAAGCTCAAGCTCGGCGCGCGATCGCGCGCGGTGGCTCCGCTCTTTCCAGCTTCCGCAACCTCAATCGAAACGAGCGGGTTTCGACCGAAGATCGGTCGGTGCTGATCACCGTAGACGAATGGCTCTCCGCCGAAGTCTCGCCCGACGCGCTCCCGCCCCGCGAAGGCGAATGCATTCTCGGCGTCGACCTCGGCGGTTCCCGTTCGATGTCTGCCGCCGCCTTCTACTGGCCCGCCACGGGCCGGCTTGAGGCCGTAGGCACCTTTCCAGGCAAACCTGACCTTGCCGATCGCGGGGCCGCCGACGGCGTCGGCAGCCGCTATCTCGACATGAAGGAGCGCGGTGAGCTTTCGGTGCTCGGCGAGAACACGGTCCCGCCCGGCCCTTGGCTCGCCAGCGTCGTGAACCTGATCGATGCTTCCTCGATTTCCTGCATCGTCGGGGATCGATTTCGGCATGCCGAATTTTCGGAGGCGATGGTCAAGGCCAACCTTGGCCGCGTCCCGTTCATCTATCGCGGGTTCGGGTGGAAGGACGGCTCGGAGGATATCGAGCGGTTTCGGCGCGCTGTGTTCGATGGACAGGTGAAATCCCGTCCCTCCCTGTTGCTGCGCTCAGCCTTCGCCGACGCGATCACGCTGATTGACCCAGCCGGCAATCACAAGCTCGCCAAAGCCCGTAGTCTTGGCCGCATCGATGCTGCCGCCGCCGCCCTGCTTGCAGTGGCCGAAGGGGCTCGCCGTGCCGCGCGGACCTCCCGACCCCGGAGGGCTGCAGCATGGACTTGATGAGCAAGAATGGGCGCGCTGGCTGGCACGTCTACAGGTCACGGCGCTGGCAGGCGCTGCGGCTCCAAGCCAAGCGGCGCGACGATTTCAAGTGCACCGCGTGTCCCTCGCGCGGCCGGCTGGAGGTCCATCACGTCCGGTCGGTCCGCGACCGGCCGGACCTTGCGTACGATCTCGCCAACCTCCGCACCCTTTGCCCGACCTGTCACATCAAGATCGAGCGAGGCCATTCCGCACCGACCGCCAAGCAAATCGCTTGGCGGAATCTCCTCAGAAAGGAAGCACCATGTTGAGAAGTGCCGAAATTCAGCGCCGGCAGAGCGAAATCCGGCAGACCCTGTCGGAGTTGCTCGGCAATACCGCACCCTCCGAAGACGAAACCCGCAAAATGGGCGAACTCGACGTCGAGTACCGCTCGAATGAGACACGCTTTCGGGCCGCACTTATCGCGGAAGACGCGGAACGGCGCGAAGCTGGTGCTGACCTCGAAACGCGCGCCGGTCGCGAGTGGGCCGAACTCGCCGCCAAGTTCGAGCTGCGGCAAGTTGCGCTGGCCCTGGACGAAGGGCGGCCGCTTGACGGCGCGACGGCCGAAATCGTCACGGAAATGCGGGGCCACGGCGGCTACAGAGGCTATCCGGTTCCGCTCGCAGCCCTTGAGCTACGCGCCGGCGAGACGATCGCCAGCGGCACGCCGGACCCGATCCAAACCCGGCCGATCATCGACCGTCTGTTTCCGGACAGCGTGGCGGCTCGCATGGGGGCGCAGATGATCAATATCGACAGCGGCGCGATTGAATGGCCTGTCGTCACGTCCTCCGTCACGGCAGGATGGGCGGACGGCGAGCTTGCCAATGTGGCCGGTCCGACCGTCTTTGCCACGACCGACAGGGCTTTGAAGCCGGAACAGAACCTCGGCGTGCAGATGAAGATCAGCCGCAAGGCGTTGAAGCAGTCTGGCGATGCCTTGGAGCAGGCCGTCCGCCGCGATATGAACGGTGCGATTGCCGTCGCACTCGACAAGGCGGTGTTCCTGGGCACGGGTGCCAACGGGCAGCCGCTCGGCGTGATCACAGGAGCCGCGACCTACGGCATCACGTCGACCGACGCCGGCGCAATGGCATCGTGGGCGGCGTTCCGGGCTGCTGTGGTGCGGTTCATGACCGGCAATGCCGCCGGCTCGCCGGATGCCGTGAAAGCCCTTATCCGCCCGGAACTGTGGGCTCTGCTTGATGACACGCTCATTACCAGCACAGCGGTGTCGCAATGGGATCGCCTGCTGAAGAACATCCCGGCCCGGAACATCGCCATGAGCGCCAACGCGCTCGCTGCACCGTCTGGCGATCCGCTCGAAACACAGGCCTTGCTCACGACTTCGGCCGGCGGTGTTGCGCCGATCTTCGTCGGCGTTTGGGGAGGTGTAGATCTGGTTCGCGACGTTTTCTCCGACGCGGCGTCGGGTGGCCTTCGCCTGACGGCGCTGACCACGGCGGATGTCACCGTGGCCCGTCCGGCGCAACTGCAGCTCATCACCGGCCTCGAGCTGGAGGCCGCTTGATGCTGCGCACTCCGATCTCAGTTGCACGTCACATCGGCCTTTTGTTCTCCCGTTTGGGTCGATGATGATGTTGCATGGCGCCCCGACTGCATTTGAGGTCCGCACCGAAGGCGGAGCCACTCGGCTTTCGGGGCGCTTTCCCTATGGTACGGAAGCTTGTCTTAGCGATGGGCGGCGCGAGAGGTTCGCGGCCGGCGCGTTTCGCTCCCGTGTCATGGCCGGCGAGAATGTCTTCCTGCTTGCCGGCCACGATCCCGAAAAGCCGCTCGCCAGCACAGAGGCCGGCTCTCTCACCCTGCGCGACGATGACGACGCGCTGCACATCGAGGCGCGCGTCACGCCGTCGACAAGCTGGGCGGCCGATGCCCTTGCTGCGCTCGCCTCCGGCTTGACCAAGGGCTTGAGTCCGGGTTTCCGCGTCAAGCCCGGAGGCGACATGGTGACCCGCGCTGCCGACGGGCTGCTGCGCACGGTCATTCAGGCCGATCTGTTCGAAATCAGCATGGTCACGCGCGCGGCATATGACCAGGCGCAGATATCGGCCCGCAACTGGCAGCCGGCTCCCGTCATCGAAGCACACGAGGCCGGCCTTCTGCACGTGCACAGGCGCTGGAGAGCTTGAAATGACAGCGACGACACTCAAACAGACGGAAGGCCCGCCAGAGGGGTATCCTGACCCGCCAGCCGGTCTTTCGACGGCAGCCGCTGCGCTTGACCCGGCGATGGTCTGGCAGCGAATCGAAGCCTACACGGCCTGGCGCTGGTCGGAACGCGCTGTGACGTGGATTGTCGCCGTCGAAGGCGGCGGCGGATGGAATGCGCCTCTTGCTCCGGTGACGAGCGCTTTGACGGTCGAGAGGTGGCAGGGCGACGGTTGGGGCCCGTTCACCGCCGGTGCGACGCCACTCGGAGGTTTCAGGCTCCCCAATGGCTCCTATCGAATAAGCGGCACTGTCGGTGATGACGAGTCCGCCATTCCTGCCCCGGTCTTGGAAGCCTACCGCAGGTTTGCCGAGTACGCGGCCGCCAAGCCTGGCGTACCGGGAGCGACGTCCGAAACTGAGATCGTTCAAGGCATCGGGACGAAGGAAATCAGCCGATCGGCGTCGTGGGTGGCTCGCGCCGTCCAAAATAGCGGGGCCGCCGACCTCCTGCGTCCCTACCGGAGGGTTTGACGTTGCTCGAGTGGTTGTTCGGTAAAAGGTACAGGGCCGAAAAGCGGTCGTCCGCATCCGGCTTTACCGCGGAGATTGTCGCGGCTCGCGAATCCTACATCAGCGGCCGGCGCGGCGTTGCCGAACTCACGGCCACGGCACAAGGCTGCGTCAGCCTGTGGGAGGGCGCGTTCGCCCTTGCCGATGTTTCGGGCACCGATCTGCTGGACCGCCGCACCCTCGCTCTCCTGGCCCGCTCCGTGGCGCTGCGCGGTGAGGCACTGTTCCTGATCCGGGACACGCTTGTCTCGTGTAGCGATTGGGATTTGTCGACGCGCAACGGCGTTCCTCGTGCTTACCGCATTTCAATTTCGGAAGCGGGCGGCGGCACAACGGAAACGGTCTTGGCGGCGGAAGTGCTCCATCTTCGCATCGGATCGGATCCTGCTGCACCTTGGCTTGGAACGGCGCCATTGCGGCGCGCGTCCCTCACCGCCGGGTTGTTGCAGGCCGTCGAAAGCGCCTTGGGCGAAGTGTTCGAAAACAGTCCACTCGGCTCGCAAGTCGTGCCGATGCCGGAACAGCCGGAACAGGACAGTACTGCCCTTGGTCGATCCTTTCGAGGTCAGAGAGGCCGCGTGCTCTTGCGCGAGTCCGTCGCCGTCTCGGCTGCCGGCGGACCGGCGCCGGCAGCCGACTGGCGTCCAGCAAGCCTGTCCCCGGACCTGGAGCGCGCAATGACCGCAGAAACGCTGTCGGCGGCCCGGGAGGCCGTTTGTGGGGCCTTTGGTGTTCTGCCGGCCTTATTCGCTTCGTCGACCACTGGCCCACTTGTGCGAGAGGCACAACGCCACCTCGCTGGATGGGCGCTCCAGCCGATTGCGATGCTTCTTGCCGAGGAAGCATCTCAGAAGCTCGGAAGCGAGGTCATGATTGACCTGATGCGGCCTGTTCAAGCTTTTGACGCCGGTGGCCGTGCTCGCGCGCTTGCGACCATCGTGGACGCACTCGCCCGCGCCAAGGAAGGCGGCTTAACGTCGGGAGACGTCAATGCGGCACTGACCCTCGTCAATTGGGGAAAAGACGATGGGGCCGCTTAGGCAGATACATCCTACCAAGCGAAATTTTTTGTCAACTTGATGCACTGATGGCGCGTCACTCGGCAGTTATGAGAGAGGCGATATTTATTGAGTTGGATAATGTTCAGGGTGAAGATTCCATCCTCCTGCTCCAATCACCAACGGGATAACAGTAATTTCCATCTCATCATCTTCGTTTAAGACAGCACCGTTTAGAATACCCAGTCCGGAAACGCGACCGCGTTCAAGGTTGATCGCTGCCGTGTCCGAAAAAAGATACATGTTTCGAACCTGCATTCTGACACGGCACTTTCGATACTCTCCTTTCGAAACCGCTTGAAGTGTCCCTACCGGAGATTCTTTCCACAGAGAGGGAATTCGTATTCCCTTTCCCCTAATGCTCAGCCGAAAGTGGACCAGTCTGCCAACAAAATGGTCAACCTCTTCCTCCCTCTCAAATCTAAATATATCTTCAAGTGCAATTGGCTCCCGCGCCTCTGCCAAAACTTGCGCCAAAACCTGACACCACAGGTCGTATAGATGGAAGGCGCTCATCGCCTCTTGGGATGAACTGTCCGTTGAATAGTCTGGGTCCTCCGGATGTGGCTTGAATTTTCCAAGATATGATGGACGCTCTTCCCCGTCATAAATAGATCGAAGTGCCTCGATCGTGTGTATATCAACCTGAGGTACCGCATTCATGCCATACCACTTATCTTCGCTTTTTCGATCTTGCTCTAAACTCAAGCGTCTCTTTAATCTCTCAACAGATGATTTTCTCTCATATTCTGAAAGAGACCGATAAGCCTCGCGTAGTCGGATTGGATTCTTGTATATACAATAATAAAACGTAAAACGGCTTCGCGACAGAGATAAAATATCTGACGAGCATTTATCTTCCCAATCCTTCTTATACTTTCTAACGTGCGAAGGTTGCAGTTTCTTCGTCAACCCAATCTGCATTGATGCCATATCGTGATGATCTAGGCACAAAGAGGCTAAATTTTCTGACGTATTATTCGAAGGATCACCGTCAATGTGGTGGAGTTGCACGCGCGGCTTTTGGCAGACGCAGCACGCATGTCTGTTCGCTATGAGCACCTCGCTTTGCAACGATCGGGGGATTGGAATTCTTTTCAAACTCATGGCATCGCGACTGTGGTGCGCTTCATTTTCTGAAGGGGCTGTTTTCACAAAAAAGCTTGGCCCGAGGCCGCAAGGGCTGCTTGACGGGATTCTATTAGACCGTGCAGCCGCAAACCGGCTGAATATCTATGAAAAAATATGCCGCCCTTTCGTCTCCGAAAGCACGCTGCCAAACGGCGGCTTGAAGCGTTGACAATCGCACACAATTGGTTCGATAATGTGCCATGCCGCGTCGCCCTAAAGACCCTGCCGACCTATTCAGCCACAACGATTTGGCGGTTGCAAGTGGCAGCACCAAACGGTCGGTGCAGATGGTGGCGGACAACGGGTTGCTGCCCGGCGACGGAGGAATTCGCGACCTCAAGCGGGGTTGCGCGATCGGCGCATTTGTTTCGGCCGGTGTTCCGATGCTCGTCGCGGGGCGGGTTACGAATAAGCTACTTTGGGCTCTCAATCAGACCGACGGCGAGTTTCCGAGCCGGCTTGTCGATTTCGACAATGACCTCGGTCCTGCGGCATTCCCGCGCGATCGTGGGATGTCCGATTACTGGCGGCATCGTGCGCTCCTCACAAGGCCGGATCTTTATCGACCAGGCGAAGCGTTCGAGTCGGATTACCGTGTCGAGATTGCGGAGCGCGAACACGTATTCACGTTCGGCGGTGTCATAGAACCCGACAAATGGAACTATGAGGGGCGGATTGAAGGATGGGCGCGCGGAAGCGACGTCGGGTTTCACTCATTGGCAGAGACAACCTCCGAGTGGAGAGGAGCTGATGACCAAGATCGGCTAAACGAGGCAACTAAGTCACTTCGACTAAACGCCGTCGGCATTCTAACCGTCAACCTTTCACTGGCAATCCGCAATGGCCTCGATCGGCTTGCCATCTTTAGAGGGCGCAAGACGTGAAGCGCGTATCAATATTCACGATCACAGACCTCAAACGTGCGCTGAAAGCCTATCGCGCGGCGGGTCTCGAACCGGGAGCCGTCGAGATCGAACCTGGCAAGATCACTATTCATCCGCCGGCGGCGACTGCCCAAGGGGCTGTCGACGAGGTTGATACGTATTTCAAAAATCGGGAGGCCAAACGCCATGCGAATCAATCTTAGAGGCCTCAACCGTACCAAGAAGACGCTCGCGGATGGCACCGTCAAAATCTTCTGGTACGCATGGAAGGGTGGCCCTCCCCTCTCCGGCCAGCCTGGCGAACCCGAGTTCATCGCTTCTTACAATGCTGCCGTAGCCCGGAAGGTCATAACGCCGGCAGGAGTGCTGCTTTCCATCCTCCAAGGCTTCCAGGCCAGTTCGGATTGGGATGATCTCGCCGATCGAACACGCCGGGATTACGTCAAGCTGATCAAGGTCATCGAGAAGGATTTTGGCGACATGCCGCTGTCAGCGCTCGCTGACCAGCGCGCGCGGGGCGAATTTATGGAATGGCGAGATAAGCGCGCCAAGTCATCACGTCGGCAGGCCGACTATGGATGGCAGGTACTCGCCCGCATTCTGTCGTGGGCGCAAGGGCGCGGCCTGATTGCGAGGAACCCATGCGAAAAAGGCGGTCGCCTTTACCGCGGCACCCGGGCCGATAACGTATGGACTGATGACGACGAAGCATCTTTTCTCGCGAGGGCGCCCGCACACTTACATCTCCCGCTTCTTATCGGTCTGTGGACCGGCCAGCGGCAGGGCGACATTCTCGCGCTCACATGGATGCAGTACGATGGCGCACACATTCGCCTTCGGCAGAGCAAGACGGGCCGCCGTGTCGTGATTAAGGTCGGAGCGCCGCTAAAGGCTGCCCTCGACCCTGTCCGCCAGAAGGAAGGCCAAATCCTCCTCAATAGTGATGGCGCAGCGTGGACGCCCGACGGCTTCCGATCGTCCTGGCGCAAGGCATGTGCTGCTTCCGGCGTCGTAGGCGTCACGTTCAATGATCTTCGCGGGACTGCTGTCACCCGCCTCGCTCTGTCAGGTTGCGAGGTCCCGGAGATAGCGACGATCACGGGGCACAGCATGCGCGATGTCAATGCGATTCTCGACGCGCACTATCTTCACAGGGATCAAAGGCTCGGCGATTCGGCCATCACGAAGCTCGAAAACAGAACGAAATCTCCCAACTGAGCGCCCAACTGACACAAAATGTTCCAGATGAGAAAGGGAAAAAGCGTAGCGAAATCAATTGGCTGGGGAACCTGGATTCGAACCAGGACTAACGGAGTCAGAGTCCGTGGGTCTACCGTTAACCTATTCCCCAGCAGCGGTCCGCCGAAGCCGCAACCGATCCCGCCGAAGCGGAATGGGCTGCGTTGTATTCGTCGCGGCGAAAGAGTCAAGCCCGCAAACCAATTGCAGTCGATCGCGCGGCCTTGCTTTTGGTCAGCTCCAAGGCCGGCCTGGTATCTCGCGCGCAATCCGGCCGCATTTCCTGCGCTGCGCGCCGAAAAGACTATTCCGCCGCGACCGCGTCGTAGCCGCCGTGATCGTGGGCATGGGCCGATTCGATCGCCCGGCGGGCAAGCACCGCCACATTCGGATCGCCCTCGGCCAGATAGCGCTCGATGTCGTCGCGGAACCACCACGGTGGATAGACGACGCGGTTGGTGATCTGGCGCGCGTGATAGCGATAGTCGCGCGACATGTTATCGCTGCTCATGAAATAGATCCAAGCCGCGGCGCGTTCCTTCAGGTCCTTGGCGGCCGAGATGCGTTGCGAGAAGCGCAGCATGCGGCGGAAATGCAGGCGGCTCTTCGGCACCAGATGGCCGATCGGATAGTCGATGGGCGCGAAATGGCCGCACAGCACGCAAGGGACGCCCAGCAGGCCGAGTTCGGCCGCGCTGGTGCCGTTGTAGATCACGCCGAGATCGATCAGCCCGTCGAGATCCTGAAGGTCCAGCCAGCGGTGGCCAAGCACCATCACATTGTCGGGGAGTTCGACCTCGATGAGGTCGGCAAAGTTTTCCGTCAGGAACACACCGATGTCGTGCCGCATCTCGTGCGGATGCGGCTTGATGAGCAGCAGCGTGTTGCTGTCGCGCACCGCTTCGATGGCGTGGTTCAGCCAGTCCTTCATGTTGACGTGAGCGGGTCCGCCGTCAAAGGGAACAAGGGAGTCGCACACGACCTTGCCGAACAGGCAGGCGACCTTGCCGCCCCGTTTGCGCCAGTCGAGGATACGGTCCAGGGCCTGCTGCGCCTCCGGCATGCGTTCGGATTGGCCGCCCGTGGACCGCCGGGTGAGAGCGACCTCCTGCACGGCCTGCAACATCTCCGGACCGCGGTGCTTGTTCTCCTGGTAGAACTTCAGGAACTCGCCCGGGATGGGGAAACTCGCGGTGCGAAGTTCACGATGCAGCGTGATGTTGCGCACGGTCGTCTTGGTCGAGACCGAAGAGGCGAAGTTGAGGAAGTAGTTCTGGTAGCCGTTCGCCGAATGGATGCAGAAGAATTTTTCGGGATGGCCGAATTCCTCAAGGTAGAAGCGCACGACCGCATCGGGCAGGCGCGACTGCTGCAAGACCATGAAGCCGCAATCGATGCCGGCGCTGACAACCGACCGGTTGATGTTTTCGAGGACGATCGCCGTGAGCCTCGTCCATTCCGCGAGGCGGCCGAGGAATTTCTGCATGACCGGACATGTATAGTCGACGTTGTAGCGGCGGCGGTTGATCGCGGCCTCTTCCCAGACGATGTGCTCGAGGTCGATGTTCTTCCAGCGCAACTGGCCCTGCGCGACATTCACCTCGAAATCCTCGATCGGCTTGAGGAGCCGTTTCGCCTTGCGGTCGAACTCACATTCGGGCGTCAGGCAGCCGAGGAAACGGTCAATCTGCGGGTTGCCGGTCTTCTCGAGAGGAAGGACGCCCTTGACCAGCGGGATGATCGCCCATCCCATCTTCTTCATTTCCATCAGCACGACCAACGGGAATTTCCGTAGCTGCTCGATCGAACGCGGCGCGACGAAGATGACACCTTCCGGCTTTTGCGGCTGCGCGACGCGGGAGAACCATCGTGTCGATTCGGCGGCGAACTCCAGTTCGCCTACCCGGCGAATGAGGCTCCAACTCCCTTTCGGATCGACCGAATGCGGCCGGCACAAAAGCGATTCGTGGACACGCTTGACCAGCGTCGTGGCGCGCTCGAACTGGCCCTCGCGCTGCAGGATACGGGCATATTGCAGGAAAGCCTTGGAGCGCTTGTCCTTCTCCGGCAGGCTTTTGACGAATTCATGCGCCATGTCATAGCGCTGCGCGTTCAGCGCCCACAGGAAGAAGTCGCGAATCTCGTGCTCCTTCTCCGGTTTGCGTGCGGCGTCCGACAACAAGCGGGCCGTGACCGCCTCATGTTTATTGGAATCCCCTTCGACCAGCGATGCCGCGATCGACCAGAGAGCCGGAATGGCCCTCGGCTTCTCGGCGAGATAGAGCATCGCCTTCTCGAACCGCGAAACTTCGCTCGGCAGGTCGAGATCCCTCGATATCTGCAGGGCCGTGCGCAACTGGCGCGCAAGCGTTAGCGAGCGGATGCCGGCCTTGTCGATATGCGTCTTGATCACCTTCTGGCTGGTGATCTCCAGCCACATCGGACGAATCTGCTTGAAGCTGGCCCGCGCGAGGCGATGCGAGTCCTGATAGCTGGGGATTCGGCGTATGCCCTGTCGCAGCATAGCATTGATCGCCTTGAACTTTCCGTTCAGGTCCTTGGCTTCGTCGAACTGGCGCTTGCAGACCTGAAGGTAGCGGTCGTGCTGCCGCCCCTGGATCAACCGCTCCGCGAAGACGAATTTTTCGTCGCCATCTTCCTTGCCGGCTGTCTCCTGACCGGCAGGCTCCGAAGCGGAAGACGATCGATCGTCGGATTCCCGCGTGCTCGTGGCATCGCCGTCTTCATCCTCCGCGGAAGCGCCCTCCTGCGACGTTGCGGTGCCGGTTGCATCATCGGAGGCGCCGGTTACGTCGTCCGTACCGCCGGTGTCGTTCGAGCCTTCCTCGCCGCCGCCGTAGCCGTCGCCACCATCGGCCCAGGTCATGTTGTCGCGCGAGATCTCGTCGACGATCCGCCAGGTCTTGTTGAGGCTGTTGAAGCGCCGCGTTTCATCGGCCGTCGCGTTGCCCGAGGCCATCGCCTTCTGGCAGTCCTGGATGGCCGTCATGACGAAGTCGTGGGCTTCCTGATAGGCGCCGGACTTGGCCAGGGTCGCCGCATACAGATAGGTCAGGAAAGCACTTGCGGGGAAGCGCTCGAGCACATCGCGAGCGGCCTCCCGTATCGTTTCCCGGCCTTCATCGCTGATCAGCAGTTCGCCGATGCGCTTGCCAGCGACCGCCGGTGCGGTTGCGCGAATGGCCTCCATCTCCGCGAGACCTGTCAGGAGGACGCGGATATCATCCGGGTCGGCCTTTTTCAGCCTGTTGATCACGAGGCCGGTAGCGAAAACCCGCCTGGTCCTGGAAAAGCCGAGCAGGCGTATCGAGGTGTCGACGAAGCGCTCGGTCTTCGGCTTGTCGTAGGTCTTCTCGGCAAGATTCTGCGCGGTCCTCGTAAGGAAGTCGCTTGTGCCCCGGTGCAAGCTGCGGGACAGCTTGATGATACCGGTGCGTGATGCCAAACGTTTGGATTGTTTCGCAATTTGCTTACGGATAACGCCCATCTTCAATGCAACCACTCTTGCCTGATCAATTGCCGTTAGGCTGGTTTCGCTTTCGACAGTCAAACAATGCACTGCCCCGAAAAGCGCGGCGCATCGCGTTCGGCGGCTTGTCGGTACCCCATATGGTTTGCTTCCGCAAGGGTACTTGCAGCCGCGGCGCGAAAACTGCCGAAGCCGATACGAAACCTGTCCGCATATACTTCCAAGGATTGCGAGTGTAGTCCCTTACACTGCAAGCCGCCAGCCGGATTCGTTCCCGGCCATGGGCCACCACGCAAACCCGGAGGCAATGGAGGGCCGCTTTTCGGCGTTTTGTTCTCCATCCGTCAAACCCGTGAAAAAAAGAGACGCCATGGCTGGGCCACGGTAATGACGCGTCGATCAGATTCGCCGGGAGCCCGCAGTGACCTTCATTCGCGTCGAGACGCTGTCGCGCAGATACGGCAACATCGCGGCGGTCGATGGTATTTCTCTGGATTTTCCCACAGGATCGTTCACCGCCCTGCTCGGCCCGTCCGGCTGCGGCAAGACGACTTTGCTCAGATTGATCGCCGGCTTCGAGGCGCCGGCGGAAGGGCAAATCCTGTTCGACGGAAAACTGATGGCCGATCCTGAGCGGCAGGTTGCGCCCGAGTCGCGCGGCGTCGGCGTCGTGTTCCAGTCCTATGCGCTCTGGCCGCACATGGATGTCGCCGGCAACGTCGCCTATCCATTGAAGACGAGACGGACGGCAAGCACGGAAATCGCCACGCGCGTCGGCGACGTGCTGGAGATCGTCGGGCTCGCCGGCTTCCAGGCGCGCCGGATCGAGGAGCTTTCCGGTGGACAGCGGCAGCGCGTGGCGCTCGCCCGCTGCCTCGTCGCCGACCAGAAGATCATCCTGTTCGACGAGCCGCTCGCCAATCTCGACATGCACCTTCGCGCCTCGATGGTGGACGCGTTTCGCGACATCCACCGCCGTACGGGCGCGACAATCGTCTATGTCACGCATGACCAGGCCGAAGCCCTGGCGCTTGCAGACCGCGTCGCGGTGATGAGCAAGGGAAAACTGCTGCAGGTCGCGCCGCCGCAGGAAGTCTACCGGGCCCCTGCGGACGCGACGGTGGCGGGATTCGTCGGACGCGGCGGCCTCATAGCCGGCTCGGTGAAAGAGGCCGCGGGCGGGACGGCGATGGTGGAGGCCGCCGGGCATCGTTTTAAGGCGCGAAGCGGCGGCAAGGCGACGGGGCCGGCAAAGATTCTGCTGCGGCCCGAGGCGCTTCGCCTCGCTTCGGAGGGTTTTGCCGCGAGGGTGGTGGACGCCGTTTATCGCGGACCGGTTTACGAGGTGCGGCTGGCGCTTGCGACGGATGAGGAACTCGTCCTCGACAGCATCCACGCGCCGGCTGTTGGCGAACTTGTTCATGTGGCTTGCTCGGATGCCTGGGTCATCCCGACCGCCTGACGTGTCCTCAGCGCCACGGCAGCACTCCCGGCGGCAGCTTGCGTCCGACACGGTCGAGCAGCGCCAGCATCACCATGACGACGACGATGGTGGAGACGGCGATGGCAGCGGCCTGCGTTCCCAGTCCCGCCTCCTCGAGGCTGAACAGCACGACGCCAAGCGTCTCGTTGCCGCTCGACCACAGCAACGCCGAGACGGTCAGTTCGTTGAAGGCGCTCATGAACACCAGCAGCCCGCCGGCCACCGCGGCCGGAGCGGCAAGCGGCGCGGTGATCGTCGCCAGCCGGCGCAGCGGCCCCGCCCCTGCGACCGCCGCCGCCTCGTCGAGATCGCGCGGGATCTGGCCGATGGCGGTGGTCGCGGGTTTCATCGCCAGCGGCAGAAACCGCATCGTATAAGCGACCAGAATGATCGCGGCGGTCGCGTAGAGGCTGCCGATCAACGGCAGCGGGCGCAGGAACAGCAGGATGCAGGCGATCGCCAGGACAACGCCGGGTATCGCGTAGGGCAGTTCCATCAGGCCGTCGAGCGGCCGGCGAAGGCGCTGGCTGAATCGCTGCATGACGATTGCCGCCGGGATGACGCCGATTGCCAGGATGACCGCTGCTCCTCCCGCCAGCAGCGCTGAATTGCGGAATGCGCGCATGGTCGAGGCCTGCCGTGTCAGAACCTCCGCGTAGCTCGAAAGCGTCACCGTCTCCCAGCCCAGCGGCACGCCGAATGCCGGTATCAGCGAGGTCGTCAGCAATGCCAGGGCCGGCAGAACCAGGATTATGGCGATCACCAGCCACATGAGAGCGGCAAGCGGCAGCCGGAAGCGGCCTAACTGAAATTGCGCCGGTGTGCCGGCGGCATAGCGGTGGCCGGCGCCACGCAAGGCGTAGGATTGGGCGCCGACGCCCGCCAGCGCCAGCGCACCGATCAGTACCGACAACGCCGCAACTTGCGGCAGGACCTCCGGACCAAAGCTCGCCAGTTGCTGATAGATCAACGTCGGCAAGGTTAGGTAGTTGACCGGCGCGCCGAGCAGTGCGGGTATCCCGAAATTCCCGACGCCGGAGACAAAGGCAAGTGCTGCGGCGGCCACGAGATAGGGACGCAGCAAAGGCAGCACAATGGTGCCGAGCGCCCTCCCCGGCCCCGCACCGGAAGCACGCGCCGCCTCGACCAGATCGCGCGGCACCCGCGCCAGGCCGGCGCGCAGCGTGATGAAGACGATCGGCGCGTGCTGCACGCCGTAGAGCAGGATGATGCCGTTGCGGCCGAGCATCGGGTTCGGCGTGCCGGGCGGCGGCGCGAGGCCGAGCATGCTGAGCAGAGCACTGGACGGACCGAACAGATGCAGCCAGGATAGCGCCGTCACCTGCGGCGCGATCATCAGCGGCAGGAGCAGCAGGAAGCCCAAGATCTTGCGCCCGGGCAGGTCGGTCATCGCGACGGCGATCGCGAAGGGCACGCCGAGCAGCAGCGAAAGCAGCGCACCGAAGAAAGCGGTGTCCAGCGTGTGCCCCATGGCGCGTAATGCCGAGGGTTTTGCCAAGCGGCTAAAGAAGGCAGCGAGATCAACCTCGCCACCCGGCGCGATAGCCGCGACGACCAGCCGCGCCATCGGCAGAACGCTGAGAAGACCGATCAGCAGCAGGACAACAATGGTCGAGGGGCGGAACAAGCCTTGCCAGGCGCTGGCCTGGCCTGGAAAGCCGGACCGCGGAACTGGCCGTGCTGCCAAAAAAAAATCCTGGACGGAAGTCACCGAAACGGCGACGTCTTACTGGCCCATCATCTCGCTGAACTTCTCCTTGTTCGCGGTCTCGTTCGCAAGGGCGGCGGTGGCGTCGAAGCCGAGGATCTTGATAGCCGAGCGATCGGGGTAGCCGGCGGGAAGACCGGCATCGGCGCGGACCGGGATGTAACCCTGCTTGACCGCAACCTCCTGGCCTTCCTTGGAAATAAGGAAGTCGACGAAGGCCTTGGCCGCGTCGGGATTCTTTGCGGTCGCCAGGATCGCCACCGGCTCGGTGACGGCTGAGACGCCCTCCTTGGGGAACACGAACTCGACCGGCGCGCCCTTGGCCTTCTCGCGGATCGGCATGTAATCGACGATCATGCCGTAAAGCTTGTCGCCGCCGCTGACGGCTTTCAGCACGTCGCCGTTGCCGCCGGCCGCCTGCGCGCCGTTCGTGGCCAGCGAGGCATAATAGTCCCATCCCTGCGGCAGGTTTTCGACCAGCGTGACGGTGTGGATCAGCGCCGCACCCGAGGTGAGCGGGCTCGGCATGGCGATCAGGCCCTTGGCCTCCGGCTTGGCCAGGTCCGCCCAGCTTTCCGGCACGAACGGTGCCTCGGTGTTGTAGACAATGCCGGTTGTGATCAGCTTGGTCGAGAAATAGGTGCGGTCCTTGTCAGCCAGCGTCTCGTCGTAGCCCGCGAGATTGGCTTCGGGATAGGCGAGCAGACGGCCTTCCTTCTTGAGCCCTTCCATGGTGACGATGTCGGCGATCAAAAGCACGTCCGGCTGTGGCTGGCCGGCCTCGATCTCGGCGCGCAGCTTGGCCATAATCTTCGGCGTGCCGTCTCGCACCCATTCGACGGTGACGCCCGGATTCTTCGCCATGAAGGCGTCGACGGTCTGCTGCGCGTCCGTGTTGGGCTGGCTGGTGTAGAGCACGAGCTTGCCATCGGCCGCTTGCGCCTGGCCCAGAGCGGCCGCAAACAGAAGAGAGGCGAGAACCGTCTTGCGCATAAAAATCCCTTTCCCGGCAAAGCGTGGCCGATCCGCAACGAAGGAACCGGACGCGAAACCCTCCCCTAAGCGCGAAGGATAACTGTTCTATGACAGTTCGCGCCGCCGTGGGAGGGCGGACGACCGGCTCGCACATGGAAGCTATTCTGGCCGCATAGGCTGTATCGGGATTCGGGTCAGGCCACAGCCGGCCGGCTCGATTTCCACAGCAGCAAACTCATCACCGTGACGTTGAGCAGGTTCCAGGCGATGCCGTTCAGGAAAGCGGCGGCGTAGGAACCGGTCATGTCGTAGATCCAGCCCGACATCCAGCCGCCCAGCGCCATGCCGATGATGGTCGACATGATGACGATGCCGACCCTCCTGCCCGCCTCCGACGCCGGCATGTATTCGCGCACGACGATCGCGTAGCAGGGAACGATGCCGCCCTGCGAAAGGCCGAACACCGCCGACACGACATAGAGCGAAGCCAGTCCGTCGAACGGGATATAGAGTAGCAGCGACAGGCCCTGCAGCACCGAGCCGATGAGAATCGTCCGGATGCCGCCGATGCGGTCGGCGACGAAGCCGGAGGCCATGCGGCTGATGACGCCGGCGGCGAGCATGATCGCCAGCATCTCCGAGCCGCGCGCCACACCGTAGCCGAGATCCATGCAATAGGCGACGATATGGACCTGCGGCATCGACATGGCGACGCAGCAGCCGAGGCCGGCGACGATGAGCAAAGCCTGCAAGGCCGAAGGCGAGATCGAGATTGGCTGAACTGGTCGAGCGCCGTTGGGGCTCGAAGCGGCATGCAGCGGCGCGCGCCGCCGCAGCAGGAAGACCAGCGGCACCATCGTCACGAGGCAGACCACGCCAACCGCGGCATAGGTGAAGCGCCAGCCTTGCGCCGCCATCATGTAAGGCATGACGATCGGCCAGAGTGCACCAGCCAGATAGTTTCCGGCCGCCGCCGCCGATACCGCGACGCCGCGCCGGCGCTGGAACCAGTGCGAAATATCGGCGATCAACGGGCCGAACATCGCCGACGAACCGGCGCCGATCATCACGCCCTGGACGATCGCAAGCTGGATTATCGAGGTGGTCAGCGAGGCAAGGACAAAGCCGCCGCCGAGCAGGATGGAGGCGAGCAGCGCCGGCCGCCAGTAGCCGATGCTGTCGATCAGGCGGCCGATGACCACATTGCCGAAGGCGAAGCCGAGCATGGTCGCCGTGTAGGGAAGCGATGCGTCTGCCCGATCCACGCCGAACTCAACCTGGACGGCCGGCAGCACGACGACCACCGCCCACATGCCGGCGCCGCCGATCGTGGCCAGAAGCACGCTGGTGGCCAGCCGCGTCCAGGCATAGGCGCCGTCTATGTCGGCCGCCTGATGCAGCCGCTGCGTATGGTCCATGTCGACGGCCTTGCGCGTTTCGTGCCCGGATTCGGGTTTCCGCGATGATCGGGCCGATCACTGGGGGGCGTCAGCGCCACGGCGCGCTTTCCACCGCTCCAGGGGTGGAGCGGTCGCCGGCGGCTCGATCAGTTGCGAAGCCGCGGGCCTTTCTCGGTTCCACCGGCTGCCGGAGCCGCGGGCGGCAGGGTCAGGCCTGCTTCGCCGGAGATCCGAAGGTCGGCGGTCTGATAGAAAGAATAAGGGCTTGGGCCGAACTCGATCGACAGATTGTAGCGGGGCGGATCGCCGAACTCACGCTTCAAAGTGTAGGTGGCATCACGCAGGACGACCCTGGCCGGCTGGGTGTCGCGGATCGCGCGGAGGATTTCCGGTGGCGCGGCCAAGCCGACCTGTTCCGAAAAAAAGCGAACGAATTCCTGTGCCTGATCGAGCATTGACGCGCCGTTGGCGGGATCTGGAAGGTTGATCTTTAGCCGGGCGTTGCCGATGCGCTGGCCGCCGCGGCCACGCAGCATGTAAAACAGGCTGTTCGAGCTGGTGTCGACGATGTCGGCCTCGTCGGTGCGGGCCATGCACTCCCATCCGGTGCCGGCCACCTCGGCGGGTTTCCAGCCGAGATTGGCAAAGCCGGCCCCGTCGAGGTTCTCACAGATGCGCTCGGGATCCTTGCCGATCAGCGGCCGAAACGGATGCGGGCTGTCGACGTTTGACGAAAGAAAACCCGGGCGAAAGCGCGTCGGCTCCGGCGTGGCAAGTATTGCCTTGGTTACTGTAACCGGTTGATCCGCAAGGATTTCTACCGGCAGCGCCGGTTCGGGACGCGGCGCGGATTCGGGCATCATCGACACCATCGCCACGACCGGCAGCACGAGCGCAAGACCCATAAGCGGCAGCAGGATCGCCCGCATCCTGGTCGATCGCGCGTCCTTCCCCCCGGCAATCTCAGGTTCGCTCGGCATGTCCCGTTTCATTCCCTGCGCGGCCTCGCCTGCCGCTCCGGGCGGGATGCGGCATCAAGCATAGCTTCCGTCAGCTTGCCCTAATTATCGCTAAAGCTTTTGCAAGGGAAACAAGGCTTTGGCGCGGCAAGACCCGAAGGGCGACCGACCGACACTCACTATGTCATGCCTGAAAGATAGAACGACTTCAGAGGCTTGCGGGAAAATCCATTGGAAAACCCGACGATAGGCCGGACATAGAGCCCTCGGAGACCGGACATTAGCCCCTTACGAAGCGCCAGAACCATGATCCGACCAGCAGAAACGTGACGTGGCCCACCGCGTCCTGTTGCGAACGAACCGGGCGGCGCCAGCGCCGCCCGATATGGAACAATATTACAGGCCCTTTTCCTTCAGAATCGCCTCGGCGTTCTCGGAGGTCACCTTTTCGGTCGGCAGCACAATCGCCTTTTCGACCTTCTCGCCGTTCAGGTGCTTGATCGCCTGGCGAAGACCCTCGGCGCCCGGCGTGGCATAGAGGAAGGTGGCGGTGAGCTCGCCATTCTTCACCCAGGTCACGCCTTCGGCCGGCAACGCGTCGATGCCGATGAATTTTATCTCCTTCTCGCGGCCGACGTCCTTGGCGGCGAGATAGGCGCCATAGGCCATAGGGTCGTTGTGGCCGTAGACGAGATCGATCTTCTCGTTGTTCTTCAGCGCATTGGCCATGATGTTGTAGGCTTGGTCCTGCTTCCAGTCGCCGGACTGCTGGTCGAGCAGGTTCTTGATGCCCGGCTCCTTGTCGGTGAACTCATGGAAACCGTCGTGGCGATCATGAGCGGGCTGGGTGCCCATGCCGCCCCAGATCTCGACGACGTTGCCCGTCGCCTTGCCGGCGCCGCCCAGAACTTCCACCGCATATTCGCCTGCCGCGCGGCCGATCAGCTTGTTGTCGCCGCCCACGAACTGCGTGTACTGGTCGGTGTCGACGTTGCGGTCGAGCACGAAGACCGGAATCTTCGCATCAATTGCCTGCTGGACCACGCCGGTCAGGCCGGCCGATTCCTTCGGCGAGACCAGCAATGCGTCGACTTCCTGGCGGATCAGGTTCTCGACGTCGGCTACCTGCTTCTCGGTCTTGTCCTCGCCATCGGTGATAATCAGTTCGACCTCGGGATGTTTCGCCGCCTCAGCGATGATGTCCTTGTTGAACTGGGCGCGCCACGGCTCGATGGTGGTCGCCTGCGAAAAGCCGATCTTCCACTTCTTGTCCTGCGCGAAGGCGTCGCCGCTTCCGGCAAGCATGGTGCCCGACACGAGCACGGCGGACAGGGCGGCAAGTCTGAACAGGTCGCGACGTTTCATTTGGTGTTTCCTCCGATGTTTTCAGTTGCTGTTTCTTGCGGCGGCAGCTTGCGCGCTGCCGCTTCCTTTTGCGCCGGCCGGCGGACCGGCAGGCGCAGAAAGCTGAGGAGATCGGCGGCGTTGCGCTCCTGCACGAGCACGGTGCCGATGATGATCAGGCCCTTCAGCACGAGCTGAAGGTTCGAGTTGATGTTGTGGAGCTGCAGGATGTTGGAAAGCAGGCCGAAGATCAGCACACCGCAGAAGGTGCCGGCCATCGAGCCGCGGCCGCCCATCAGGCTGGTGCCGCCGATGACGACGGCGGCGATGGCGTCGAGTTCCAGCCCGGCGCCGGCGTCGGGCTTGCCCTGGCGGTATTGCGCGACATAGAGCACGGCGGCGATGCCGGCGAGCAGCCCCGAGACGGCATAGGTGGCGATCTTGACCTTGCCGGCCTCGATGCCGGACAGCCGCGCCGCCTCCTCATTGCCGCCGATCGCATAGACGTAGCGGCCAAACGGCGTGAAGCGCAGCACCGCCGCGTAGATCACCAGCGCCGCGATAAAAAAGATGCCGGGCATCGGCACCACGCCGAACAGCAGCGAGCGCAGATTGTCGAACTCGGCGACGGCGTTGGAGCCGGTGTAAACCGGCAGCACGGCATTGTTCTGACCCGCCGTCAGCCGGGCGATGCCCAGCGCCGTCACCATCATGGCGAGCGTGACGATAAAGGGTTGCAGCCGGCCGCCGACGATCAGCAGGCCGTTGATGGCGCCAAAACACAGGCCGACGCAGGGCGCGACGATCAATACGCCGAGCACGCCAAATTTTGTGGTGACCTGCGGCAACAGGAACCAGATCAGCAGGCCGGCCAATACCGCGCCGGCGGCGAGCGGAATGACCAGCCCGCGCGTTGTGTCGAGCGTCAGGTCGCGACCGACCGACCCGCCGGCCCGCGCCTTTTCAATGTTGGAAAAGACGAAGCGGACGACCGAAAAGCCGATCACCAAGGCGACGATGCCCGCCATCGGCAGTCCCATCGCCGCAGCCGGCGTGTCGCCCTCGACGGTCAGCAGCATGGCGGTAACGACCGAACAGATCGCCATCAGCGAGCCGACCGACAGATCTATGCCTCCGGTGATGATGACGGCGGTCATGCCCGTGGCGATCAGGCCGGTGATCGACACCTGGCGCAGCACGTCGAGCAGATTGCCATAGGACAGGAAAATGTTGTTGCCCTTGGAACTGACCGGCGAGGTCAGCACGCCGATCAGGAAGATGGCGATCAGGCCCCAATAGAGTTTTGTCCTGGACAGGAAGCGCAGAGCGGTCATGCGGCGGTCTTTCCACGCACGCCGCCGTAAGGCGCGGCAAGCTGCATGAAACGCTCCTCGCTTGCCTCGGCGCGGCTCATCAGGCCGGTCTGGCGGCCTTCGGCCATGACCAGAATGCGATCCGACAGGAGCAGGAGTTCCGGAAGCTCGGAGCTGACGATGACAATCGCCAGCCCCTCCTCGCGCGCCAGCCGGAAGACCAGGTCGTAGATCTCGCGCTTGGCGCCGACATCGATGCCGCGCGTCGGCTCGTCGAGAAGCAGGATGCGCGGCCGCGTGGCAAGCCACTTGCCGATCACCACTTTCTGCTGGTTGCCGCCGGAAAGCGTGCCGGCAAGCTGCCCGGTACCGCTGCAGCGGATGCCGAGTTTTTCGACCGCCTGGCGCGCCAGATCGCCTTCCGCCGAAAACGACCGCACGCCGAACCGCGACAGACGGCTGACCAGCGGCAGCGCCACATTGTCGGTGATGGAGGATTGCAGATGCAGGCCTTGCGATTTTCGGTCCTCTGTTACCAGCGCGATGCCGAGCCGCCTCGCGTCCAGCGGCGAGCGGATGTCGACCGCCTCGCCGAAAAGCCGGATTTCGCCGCCGACGCTGCCGGTGGTCGAGCCGAAGATCGATTCGAGGATCTCGGTGCGGCCGGAGCCTAGCAGGCCGCCAATGCCGAGGATTTCGCCTTGGCAGAGATCGAAGCTGACGCCGCGTAGCACCTCGCGCCAACCGCGCCGATGCGGCTTGGACAGAGTGAGGTTACGCACCGAAAGGATTGTTTCTCCGCTCGAATTCCGCTCCGTGCCAGCAGTGGCCAACAGGTTGCGCCCGACCATGGCGGCGATGATACGGTCCTCGTCGAGATCCGCGATGTCGCGTGTCAGCACATGCCGGCCGTCGCGGAACACGGTCACGCGGTCGGCAAGGTGCATGACCTCGTCGATCCGATGCGAGATGTAGACGATGGCGACGCCGTCTTCGGCCAGTTGCCGGACAATCTTGAACAGCCGCTCGCATTCGGCTGGCGAAAGCGCTGATGTCGGCTCGTCCATGATCAGGATGCGGGCCGAAAGCGACAGCGCCTTGGCGATCTCAACAAGCTGCTGCTCGCCGACGCGCAGGCCGCCGACACGGGCATCAGGATCGAGCGCTATACCCAGCCTTGCAAGTAGTTCCCGCCCGGCGGCGCGCGAGGCCTTGCGGTCGATGATCAGACCCGCAATGCGCGGCTCGCGGCCAAGAAAAATGTTGTCGGCGACCGAAAGCTCGGGGACGAGATTGAGTTCCTGGTGGATGATGGCGATGCCTTCGGCTTCCGCCTGCCGTACGTTGGCAAAATGAACCGGCCGACCGTCGACGGCAATCTCGCCGTCATAGGCGGCGTAGACGCCCGACAGGATCTTCATCAGCGTCGACTTGCCGGCGCCGTTCTCGCCCATCAGCGCATGGATCTCGCCGGCACGTAGTTCGAAACCGACATCGGTCAGGGCGGCGATACCGCCGAAATGCTTGCTGACGCCGGAAGCGACCAGCACCGGACGCCGTCCAGCGCCGGAACTTTGATCGCCAGAAGCGGCTGAAAGCGGCTCTCCCGTCATAACAACCGTGGCCTCCCTTCCACGTCGTCATCTGCCTCGAAAGCTAATCTAAACGTTTCGGGATTGTCAATGCGATGCCCTGTCCGTCTGGAGTAATTACGGAAGATGTTGCACCGCAAACAGCCAAACGCTTGCAAAACAGGCAAAAACTGCCTAGTCCTCTTGAAACGGGCATTTCTAAACGTTTCAAGAAAATGAGCGAATCCCGCCGCCGCAGACGATCCGACGCGCCGACGATGATCGATGTCGCGGAGGCGGCCGGCGTGTCGGTTGCCAGCGTTTCGGCGGTGGTGAACGGCAATGCCGTCGTCAGCCCGGAATTGAAGGCGCGGATCGAGCGGGTGATCGGCGACATCGGCTACAAGCGCAACGCCATCGCCCGCAGCCTGAAGATGGGCACCACGCACACGATCGGCCTGACGGTGCCGCACATCACCAACCCGTTCTTCACCGACGTCGTCTCGGTCATCCAGCAGGCCTTCGACCGCGCCGGCTATGCGGTGATGCTGTTCTGCACCGATGAGGACTTGCACAACCAGGACGAACAGATCCGGCTGCTGCTCGACCGCATGGTCGACGGGCTGATCGTGGCGCGCGTCGGTGACGGCGCGAGTTTCAAGAAGGTGATCGAGGGAAGCGGCGTGCCCGTGGTGCTGATCGACCGCCTCTGCGAGGGCATCGAGGCCGACGCCGTCGTGCTCGACAACCAGCGCGCGGTGTTTGACGCAATCAGTTACCTGATCGGTCTCGGCCACCGCCGCATCGGTTATATCTCGGGATCGCTCGACACTTCACCCATCCACGACCGGCGGCTGGGTTACGACCAGGCGCTGCGGGCAGCGGGCCTGCCGGTCGCCGAAGACCTGGTGCGCATCGGCGATTTCCGCGAGGCCGGGGGATACCGGGCGGCGATGCAACTGCTCTCGGTGGCCGACCGGCCGACCGCCATCTTTTCGGCCAACAACCCGATGGTCATCGGCGCGATGAAGGCGGTCCGCGACCTCGGCCTCACCTGTCCGCAGGACGTGTCGGTCGCCTGCTTCGACGATTTTCCCTGGGCCGACGTTTTTCAGCCGCAGCTCACCACCGTCGCGCAGCCGGTGCGCGCCATCGGCGAGCAAGCGGCGGAACTGCTGCTCGACCGGCTTGGCGCGAATCGCAACGCGCCGCCGCGAAAAATCGTGCTGCAGGGCAGGCTGATCGTGCGAAACTCCTGCGCTCCGCGAATAGGCGGATAGGCGACATGTTCGCTTTGTCCGCCGGCCACATCGAATGGGCTTGTGCCGAAATGGCGGAAACGCGGCAGCAGGCCGGTCAATTCGCATTTTTACCTGTTTCGTTTAGGAACAGGTAACCATGATGCGCATTAGAAGCTGTGCACATACGTTATTGTAAAAAGCAGTATTTCGAAGACTCAGATAGCGTAGGAGACGGCCGGGCTCACTGCACACCACCACGAGGCGAACTCAGGCAACATATCGCCACGTGTTGAGGTGAGCCCGGTCACCAACCTATTGAAAGCTCGCCGGGGCCTAACCCACCCCGCCCATGCCCCGGCGATCTTTCATTCCCGATTTGGTACATCGGTGCCAAAATGTGGCTGGCGATTCAGACGTTGCAAAAGCCGTGCCAGCGTCCGCCTTGCTCGCTTCGCAGCGACGAACGCGGATAGTCAAGGAGAACGGCCCGGAGGGATTGACGATCGAAACGCGGGCGATGCTGCTTGCGCGCAGCCCGGACAATGCAGCGGCCGGATCTAGTCGTGCAGCTTCCGGTCGATCGCCGGTCCGACTTCGATATCGCGGAACTGCGCCCGGAACCCGGCGCGCTCGGGCGAGCAGGCCATCACACCGACAAAGGCGTCGGCCGCCGAAAACGGCGCGAGCCGCGCCATGCGCCAATGCGAATCGTCGATCGCATACTGGACGCGAACCGCGTCGTCATGGCGGGTGAGCCGGACGCGGACCCGGCTTTCGGTCGTGGCATCGGGAAGCGGGATCACCGACCAGTCGGACATTTCGCGCGTCACCACCACGCTGAAATGCATCAGGCCGTCGGTATATTCGATGCCGGTCTTGATCCAGTTGCGTTCGTCGATGCGCAGCATCAGGCCGGCCTGGTCGTAGAGCTGCTCATAGGCGCCGAGGACCGCCGCCGAGGCGCTGAAGTCGCCGGAGACCGGGCGGAGATAGGCGTGGCCGTTGTCGCGGGTGAAGCCGTAGAAGGTTTTTTTCCAGAAGTCGGTCGCCTCGCCCGTTGCCAGGGTGAGGTCGGCGGCGTCGCCCTGCCATGAGGCGGGCTCGTTGATCCAACTATAAATGCCGGTCAAAACTCCCCTCCCCGTCTCTTCGTCTGGAGATCTCTGAAACAGCCGGGCTACGGAAAGCATTGGCCGGATTCCGATCAACTCCGACCATACACATCATCGAAGCGGACGATATCGTCCTCGCCGAGATAATCGCCGGTCTGCACCTCGATCATGACGAGCCGCAATATGCCCGGATTCTCCAGCCGATGGTTAGTTCCCGCCGGGATATAGGTCGACTGGTTGGTGGCGAGAAGCATCTGGGTATCGCCATTGACGACGCGCGCGGTTCCCGAGACGACGACCCAATGCTCCGAGCGGTGATGGTGCATCTGCAGGCTGAGGCGGCCACCCGGCTTGACCTCGATGCGCTTGATCTTGAAGCGCTCGCCTTCCTCCAGAACCGTGTAGGTGCCCCACGGGCGATGCACGGTGCGGTGCAGTTTCGTCGATTCGTGTCCCTCGGCCTTCAGCCGGTTGAACAGCGTCTTCACCTTCTGCGCGTCATCCTTGCGGGCGACGAGCAGCGCGTCGGCGGTGTCGACGATGATCATGTCCTCGACGCCGACCGCGCCGATCAGCCGGCCGCCGCCGCTGATGATCGAGTTCTTCGTATCGACCAGCGCGACCTCGCCCAGCGTGTGGTTGCCGAATTCATCGCCGGGCAAGAGGTCGGCAAAGGCCGTCCAGGAGCCGATGTCGCTCCAGCCGATGTCGCAGGGCACGACCGAGACGTTGTCAGCCTTTTCCAGCACGGCGTAGTCGATGGATTCCTTGCGGACCGTGGAGAATGTCGCCTTGTCCAGTTCGATCTGGACCACGCCGGTGCCCGACGACCGCCGGGCGGCCTTCAGGGCGTCGCGGCAGCCCTGCAGAATGTCGGCGCCGAGCTTTCCGAGCAGATCGAGCATGGTGGCGGCGGTGAAGCAGAACATGCCGGCGTTCCAGAAGAAGCGGCCGCTGGCGAGATATTTCTCCGCCGTTTCGAGGTCGGGCTTTTCGACGAAGCGGACGACGTCGGTGCCATCAGCCTCGATATAGCCGTAGCCGGTTTCAGGGCGCGTCGGGCGGATGCCGAAGGTGACGAGGCGCCCCTTTTTGGCCAGGGCGGTCGCCTGCTCGACCGCAGCGACGAAGGCCGGCACGTCCGCGACCATATGGTCCGCCGGCAGTATGCACAGCACAGCGTCGCGGCCATGTGCTTCCTCGACGGCAAGCGTCGCGGCAGCGATCGCCGCCGCCGTCTCGCGGCCCTCCGGCTCGAGCAGATAGGTCAGGCCCGGTGGCGTCAGCCCGGTGTCGCGGTATTCGTCCTCGCTGGCGAACAGCAGTTCGCGGTTGGTGACGGTCACCAGTTCCGTTACCCCCGGGATCGCCAGGGCACGGCGGAAGGCATGCTGGAGAAGCGATTGCCCGTCGCCGACGTCGATCAGCGGTTTCGGATGGCTTTCGCGCGACAGCGGCCAAAGCCGCGCGCCGGCGCCGCCGCTGATGATCACTGAAACGATGCTCAATCGCCTGCCCCGTTGTTGTCAGGGAATTGCTCGATCCTGGACAGCCCCGCCTGCAACAGGGCCGCGGCTCGCTCACCGGTCGGCGCGGATGCGTAGCACCGCATTTCCGGAGCGTTGCCGGATGGCCGCAAATGGATCATGCCGCCGTCCTCAAGATGGATCTGGATCCCGTCTATATCCTCGACGCGGGACACTATTCCGACATCACTTAAGAAAACGCGGATATTTTCCGTCGAAATGCGCAGCTTCGCCATCAGCCTGTCGCTGTTTCCGCGCGCAAAATTCTCGATGCGGCCACTGAGACAGACCGGCAGCGCCAGGTCTGAGACCAGTTCCGACAGCGGCAGCCTTGCCGCATGCGCGGCCGAGAAGGCGCAGAGGATAGGCAGGATGCTGTCGCGTGTCGGCAGCGCGGCCAGGGCGGAACCGTTCACCTCGACAGGGGTGCCGACCAGCAGTCCGCCATTCGCCTCGAAGCCGAGGACGCGCTTGAACCCTTGCGCCACCGCCTTGTCCATCTCTTCCAGCACGTAGGGCGAGCCGACTTTCGTGCGGATGACGGTGAAGCCGTAGCGGCCGGTGATTCCCGGGTTGGACGAGACGGGTGTCACTACCGCGTCCGCCTTGAGGAACAGAGACGACAGCAGGCCGAGCGCATCGCCCCTTATGACGGCGCCCGTTTCGTCGGTCATCAGCGGCCGGTCGCCGTCGCCATCGGTGGAGATGATCGCGTCCAGCCGAAGTTGTCGCGACCAGTTTTGCAGCCGCCCGGCCGTGGATGCGTCGATGGCTTCGGTGTCGACCGCGACGAACTCGCCGCTTTCGCCGAGCGGCATCACATCCGCCCCCAGCCAGGCGGCGAGTTCAGCGAGCGTGTCGCTGGCGACGGAACTGTGCCGATAGACGCCGATGCGCCGGCCCTGCAGGATTGGTTCGGCGAAGGCTGCCTTGTAGCGCGCAACGTAGGAGCGGAGCGCTTCGCCGTCGGGAGACGGCAGGCCGGGCAAGGAGGCCAATACCGGCATGCCGGCGGCGGAAGCTTCAAGGGCCAGCGCGGCAATCGCGCACTCATCCGCCTTGTCGATCTCGCCATCCGGCCGGTAGAATTTGAGACCGTTGCGGTCCGGCGGGATATGCGACCCCGTGACCATGACCGCCGGCACCCCAAGCGTGATGTTGCTGAAAGCAAGCGCGGGCGTCGGCAGGATGCCGCAATAGACGGGTTGAAGCCCTGCCCCGACGAGCGCCGCCAGCGATTGCCGGGTCAGATCCGGACTGCTCTCGCGGCGGTCGCAGCCGACAAGGATCTTGCCGCCGCGGGCAACCCTGCCGCTGGAGAGAAGATAGGACGCGAAGGCCGCCACATGGGCGTAGCCGGGGCCGGCCAGAAGGTCCGTGGCCAGGCCGCGAAGTCCGCTCGTGCCGAACGCAACCATTCCACCCCGCATTTTCGCGATTTCAGCGCTTGGTGCGTCCAATGATCGGGCAGCGGCGGCTTGTCAATGCCGGGCGTTTCCTGCAACCAGCCCGCGCACGACGTCGACCTGTTTCGACGACCCGATCGTCCTGCCATTCGCCGCGCAGCCATGCGATAGAGTCATGGCTGCTATTTTTTGGCGGTTTGACGCAAGAAAACCACGATTGGACTCGACTTGGCCGCTGAATCGTCCGACTCGCATGGACAATAAGGACGGAAAGGCGGCGGCGATACGAGCGGTCCGGCAGGGTCCGGTTAAAGGTTTGAATGGAAACGCTTTCCCGATCGGGTTACGTTGCAGCATCTTTCTATTCGCCTCGCGTCGATTGTCTCGCGCCACCATATGAGCTACTACGGAATTGCTGGGGAGCATGAGACTAGGCGGCAGGCAATTTGCGGGCTCAGGATGCAACTACCAGGACGGTGGGACACGCCAATGGTGTCATTTCCAGATTCTCGTCTTCTTTTGCGAGGCGCAACATATACGGGAAGCACGAGCGGCTTCCGCTGACGCCCGGCTTGCGAAAGCCGGTATTTCATTCATGATCTTGGTATAGTGGCGTCAGGGGACATGTCGGTAGAAATCATAGGTCGCGCAGTCCGAGCGCCCGGCGCGGACACACCCGAACAGCTTTTCGACCTGCTGCGGCAGCGTCGCTGCATGATCACGCAAGTGCCCGCCGACCGGTGGGACCAGTCGCGCTATTGGCATCCCGAGATCGGCACGCGCGGCAAGACTTACAGTTTCGCAGCCGGCATCATCGACGACTGCTTCAGCTTTGACCCTGGCGTGTTCGGGCTGTCACAGCGCGAAGCGCAACTGATGGACCCACAGCAGCGGATGATCCTGCAACTCACCTGGCGCGCGCTGGAAAGCGCCAACATCGATTTTTCCGACCTTCGCCATCAGCGCGTCGGCGTCTATGTCGGCGCTTCGGCGCTCGACCACGGCAATCTGATGGTCGAGGATCCAGCCGCCGCCGGTCCGCATTTCATGACCGGCAACACGCTGTCGATCGTTTCCAACCGCATTTCGCACGTCTTCGGGCTCAATGGGCCGAGCCTGACGGTCGACACCGCATGCTCGTCGTCGCTGGTGGCGCTCGATCTGGCGATGAAGGCGCTGGAAAGCGGCGAGGTCGATACAGCGATCGTCGGCGGCGTGAACGCGCTTACGCATCCCGCCGCTTTCGTCGGTTTCGCCCAGGCCCGCATGCTCTCGCCCGAAGGACTTTGCCGGGCATATGACAATGACGGCATGGGTTATGTCCGCGCCGAGGGCGGCGCCGTCGTTATCCTGCGCCGCAGCGATGTCGCGCTGACCCAAGGCGACAGGAGTTATGGCCGGGTTCTGGCTTCCGCGGTCAATTCGGCGGGCCGAACCAACGGCATTTCCCTGCCCTCGGAGCAGGCACAGGCGCAGCTTCTCAAATCGCTCTACGAAGGCAACGGCATCGATCCGAACCGTCTCGCCTTCATCGAAGGCCATGGCACCGGCACGAAGGTCGGCGATCCGGCCGAAGTCTGGTCGATCGGCACGGTCATCGGTGCGGCCCGCAGGGCTCCGATCCCGATCGGCTCGATCAAGAGCAATATCGGCCACACCGAACCCGCCTCCGGCCTGCTCGGGCTGATGAAGGCGATGCTGGCGCTGGAGAACAATTATTTCCCGGCCTCGCTGCACTTTGAGACGCCGAACGACGCAGTCGACTTCAATGCGCTCAATGTCCATGTCGCAGCCGAGCCGATCGAGCTGCTGCACGGCAAGCATGCGCGCCTCGCCGGCGTGAATTCGTTCGGCTTCGGCGGCACTAACGCCCATATCATCATCAGCGACCCGCAGAACCCGCGCGAACGCGAAAAGCCCGAAGCAGTCGGCAAGGTCTTCCTCGCCAGCGCGCATACCGCTTCGGCACTTGACACCCTGCTCAAATCCTACCGTGCAGCCCTCAGGGACGCGACGCCGGCTGAACGGCGGCCGCTGATCGCCTCTGCCGGCGCCAACCGCCATCACCTCAAGCATCGTTTCGTGGTGGCGAACGATGATCCTGACGTGATCGTCAAGGCGATCGATTCGCGCACTCGCGACCGGGACAGCCGCGAAGCGGTGCAGGCCGAAGCTATCCGCGATCAATCGAAGATCGCCTTCGTGTTTTCGGGCAACGGCTCGCAATGGGCGGGAATGGCGATCGATGCCTATCGCCGCAACATGGCCTTCCGCGACCGTTTCAACGTTATCCACGCGCTGTTCCAGGTGCGCTCGCAAATCAGCCTGATCGACCTTCTGTTCGACGGCGACCTGGAGACCAGGCTGCAGGACACCAAGATCGCGCAGCCGCTGCTGTTCGCCATCCAGGCCGCACTGGCCGACGTGCTGTCGCTGCTCGGGGTGAAGCCCGATGCGGTCTACGGCCATTCGGTCGGCGAGGTCGCGGCCGCCTATGTTTCCGGCGCGATTTCGCTGGTCGACGCGGTTTCGGTGGTCGCCAAGCGCTCCTATCATCAGGACCGGCTTGCCGGCCTCGGCCGCATGGCGGCCATGCAGCTTTCTCCCGACGATGCGCTGGCGTTCTGCCGGCGCAACGGCCTCGACCAGATCACCGTCGCGGCCGTGAACGCCAAGGGTTCGGTGACGGTCTCGGGACCGGGCGAACAGATCGTCGCGCTCCGGGAAATCATGAAGGCCGAGCGGATCGTCGGCCAGGTCCTCGACATCAACTATCCGTTCCATCACCCGCTGATCGAGATCGCCAAGGACGACTTCCTCGACGACATGGCGCAGATCGCGCTCAGGCCGTCGCAGATCCCCTTCATCTCGACGGTGACGGGCGGTGTTCTCTCCGGCAACAACCTCGATCCAAGCTACTGGTGGAGCAATGTCCGCGAGCCAGTGAACTTCCTGGCCGGCACAAATGCGGCGCTGGACATGGGCTGCACCTTGTTCGTGGAGATAGGGCCGCGCCCGATCCTGACCTCGTATCTGCGCGACACGATCAAGGAGCGCGCCGTGGCAGCCTCCGCCATCTCGTCGCTGATGCGCGAGGAAAGCGTCGCCGACCCGGTGTCGACCGTCTATGCGCGGGTGCTGGCCAATGGCGGCGCGTTCGACCGGCGCAAGGCGTTCGGCCAGCGCAACGCCAGGATCGTCCTGCCGTCCCTGCCGTTCGAACCGACCGACATGCGGCACGAGTTCACCAGCGACGCGATCGACCTCTACGGGCGGCTCGAGGCTCCTCACACGCTGGCCGGGTGGCGGATCGACCTGTCGAGCGGCAGCTGGAAGAACCATGTCGACGCCCATCTGTTTCCGGATCTGGCCGAGCATGTCGTCGACCACAAATCGATCCTGCCGGGCAGCGCGTTCCTCGACATCGCGCTCTCGGTCGCGCGCCAGTTTTTCTCGACCGACCAGATCGAGGTCTCCAACCTGGAGATATTCCGTCCGCTGGAGCTGTCGGAGAACCATCTTCGCGAACTGTCGACGACGATCTTCGGCGATACCGGGGACGTCGAGATCAAGTCGCGCGACAGGCTGAGCAACGACGACTGGACGCTGCATGCCGTTGCCCGCTGCCGAAAACTTTCGACCGGACGCCCGGCGGCGATGTCGCCCGCCTGGAAGCGCGCCGACACGACGCTGATCAATGGCGCAACGGCCTACGAGACCGCCCATCAGTTCGGGCTGGATTATGGGCCGACTTTCCGCCTGATGCGCGAGGCGTCGCGGATCAGCGAAAGCCGCATCGACGTGGCCATCGCCCCGCCCGAGCCGGCCAGGAACCCGCATTCCGCCTACAGCCTGCATCCGGTGTCGGTCGACGCGGCCTTCCACGGGCTTGTCGCGGTGTTCGGAGAGATTTCGGGCGAAAAGCGCGGCGCGCCCTATATTCCCGTGCGTTTCGGGACGGCGCGCCTCTATCGCCCCGGCGCGACGATCACGCGCGCGATCATAGACATCGGGCGTGTTTCCTCCGGCTCGATCAAGGCGGGGTTCATCTTCCTCGACAAGGCCGGCGAAGTCGTCGCCAGCTTCGAGGACTGCCGCTTCAAACGCACTTTCCTGCGTCAGCAGAAGCCGCTCGAAGACGTCAGCTATCACCAGACCCTGATACCCTCGCGGCTGTCGCCGTTCGGCGACGCGGGCAGGCAGCAGACCGGGCAACAGCCTGTCCCGTTCTTCTCCGTGTCGGATGATGACGAGGGCGACGGTTCGTCGCAGATGCTCGAAGCGGCAATCTATCGCGCCAATTTCGAGATCGCCCGCAAGGCAAGCCGCAACACCGGCGTCATTGCCAGTGACGCTCTGCCCGGCGATCTGGGTTTCCAGCGTTTCGTCGCCAATGGCCTGTATCTGCTCGAGGAAGTCGGCCTCGCCGCGCAAGGCGACGGCAACTGGACACTTCAGGCGGAATGCTCGCTGCCGCCGGTTCCGGCTATCCTCAACGCCATCTATCGCGAACGGCCCGACCGTATCGCCGAGATCGTTGCCGTCAACGATGTGTGTTTCGAGGCGATTCAGCGGCTCGACGCGCTGCATGCGCCATCCAGCGGACAGGCCAGGCAGGAGAACTCCGGCCAGCCGAAACCCTATGTCATCGGCGATACGGTGCTGGAAAGCCTGCGGGTGCATTCGCCCGCCAGCGCGAGCCGCGTCGGCATGGTGACCAGCGCCTTGAAGAAAGCCATCGAGGCGCGGAAAGCCTCGGCGCCAGCGCGCCGCATCATTGAGCTCGGCACGGTTTCTCGCTCGGTGACGGCGAATTTTGCGCGCCTCGCCGCAGAAGCCGGGGCGGCCTTCATTGCCGTGGAATCGCGTGATGCCGCGTTTGGCGAACTTTCGATCGCCTTCGAAACCGCTCCGCATGTCACCATTGCCCGGCCGTCGGACCTGGCGCGGACCGGAGCCGCCGACATCATCGTCAGCGCCGCGGACCATATTTACGAATTGCTGAGCGCCGAAGGCGGCCACGAGGCCATCGAAGCCGCGGTCGGGGCTTCGACGCAGCTTCTGTTCTGCGCGACCGCACCCAATGCGTTCGTCGATTTTGCCTTCGGTCTCAACCACGGATGGTTCGACCGCAGCAAAGGCGTCGAGTTCCCGATCGGGCAGCTTGCCTCCGTGGACGACTGGCACTCGCTGCTGCGCTACCTGCCCTTCGAAAATGTCGCCGTAGCGCGACACAGCCTGGCTCACGGACCGGCCATCGCGGTCGAGGCACGCGGACGAGCCGCAGATGCGGTGACCGCGGCGCCTGCCGCCCGGCCACCTGTGCTTGTCGTCCATGACGGCCGGATATCCGCGAAGGCCAGGACCGCGTTCGAGGATTCGGAAGCCGGCTTCCTGCGCCTGACCGGCACTGCCGACAAGGATCGCGCCGCACTGACGACGGCGCTCGGCCGCTTCGGCAATGGCGACGTCAACGTCATCTATCTGCCCGACACCATTGAGGGCGACGGGTCGCAAAGGCTGCAGCGCAGCGTCCTACGGCTGCGTACCGTCGCCGAAGTCCTGAGAGCACACGCACCCTCGGATGCGCCTGCCGTGAAGAAGCGTTTGGCGGCAGTGATGGAGGCCGAAGAGACGGCGCATCATGCATCCGCAAGCGACGCCGGATTGTGGGCATTCTTGCGCGTGCTGCGAAATGAGTTCGACGTGATCGACCTCCATTCCGTCGATCTCTCCGGCGCCCGGGACTGGAATTTCGCAACCCGCATCAAGCGGACCCTGGCCCTGATGACGGCCGAGAGCGAAAACCGCGAATGGGCGATTGACCCGGTTACCGCCGGCGCGATGGAAGTGCGCGTGGTTCCCGGCCCACTGCCGGCCGGCCAGGCATCGACCAGCGATTTCGCCGCCGCGACTGTCAGGCAGCGCACGGCCTCGCAGGTCGGCAGCATCGTATGGCAGACTACCGTCCCGGCCGAGCCGGAGCCGGACGAAATCCGTATCGCTGTCGCGGCCACCGGCCTCAACTTCCGCGATGTGATGTGGGCCATGGGCATGCTGCCCGAGGAAGCGCTCGAAGACGGCTTTGCCGGCCCGACCATCGGCATGGAATGCGCCGGTTATGTCGAGGCCGTCGGCGTCGATGTCGAGGGTTTCGCGGTTGGCGATGCGGTCATGGCGGTCGCGCCGGCAGCGTTCTCGACGCATGTCTGCGTGAAGCGTTCCGGCGTGGCGAAACTTCCCGCCGGTATCGACCCGATCGCCGGTGCAACCCTGCCGGTCGCCTTCCTCACCGCCTACTATGCGATCGTCGAGTTGGCGCGTATCCGTCCCGGCGAGACGATCCTGATCCATGGCGGCGCGGGCGGCGTCGGGCTCGCGGCGCTGCAGATCGCCAAGGCGCGCGGCGCAAAAGTCATCGCCACGGCCGGGTCGACGGAAAAGCGCCGGCTGCTCGAAACGCTGGGCGCCGACCACGTCTTCAATTCGCGCAGCCTGCAGTTCGTCGACGATGTGCTCGCCGCGACCGGTCAGGTGGGCGTCGATGTCGTGCTCAACTCGCTGTTCTCGGAAGCGATGGAGCGCAGCCTTTCGCTGCTGAAACCGTTCGGCCGCTTCCTCGAACTCGGCAAACGCGACTTCTACTCCGACACGAAGATCGGGCTTCGGCCATTCCGTCGCAACATAAGCTATTTTGGCATCGACGCCGACCAGTTGCTGAACACGCTGCCGGAACTGAGTTCCAGCCTGCTTGCCGAAATCTCCGCAATGTTCGATCGGGGCGAACTCGCGCCCCTGCCCTACCGCGCGTTCCGGCACGACGAGATCGTCGGCGCTTTCCGCCTGATGCAGGGCTCCGGCCACATCGGCAAGATCGTCGTGACCGCGCCGGTATCGGGCGAGGATTTCGTGTCCATCGCCCCGCGCGCCGGCCTGCAACTGGACCGCGAAGGCGTGCATCTGGTGCTGGGCGGCATCGGCGGCTTCGGCCTGGCGACGGCCGGCTGGCTGGTCGAACATGGCGCGCGCAAGCTCGCGCTCTGCTCGCGCCGCGGCGTCGCCGACGAAGAGACTGCGGCGGCGATCCGCAAATGGGCGGCGCGCGGCGTGATCACCAGTGTCTATGCCTGCGACATCACCGACGAAGCCGCGGTCGCCAAGATGCTCGGCGATATCCGGGCGGACGCTCCGCTGAAGACCGTGATCCACGCCGCCATGGTGCTGGACGATGCGCTGATCGAGAACCTGACGGAAGAGCGCGTGCGCGCCGTCGTCGAACCGAAGGCCAAGGCCGCCGCGATCTTCGACAGGCTGACCCGCCAGGACGAACTCGACCATTTCATCCTGTTCTCGTCGGCCACCACCCTGGTCGGCAATCCGGGACAGGCGAACTACGTCGCGGCGAACGGCTATCTCGAAGGGCTGGCCCGGGCACGCCGACGCATCGGACTGCCGGCGCTGGCGGCCGGCTTCGGCGCGATCTCCGACACCGGCTTCCTGGCCCGCAACACCGACGTCAACGACATGCTGTCGAAACGCATCGGCAAGACCGGCATGACCGCAGCGCAAGCGCTGGCCTATGTCGAGGACTATCTGCTGCGTGATCCCGGGACCGTCGACGCGGCTTCCGTGGCGATCGCCGAGATCGACATGAGCATGGCCCGCCACTTGAAGACGGTCGCCGCGCCCCTGTTCGACGTGGTCGCCCGTTCCGCCAAGACCCAGTCGACGGCGGGCGACGGCGAATTGATCGATCTCGTGGCGCTGGTCGAGGGCAAGAGCCAGGAGGAAGGCGAGAATCTCATCTTCCAGCTTGTCGCAAGCGAGATTGCGTCGATCCTGCGCGTCCCGGCCAGCGAGATATCGCCGCTGAAAGTGATCAAGGATGTCGGTCTCGACAGCCTGATGGCGATGGAACTCGGCATGAGCTTCCGCCAGAAGACCGGCTTCGAGATGCCGCTTTCGAGCGTCACGCAGAGCACGACGGTTGGCGACGTGTCCCGAAAACTCTATCTCAAGATCACGCAGCACGCGGGATCCGACGAGGCAGAGGAAAAGGCGGCGAACACCGTCGTGGTCGATCACCTCGCGACACGCCACACCAATCCGGCCAAGGCGAACGTGCAATGACCGACGGCACCAACCAGGGTTCCAGGGCGGTCCGGGACCAGGTCCTGAGCTTCATGAAGGACCATGCCCGACCGGCGACACCGAAGCGCCCCGCCCGGCCGGCCGCCGTGCCGCAGGCCAGTCCGGCTCCCGCGTTCACCGACCTGCCGGAGCACAAGCAGATCATGGCGCAGGCGGCCGCCGGCGACCAGCTCGGCATCGACAACCCGTTCTTCCGCAGCCATGCGGGCGCCGCCGGCGCAACCACCGTCGTCGACGGCAAGACGCTGATCAACTTCGCTTCCTACGACTATCTCGGCATGAACCGTCATCCCGAGGTGCTGGGAGCGGCCAAGACCGCGATCGACCGCTACGGCATTTCGGCCTCGGCCAGCCGCCTCGTCGCCGGCGAGCGGCCGGTCCATGGCGAACTCGAGGCCAAGATCGCCGCCTTCTACGGGGTCGAGGCCGCCATCGTCTTCGTCAGCGGCTACCTGACCAATGTGGCGACCATCGGCACGTTGCTCGGCCCGGAAGATCTCATCATCCACGACGAGTTCATCCACAACAGCGCGCTGATCGGAGCGAAACTTTCGGGCTCGCATCGCCGGCTGTTCCGCCACAACGACATGGAAGACCTGGAGCGCGTGCTGCGCTCGGTCACCGGCCGCCATCGCCGCATCCTGATCGTGGTCGAAGGCGTCTATTCGATGGATGGCGACGTCGCCGACCTGCCCAAGCTGATCGAACTGAAGTCGCGTTACGGATGCTGGCTGATGGTCGACGACGCACATGCGCTCGGCGTCATCGGCGATACCGGCCGGGGCACGGCGGAATATCACAAGCGCAATCCACGCGACGTCGACATCTGGATGGGAACCCTGTCCAAGACGACCGCGAGCTGTGGCGGCTACATCGCCGGCAACCAGGCGCTGATCACGCTGCTCAAGGGCCACGCCGGCGGTTTCGTTTACAGCGTCGGGCTCGCCCCGTCGCTTGCCGCCGCGGCATGGACCTCGCTCGACCTGATCGACCGCGAGCCAGAGCGTGTCGCCCGCATGCGCCGCAACGGCAATCTGTTCTTCGACCTCGCCCGCGAGCGCGGACTGGACACCGGCGTCAGCGTCGGCTGCTCCGTCATCCCCGTCATCATCGGCGACTCGCTACGGGCCGCGCAGCTTTCCAACGACCTGCTGGCGGCCGGCGTCAATGTCATGCCGATCATCCACCCGGCGGTGCCGGAGGGCCTGGCGCGGCTGCGCTTCTTCATCACCAGCGAGCACACGCCTGAGCAGATCGAATACGCCGTGGACCAGACCGCCGAAAAGCTCGAAGCGCTGGTCGCCCGCAATTTCGGCATCGGCTCGGTCGATGTCGAGGCGGTGCTGCGCAGGATGGCCGCGGAAGTCTGAGCGCCGGGCCGGGCGAACCGCGCCCGAGCAACCCGCTACCCCTCTCAGAAATGGTCTTTGTCGGGACGGCTGCGCTGCGGCTCTTCCACGAACCCACCCGGTTCGTTGACCGTGTTCTCGTGCAGGCGTTTGGCAATGGCCGCCGCACCTGCCTCTACCCCGGCGTCGGAATAGAAATTCCCGCGCACATGCACGGTCGCCGCGACCAGGCGCACGAAAGCTCCGACGAGTTCCGCGTCCGGCGCTTTCGGCTCGAGCCAGAAGCTGTCGAGCGGCTGGTCGTCGGTCATGCCGGGAATGTCGTAGATCGCGAGCCCCAGTGTCTTCACCGGGATCCCCCGCTGCAGCCCGACCATTCCGGCGGTGGAATTGATCGTCACCACGCCGGCCGAGCGGGCAACCATACGATTGAGGTTGCCGCCATCGATGAAATGGACGCGGTCGGCGACGCCGTGACGCTGCGCATGGGCCTTGATCTCATCGGGCCATTTGATCAGCCCGTTGTCCAGCGGATGGACCTTGATAAGCAGCCGGGCATTCGGATTCGCATTCTCGGCGAAGGAGGTGATCACCAGCTTGATCGCGGTGCGCTGGCTTCGGAAGACCGAATAGCTGCGTATCTGGTAGTCGGTTTCCAGTTGCAGCGGCATCACGAAATAGGGATCGGAGCCATCCGTCACCCGGGCGATGGTTTCCTCGGACTCCCGGGTCCGCCGCCGTCCGGTGAGAAGCCGGCCGATCCATCCATAATATTCCGCCAGCGGGTGGAAGATCGCATGCCAGCGGTAATGCGGAAAGAAGAACCAGGCGAAGACGTTGGGCAGGTTGAACATCAGGTCGTAGACGGCGTCCGAAACGAACGTCTGGCTATAGTGCGCGCGCAGATCCGGCTCAGGAAGATCGGCCGCGGCGCGCAGGATCGCCGTTGGTTCAACCGGAAAATGCGAGTGATGGCCGCTGCCGCCCTTTTCGATCCGAATCCAGTCCGGCCTGAGGTAGCCCATCTCGACGGCGTAGACCGGAATACCCCGCTCCTTCGCAGCCGCTATGGCGACAAGATGATGCGGGCGCTCCTCGCCGAGCAGCACGATGCCGGTAACGCGCTCGCGGTCCAACAGAGCCGCGACGAAAGCCGGCCAACCGTCGGGATGCCCCCGGTAGTTGAGCGCGCCAGGACGGCGCCAGAATACCCAGTCGCCTGCGCATAGATTGACACGAAGGCAGCGATGTCCCAGCCGCTGCAGATTATCGGCGATGCGCGCGAACAGCGGCGAGGACGGCCCTTGCAGGAACAGGAATGTTTGCCGCGACGAAGCAGCCTCGGCCGGCTTTTCCACCCTCATCGCGCCGCTCCGGCACGCGATGTGGCTTCAGCCAGCCAGCCCTCGATCCCCGCGTGCTTCACCATATCGGCAATGATGTGCCACGGCGCCTTTTCGGTAGGCGATTTCGCCGGTGTCGCGCCTGCGGCGGCGCGCGCCATCGGAACGATGAGATATTCCGTCCGGGGATCGGAGAAGGGGTCGGCGAAAGCCTTCAGGACCGGCGCATGGTCGCCGTAAAAAGCCAGCCAGACGGGCCGGTCCATGCGATCAAGCTCATCGGCGAGATGGCCCAGCGCCGCGTCCGCGCGCTCCAGAATGCCGAGATAGATTTCCACCGGGTCGGTGCTGTCGCCGTGGCGACCGGGACGCCATGGACCATGATTCTCCATCGATGCCGCGAACAGGAACTGGCCTTTCGGTTCGCCCTGCTCCTTGCAATAGTCCAGCACCCGCTTGGACAAGGTCAGGTCGGATACATACGGGCCGTCATGCTCCGTGTCGTGGTCGAAGGCGTCGAGCATGGTAAGCGCTTCGAAACCGAGTTGCGGGAGGGCGCGGTCGCGCGAGAAGAACTGACGATCATAGGGATGTATAAAGTGCGTCGACCAGCCCGCCTTGCGGAAACGATTGGGCCAGGAAACATCCGCGTATGGTGCTGCGCGCAGATAGGGATGCGCGGCGTCATGACCCAGATCGGCGGGCGGCAGGCCTGAAATCACCGAAAACTCGGTGCGCAGCGTATAGCCTCCCTCGAAGATGCTCGACATGCGCCCCCATTCGACCGAGCGCAGGCGCAGCCGGTCGAGATTGGGCAATGACAGCGACGTAACGCCGAAATGCCGCATGTCCATGAAGGATTCGGACTGCCAGACCACCACCAGCGGCTTGCCTTCCGGCATTCCGGCCCCGCTCGAAGTCTCCGATTCTCGCGGCAGCGCCGGTTGCGACACCGGGGCCGGTCGCGCCCCCAGCCACGCAAGGAAGCTGTAGGTAACCGCCGCCAGCGTTCCGAGGCGAACCGTCAAGACCTTGATGTCGTGCCTGCCGACGATGCAAGCGGAGATGACCGCCAGCCTCCGCCGGACATGCGGATCGAGCGGAAGCAGCCACGGCGCAGCAGCCGCCAGCGCCATGATCCCTATCAATTGCGGTCGTCCGGTCAACGGCAGGACCGAGGGCTCGAATACCATGAACAGCGCCGAGCCGCCGAATACATAGCCCAGGGCCACGACCCAGAAGAGGATGTTCAGCCAGCCGGCATAAAACATCTCCTTGTGGCGGAAGACCAGCATCACTAGCGCGATGTCGGAAAACACCAGCGGCTCACGGATGAACTCGTATTTGGCGCGCGAGATCAGCGTGAAAATCGCAAAGGTGCTGATGGCAGCCGCGGCCGCATAGAGCGGACGCCAGGAGATGGCGAAGAAGAAGGCGAAGATCACCGCCACCATGACCGCGCGCGCCATGAGGTCGGAAAAAAGATGCGCCCCGCCTGCAGGGCGGCTGGCGCTCCACGCGGCCGCCGGCATCGCAAGGCGGTCAACGGCGAGCGTCACGGCGAAAGCGGCGACGAACATCGTCGCCACCAGCGCCAAAGGGTGCCCGAAAAGTGCCAAACTCAAGCCATTCCCCGTCAAGGCCCCAATTCGAACAGGCGGGACCTGCTGCATTTCAGAACGGCCGAACCCCCTCCGGTATTGCCGTTGGACGGCGGGTGTTCGCAATTTTTGCCGCCGATATCAAGGCACATCGCCCCATTCTTATGCGCCGGCGACGTTTCACGGATTTGTCGCGGCAGCAGCCGCATGGTAACGACCCATCGACGGGAGCAGGCATGGCGCATGTCATCATAACCGGGGGATCGAGCGGTATCGGCGCCGCCCTGGCCGAGGCGAGTGCGGCCAAAGGCGACGACGTCTCGCTGATCGCCCGCTCGGAAACCGCCTTGCAGACAGGGCTCGGCGACCTTGAAAGGCGTTTCGGCAAAAGCGGCCGGCGTTTCCATGCGGAAATGGCTGATACCGGCGATGGCCCGGCGGTCGCCAACGCAATCGCCGCCTGCGAAACCGCGCTCGGGCCATGCGACACGTTGATCACATCGGCGGGGATCGTCATTCCCGGCCGGTTCGAGGAGCTTTCCGCCGAGGCTTTCGAAAGCCAGTTGCGCACCAATCTGTTCGGCACCGTCAACGCGGTCCGCGCGGTCTATGCCGGCATGCGCGAGCGGCGGCGCGGGAAAATCCTGATGCTCGGGTCCGGCGCGGGCCTGATCGGCGTCTATGGCTACACCGCCTACTGCGCGTCGAAATATGCCGTGGCCGGATTCGCGGAAGCCCTGCGCGCCGAGGCAAGACCCCACGGCATCACTGTCTCGATTTGCTTTCCGCCCGACACCGAAACGCCGCAGCTTGCTGCAGAGCGCCCGCTGCGGCCGGCGGAGGCACACGCCACCATCGGCGCCGGCGGCCTGTGGCCGGCGCCTGCTGTAGCGCGCGTGGCTCTGGCGGGACTCGATCGCGGCCGGTTCGCCATCTACCCCGGCATGCAGATGAAGATGCTCGGCCTGTTCGGATCGGTCGCCATGCCGCTGCTGAGGCCGTGGTTCGACCGCAAGATCGCCGTGGCGCGCCGGATCCAATCGCGCAAGCCCTGACACTGGCCGTCAGCGCACCAGCAATTTTTCGACTTCGTCGAGCGTCGGCATCGACGGCGCCGTGCCCGGCCGCGTCACCGATATGCCAGCGACGGCGCAAGCGAAGCGCACCGCCGCCAGCGGATCGAGGCCGCGTGACAGGCCGACCGCGAAGCCGCCGTTGAAGGCGTCGCCTGCCCCGGTCGTCTCCACCACCGGTCCCGCGGAAACGGCCGGGACCAGTTCGGACACCTTGCCGTCGTGCAGCAGCGCGCCCTTTTCGCCGAGCGTGATCAGGGCGGCGCCCGCGCCCTTTTCCAGAAACACCGCGGCGGCGCGGCGTGCGTCGTCGGCGGTCTCGACCTTGATGCCGGTCAATTCCTCGGTCTCGGTCTCGTTGGGCGTCACGTAGTCGCAAAGTGCGAAGATAGTATCCGGCAGCTTTGCGGCCGGCGCCGGATTGAGGATCGTCGTCACGCCGGCGTTCCTGGCGATCTCCAGGGCATGGATTGCCGCGTCGATCGGCTGCTCGAGTTGCGTGACGAACACACCCGCCGAGCGGATCAGCTCGGCATTGTTGTCGATGTCGGCCAGCGAGATCAGCGTCGCGGCCCCCGGCGAAACGATGATGGCGTTGTTGCCCGTCCCCTCCTCAACGAAGATGTAGGCAGCGCCCGTGTAGCTCTCGGGCGTCTCGATGACAGCCGCTTTCACGCCGGCCTGTTTCCACGTCGCCATCGCCATCTCGGCGAAAGGATCGCGGCCAAGCCTGGTGATGAAGGTCACGTCGGCTCCGAGCCGGCCCGCGGCCACCGCCTGGTTGGAGCCTTTTCCGCCGGGCCCGAGCTTGAAATAGTCGCACATGATGGTCTCGCCGATGCGCGGCTGGCGTGGCGCGCGATAGGCGGTGTCGGCGACGAAGACGCCGAGAATGACGATCGGCTTGCCGGTCGCCATGGCGTCACGCGGCATCCGGCGGGACCACGCCCTTGCGGAAGGCGAAGCAGCCGTAGAAACGGCGCTCCCCGGTCTGGATCACGCAATAGGCCTGCTTGGCGCGCTCATAAAAGGCGTAGCGCTCGACCGAGATCATCGGCCAGGACTTTCCTTCGGCAGCGTCGACAGCCTTCTGCACCTCCTGCTGCACCGGCGGAACTTCGTCCGGCTTGCCGACGATCTCCATGCGCGCGGCGGCATCGTCGACGAAAGTGTCCAGCGGGTAGAGCGACAGCACCGCCTTCGCAACCTCTGCGGCGCTGGCGTCGATCCTGAGAAGCTTGCCGAGCCGCGTCTGCCGGGCCACCGAATCGGATGGGAAATTCGTGTCGGCCAGGATCAGGTCGTCGCCATGGCCCATCGCCCGCAGAGCATAGAGCACATCCGCGTTGAGCAGCGGATTTATTCCCTTGAGCATTCAAACTCCTCCTGGAATCGCCTTACGGACCCGATGTTGCATCAGAGACGCTTGCCGCTCTGCGGGTCGAACAGATGAACGGCTTCGGCGCGGGGGCGCAGGTTCAGCGTGTCGCCCGGCTTGAAATTGTGCCTTTCGCGGAACAGCGCCACCAGTTCGCCCGAACCGAAGCGCAGGAATACCATGGTCTCGGACCCAGTCGGCTCGACCACCTTGATCTCGGCCGGGAACCCATCCGCGGCGAGTTCGAGATGCTCCGGCCGCACGCCGTAAAGCACGTCCTGGCCGTCTGACACCTTCGCGCCGGCGGGGATGGGCATCTTCACGCCGTCGATGTCGACCGCACCGCCGGAAACCTTGCCCTTCAGCATGTTCATGGACGGTGAGCCGATGAAACCGGCAACGAAGACATTGGCAGGGCGGTCGAAAAGGTCCAGCGGCGCGCCCATCTGCTCGATGCGCCCTGCCTGCATGACGACGATCCTGTCGGCCATGGTCATGGCCTCGACCTGATCGTGGGTCACATAGATGGTGGTCGTCTTCAGCCGCTGGTGCAGTTCCTTGATCTCGGTGCGCATCTGCACGCGCAGTTTCGCGTCGAGGTTCGACAGAGGTTCGTCGAACAGGAACACCTGCGGATTGCGAACGATGGCGCGACCCATCGCCACACGCTGCCGCTGGCCGCCGGAGAGCTGACGGGGATAGCGTTCGAGATAAGGAGCGAGATCAAGGATTTCGGCGGCTTTCTTTACGCGTTCCGCGATGACTTTCGGGTCCGTTTTCCTGAGCTTCAGCGCGAAAGCCATGTTCTGCGCCACGGTCTTGTGCGGATAGAGCGCATAGTTCTGGAACACCATGGCGATGTCGCGCTTGGCCGGCGGCAGGTTGGTCACCTCGCGCTCGCCGATAGCGATGTTGCCGCCGCTGACGCTCTCCAGCCCGGCCACCATGCGCAGCAAGGTCGACTTTCCACAGCCCGATGGCCCGACCAGCACCACGAACGCGCCGTCGGCGATGTCGACGCTGACCTCGTGCAGCACCTTGACCGCGCCAAAGGCCTTCGAAACGTTCCGGATCGCTACCTGCGCCATCGCTCCCCCGCGTGTCGGCGTCCGCCGATTTTTGCGGCGAAGCTAACGAACGGACGGCGGCAAGTCCACAGGCGAACGATACTGTCGTTCATTGTTGGACCTCCAGCCCGCCACCGCGCGACCCCGAACGGGAACCGCATCCGATGGAAGCAGCCCGGCACCTTCTGAGCGCTCACACCTAGGCGGCGTTGCTTTCTGTGGGTGCCGCCACCCCTGGGCGTCTGACGTCACCGGCAGTTCCACTTCGAAAACACAGACAAGCGCTGGTTGCTCGAGACAGATCCCCACTCGCGGGCGACGGACATTTGCCGAGCCCGTCTGCCGACGAAAATTCACAAGGCATTTTGCCAGTAAAGTATGAAGGTGCTTATCGGTTGCTTCCAATAGAATTTCAGGATACTGTTTATTTCTCTTATTGAAGCAAAATAGACTATGCTTTCCTGCCTAATTTTGATGTATATGCTTATTTGTTAGGCAGCCACATTGGCTTTTGTGCAACATTTCTACGCAGGAGCATGATCAAAATGGCGGACTACACGATCGGATACGGCGATGACGTCATCGACGGCACGCCCGGTGCGGACACTGTGACCGGCAACACCGGCGACAACGACCAGATCGACCTCGGCGGCGGCGACGACGTCGCGACCATCGATCAGATTGCCTATTTCGAATTCGTGGAGACCTATCCAGAGCAGTACGATTATTTCTTCAACTACCTGGACCCGGGCTTCCAGGGCGTCCTGGAAGGCGGCGCCGGACGGGACACGCTCAATCTCGGAATTCGTCTGGACCCCGGAGGGGACGCCGACGATGTGGATGGTTTTCTCTCGCTGCGCGACGCAAATCTCTCGGGTTTCGAGGTCCTGAACGTCGGATGGGAGACCGAAATATCGATCGCCCAGCTCGCCGGCTTTGACGAAATCGGCGGAACGCTGGCGTATTTCCGCTTGTTCGGGGCCGGCGGAGCGCTCGACCTGCAGGCAACGATGGCGACCGGCGAGGCGAACACCTACGATGCCCGCCACCTGACGTCCGCCCTGTATTTCACGGGGTCGGCCAGCCGCGATATCATCCTCGATAGCCCGTTCAGCGACCAGGTTGGAGGCGGCGGCGGGAGCGACATTTTCCACTATGGCAGCGGCGTGGATTATTTCGCCGGCGGCGCGGGCATCGACCGGGTCGTCATCGACCGCACCGGCGGCACTGCTTTCTCCTTCGTGGTCGTGGGCGGCGTCGCGACACTGGACAACGGATCCCGGTTCGTCGAGATCGAGAGCGTTTCGATCACCGGAAGCGCCTTCACGGACGATCTGTCCGGGGGAAGCCAAGGCGATGAGCTGATCGGCTCTTCCGGAGCCGATGTCTTGCACGGGCTCGGCGGCAGTGACTATCTCTACGGCGGGCACAGGACGAGCTACTACGACTCGACCTCCGATCCGACGGTCGACGAGCTTCATGGCGGCGACAGCGGGGACTTCATCTCGACGTCGGGCAACGATCTTGCCTTCGGCGACGCCGGGGATGATCACTTGCAGGGCTCCTTCGGCAACAACATCCTGCACGGCGGCGCCGGCGCCGATCTGATCGCCGTCTCGAACGATGACCAGGCGTATGGCGACGAAGGCGACGACCAGCTCCGCGGTGCCGGAACCAACTCGAAGCTCTACGGCGGAGCCGGCAACGACGAGGTGTACGTCGACGTGAGCGCTGCGGCAAGCTCCCGCAACGACCTCTATGGCGAGGAAGGCAACGATAGGTTGCATGGCTACGCGGCCCAGGAACGGCTGGATGGCGGGCGCGGCGCGGACGAGATGCAGGGCGGCCGCGGCAATGACACCTATGTGGTCGACCAACATGGCGACGTCGTCATCGAGGCTGCGAACGAAGGCATCGACACGGTCGAAATCCGCTACAGCTACATTCTCGGCGCCAATCTCGAAAACCTGCTGCTCACCGGCACGGCCGACGCCAACGGCTGGGGCAACGCCGCCGGCAATGTGCTGACCGGCAACGAAGGGAACAACCGCTTGAATGGTCTCGGCGGCGGCGACACGCTGACCGGGGGCAAGGGCGACGACGTCTATGTCGTCAATCATGTCTTCGATGAGGTCGTTGAAAGCAACGCCCAAGGGTCCGATACGGTGCTTTCCTCGGTCGACTACTGGCTCGGTACTGGCGTCGAGCATCTGACGCTGCTCGGATCGTCGGACCGAAGCGCCTCCGGCACCGCGGGCGCCAACCGCATCACCGGGAATGCCGGCGACAACCTCATCACCGGCATGGGAGGCGCGGACGCACTGAGGGGCAATCTCGGCGCCGACACGTTCCGCTACCTCGCTCTGTCGGACAGCCGGCAGGCCTCCGGCCTCGATCGCATCGACGATTTCGACCGGGCCGAGGGAGATCTCGTCGACCTAATCGCCATCGACGCGGACGAAGGGCAGATCCTCGACCAGAAGTTCGACGAGCTCATCGCCGAGGGCACCGCCTTCTCCTCCGCCGGACAGTACCGCTTTTCCGCCGTCACCGGCGGCTTCCTCGCCGAATTCAACGTGGACGGCGACGCCGACGCGGAGTTCGCCATCCGCTTTCTCGGTGCGACGGCGCCTGAGTCCAGCTGGTTCTTCCTGTAGTCGTTAGCCAAGGCGGTGGAACGCCCGTTCCACTACAACCCCAACTGGTTCGATCAATTCCACCAACTTCGTTGACACGCAAACGCGTTCCGAGAATAGTGGCGACACGTCTTGCACGCATGAAATAAATCTGCGCCGATAAACGGGTGAGCAAAAGCTCACCTTATTTCGTTCGGCTCAAGGGGAACGACAGAGAGCACCGCAAGCGGCCGTTTTGGCCATCACCAGTTCACAGGGCATGTCCGGGAGGAAAACGACATGAAAGTAAGTCTTTACAACCAGATGCTTCGCATGGGCGCCACACGGCGCGACGTGCTGAAGGGTGCCGCCAGCATGGCAGCCATCGCCGCCGCTTCGTCCGCCGGGCTCGGCGCACTGACCGGCGAGGCGTCGGCGCAGGATAATGTGCGCGCCGAAATCCTGAAGATTCCGGGCGTCGGCAAGGGTTCGCCCACCGACGCCGACTGGCAGAAGGTGGGCGAACTCTGCCTCGGCGCCACCAAGGCCAACGTCAAGGAAGGCGAGTTCGCCGGCGTCGAGCTCACCTTCATGGGGCTCAACAACCAGAACCTCCACAACTTCCTGTTCCGCGGCTTCCTGAAGCCGTGGGAAGCCTATACCGGCGCCAAGATCAACTGGATCGACCTCGCCCAGGCCGACTACAACGCCCGCCTGCAGCAGTCGATCGCCACCGGCACGGTCGACTTCGACGTCATCGAGATGGGCGCGCCGTTCGAGGGCGACACCGCCGGCAAGGGCCTGCTCGACGAGATGCCCGACTGGGTCGCGACCCAGATCGAAGCCGACGACCTCGTCAACTATCTGAAAGCGCCCGTCGGCACCTGGGACGGCAAGACCTACCGCATCACCATCGACGGCGACTGCCACACCTTCGCCTACCGAAAGGACTATTTCGGCGACGGTTCGCTCAGCGGCATGGCTGAAGTGCCGAAGCATTGGGAAGACTTCCCGGCATTGGCGACCGCGCTCGCCGGCAAGACCGATCCGCTCACCGGCGCACCGGCCTTTGGCTTCCTCGATCCGCTGAAGTACCAGTGGGGCGGTTTCGGCTTCTACTTCCTCGGGGACCGCGCCTCCGCCTATGCCAAGCATCCCGACGATCGGGCCTGGCTGTTCGACCCGGACACCATGAAGCCGCGCGTCAACAACCCGGCCTGGGTACAGGCGATCCAGGACGTGCTCGATCTCGTCAAGGCCAACGCCTATCCACCGGATCAGCTCAACGCCGACCCGAACGCCACGGCGTTCTCGCAGTTCCTCGGCGGCACGGGTGCGGCACTGTGCTGGTGGGGCGACGTCGGCTCCAACGCCCGCACCTCGGATACCTCCGTGGTCGGCGACGTGGTCGGCTTCTCGATCAACCCCGGCGCCAAGCGCGTCTACAACGCCAAGACCAGCGCCTGGGAGGAGAAGGAAAATTTCGCTCCGAACATGGCCTATATCGGCTGGGGCGTTTACGTGACCAGCCGCGTCTCGGCCGACGAGAAGAAACGCAAGGCCGCCTGGTCTGCCGCCGCTCATCTCGGCGGCAAGGACATCTCGCTGTGGACCGCCGCCTATCCGTCGGGCTTCCAGCCCTACCGCAACTCGCACTTCCAGTACGAGGAGTGGGAAGCGGCCGGTTATGACCGTGCCTTCGTCGAGGACTATCTGGGCTCGAACCTCGACAGCTACAATCACCCGAACGCCGCCATCGAACCGCGCATCCCCGGCATCTTCCAGTACTACTCGATTGCCGAGGACGAACTGGTGAAGGGCGTCAACGGCCAGTACAAATCGGCGCAGGAAACTGCCGACGCCATCGCCGCCGCCTGGGAGAAGATCACCGACCAGATCGGCCGCGAGAGCCAGATCAAGCTCTACAAGGCCTCGCTCGGCATGTAGCCCGGCCGAAAGGCCTGAATATCGTCCCGGCGGCCCTGCCGCCGGGCTTTTTTTGACCGGCAAGCCGGGATAGGCTTCCTCTCATCCGCCCTCTGGAACGACCGCGTGTCCGAACAAGCCACGGCAATCGCTGAGAACACGTCGCTGGGCGCCGCGCTCGACACCATCGCGCCCGGCCGCAGGAAACTCGGCCGCACCGTCATGGCGCTCGCCACGGCTGGCCTCGTCATCGTCGCCCTCCTCCAGATTCTCTACGCCGCCGGCGCCATCGGCTTCGGTTTCTCGACCTGGCGGCCGCTGCTCTACGCCTACATAGTGTGGGGCGTGGCCCTCGGCGTCGGCCAGGTGCTGACGCGCGGCGAGGAAGGCCACCGCGCGCTGTTCCTGCTGCCGGCAGTGCTGTTCACCGTCGCCATGGTGGTCTTCCCGACGCTGTTCGGCTTCTATATCGCCACGCTCGACTGGAATCTCAGCGGCACGCCGAAATTCGCCGGCCTCGACAATTTCTGGCAAATGCTGCGCGATCCGTTCTACAGCAACGCGCTGCTCAACATGGTATTCTACGTGCTGGCGGTGTTCGTCGAATATGTCATCGCCTTCGGCCTGGCGCTCCTGCTCAACGCTCAGATCCGTGCAAGAAAATTCTTCCGCGTCGTCTTCCTTCTGCCGCTGATGCTGTCGCCCGTGGCGGTGTCGTGGATGATCGGCAAGTCGCTGATGGAATACCGCTTCGGCCCGGCCGCCACGCTGGCGCGCAAGCTGGGATGGGACAATCCCGCCTTCTTCGCCAGCCCATGGACGGCGAAGATTTCGATCATGCTGCTGGATGCCTGGACCTTCATCCCCTTCCTGATGATCATGCTGCTCGCCGGCCTGCAGGCGATGCCGCGCGACGTGCTGGAAGCCGCCAAGGTCGACGGCGCCACCGCCTGGCAGACTTTTTGGGGCGTCACCTTCCCGCTGATGCTGCCGGTGTCGGTGACCGCGGTCATCCTGCGCATCATCTTCAAGCTGAAACTCGCCGACATCGTCATCACTGTCACCTCCGGCGGCCCCGGCGGGGCGACCGACACGGTCACCAGCTTCATCTTCCGCGAGTATCGAGATCGCTCCAATGTCGGCTACGGCACCATGCTCGCCATGGTCTATCTCGTCATCATCATCGTGTTCGTGACGCTTCTTTTAAAACTCGCGAACCGCTTCGTGCGGAATGTGACGTGATGGCGATGGAGATGAACCGTACCCCCACCCCTAACCCCTCCCCACAAGGGGGAGGGGAAAAACGCGGCGCTATCATCACCACTGTTGGCGCAACGGTCGCAGTATCCCCCTCCCCCTTGTGGGGAGGGGTTAGGGGTGGGGGTACTCCGCACACAAGATTCGAGATGGCCGCATGACCGCCGAAGCCATCGAACACGCCCCTTCCGAAGTCCGCTCTCCGGCTGCCTTCTTCACCAGCCGCGTCTTCATCTACGGCGCGTTGATTTTTTGGGCCTTCATTTGTCTTTTTCCGATCTACTGGACCATCACCACCTCGTTCAAGACGGCGCCCAACGTCACTCAGGGCCACCTCATCCCCTTTGTCGACTTCACGCCGGACTGGCGCGGCTGGCGTTCGCTCGGCCTGTCGCCCGACACGATCGGTGGTACCTCCACCGTGCGCGACGAATTCCTGAAGCGCTTCTTCAATTCGGTGATCACCTCGATCGGCGCCTCGGTGCTGGCGATCGTCATCGGCAGCCTGGCGGCCTACGGGCTCACTCGCTTCCGCTACAAGTTTTTGTGGATGAAGAACGAGGACATTTCCTTTTTCTTCCTGTCGCAACTGATCCTGCCGCCCGTCGTGCTCGCCCTGCCCTTCCTCGCGCTCTATAAGGGGCTCGGCCTGCTCGACACGAGGATCGGCCTGATCCTGCTCTACACGCTGGCAGTGCTGCCGATCGTCATCTGGATCATGCGCGACCAGTTCAATTCGATCCCTGTCGAACTGGAGGAAGCGGCACTCGTCGACGGCCTGTCGGTGTGGGGCGCGTTCTTCCAGATCGTGCTGCCCATAGCCCTGCCCGGCATGGTGGCGGCCTTCATCCTGTCGATGGTGCTGTGCTGGAACGAATATTTCTTCGCCGCCCTGCTCACCTCCACCAACGCCAATACCATCCCCGTGATGGTCGCCAGCCAGACGGGCTCGCAAGGCATCAACTGGTGGTCGATGGCGGCGCTCTCCACCGCGGCGATCGCCCCGCTGGCGATCATCGGCGTGTTGCTGGAACGCTATCTGATCAAGGGCATGACGGCGGGCGCGGTGAAGTAGCGTCAATCCGAGTCGGCTTCACTCTTCGCCGTCGGCCAGCAGATTGACCGGCACTTCCAGCACGCCAGCAAGCTTTAGCCAGAGCGCGACCGGTCCATCGCGCTTGCCGTTCTCGACGTCGGAAAGATAACCCTGCGCCACGCCCACCTTGTCGGCGAGCTGGCCCTGAGTCAGCCCGGCGCGTTTGCGGAAGAAGGCGAGCGGCGACGCGGCGCTGGCATAGGCGAGCGCCTCATCCGGCGAGAACCCTGGCGCGCGTCCGGCTCTATAGTCCGCCACCTCTCGGGTCCGCGCCGCCATATCACGCAGTTCCTCCAGTTCGGCGCGCGGCAAGATCGCCATCTCCTCGCCCTTCGGCGTCGTGAAATAGTGAACACTCATTCCGATATCCCTTCAATCATAGACGGAGCCGCGCGGGCCGATCCGGCTGACGATGATCTCGTCCTCAGTTTCCAGGAAGATCACCCGATAGTCGCCGACGCGCAACCGCTTCTCCTCGGAGCCGGCAAGCTGTTTTACATTGTTGGCGAGCGCCGCCGGCTCTGCTGCGTAAAGCCTGATCTTCTCGTCTATGCGTGCCGCATCCGAGCGATGCTTGCGCAACGCTTTTAATGCGGCGGCGAGATAGACGACGCGCTTCATAAGAGCGAATATCGCATAAAGCTATTTATTCACAAGGTCCTAAATCACACCTTGCGATAGAGAGCAAGTCCGGGCTGAAATAGGAAATATTTCCTTGATCTTTCTCGCCTCTCTGCTATTCTGTGTGGCGAATGGAGGCTGGAATGGACCGCGGCGAATACGAGGAGACGCTGAGGGGCATCGTTGCGACGCTGCTCCATCTGGCCGTTCTGGCTGAACTCCTTTGCGTTCTGCCGCTCCGGGTTCGCGTTATGGTGCTGACGCTGCTGCGGCCGGCCGAGGCCGTCGCGCGGGCGTTCGCTATCGAATTGGCCGGCGGCGCGATGGCCTTGCCTCCGGCCGCGCTCTGCGGGACCGATGGCGACGGCTGCGCCGAAGCTTTGCGGCTCGCCCGCTGCTTCCGCTTGCTGGCCTGCGTCTTCGGCGGCCTGCAGGGCTTTTTCGCCGGGTGGCGGCTGTTTCGCGGCAGGCCAGGCGGGCGTCTTTCGCAATGCGCGCCGGCGATGACAGGGCGAGGCCGCGCGATGAAGGCGCGGCGCGCAATGGTCTCTTGCGGGGCGGGACGCATCGATACGTCATGACCGCCGACCGTCCAGTTTAAAACGAGTTGAGAATTCGAACGCCATCCGCCGGGAGCGCTTGGCGGCAAGAGTCGTGGGTCTATGCCAACGGCGATCAAAGTCGACCGCCGTTGGCATCAGCCTCAGCCCTTCAACAAGGTCCGCAACCGGGCCAGTATCATCTCCACGCCCCTGGCTCCCACCTCGACGCTCGCCGCCTTGGCCGTCTCCGTGTACCAGCCCTTGTTGTCGCCGACCTTCGCCATATCAACAGCTTCCGGGCAAAGCGCCAGCATCAGCGAGGTCTCGCCCTCCCCGGCGTGGTCGAACGGGAATTTCCCGAACATTTCAGGCCCCATGAGCGAATGGACCTGCACCCAGTTGAACGGGTTCGCCCCCGCCGCATGGTCGGCATAATAATTGGCCGAGGCCTCATTGCCCCACCATCCCTCCCCATGCTCCTTCTCGAGGAAGCGAAAGATCGCCTGCCGTCCGCCCGTCTTGAACGCCAGATCGGTCGGCATGCCAGCCGCGAAATTCTCGGTCTGGTGATGGATGATGGCGTGGATGTTGCGGAAGCCGATGCGCAGCAGCGAGTAGAAGAAATCCTCGCCAAACGCCGCCAGCGCCTTGCCGCCGACCTGCACCGAGCCGTTGCCTTCCGGCTTCTCCACCGCGTAGCTCGCCGCGCCGTAATAAAAGGGCGGCAGGATGACCAGCGGCATCTCCTTTTCGATCAGATCGAGCGTCTTGATGACGGCCAGCGTGTCCATGCCGACGGCCATGTGCTCGCCATGATATTCGAGCACGCCGAGCGGCAGCGCCACCGGCCAGTTTTCGGCAATCGCCTGCCGGATCTGGTGCGGCAGCATCAGTTCGTAGCGCATGGCCAAGAGACCTTTCGAAATTCGTCAGGGCGAGGCGAAAATGGCGATTTCGAGAACCGGAGCGCAGCGTACTTTTGGGTACGTGAGCACCGGAAGCGCAGAAATCGCCATTTGCAGCCCGCCATCACGAATTTCCAAGGTCTCTTACTCCATGTTGGTATGGCGCGCCCGCATAGCTTCCGGCGAGGCGTTCACCAGCGCCTTCAGCTTCAGCACCATCACCTCGAACAGCACGAACAGCGCACCCTCGAAAGCCGAGCCCATCGGCAGCACCGAGGTTTTAGCCGCGCCCCGGTCGCTGGCCATGGTCTGCGCCGGGATCAGCAGCGTGAAATCCGCGAGTTTCGCCGCGCTGCCTTGCGGCTCTGCCGTCACCACAACCACCGTGGCGCCGGCATCCTTTGCCACCTTCATCAGCGTCAGCACCGTCGTCGTCTCGCCCGGGCCGGACGAAGCGAGGAAAACGTCGCCCTTGCCCAGCGGCGGCATGGTCATGTCGCCGACCACGCCAACCGGCATGCCGAGATGGAAAAGGCGCATGGCGAAGCCCCGCATCTGGAGCCCCTCGCGCCCGAGCCCATGCGTGCCGATGCGCCTCGCCTGCGCCAGCATCCTGCAGACCTGATCGACATCAGCCTCGTCCACGCGGCCCAGCACGGCTCCCAGTTCGTCGAGCGCTGTCTGGAACAATGTCGTCATGACAGTTCCGCCATCAGATCCTTGGTCTGACCGTAGATGCGCTTGAAGATCGAATATTGTTTTTCATAGACCTCGCGGAATTTCCCACGCGGCGAGATTTTTCGCGCCGTGGGATTCCACGATGCGATGTCGCTCTTCTTCACCGCCCCGATCGCCAGCGCGGCCAGGAAAGCGTCGCCGTAGCTTGCACCGAAGGAACGTTCGCGGACTGTTTGCGGCATGCCGGAAACGTCCGAGGTCGCCTGAATCCACACCGGATTCTTGGTGCCGCCGCCGACCGCGAGCAGTTTTTGCGGCGCTTCGCCGATCTCGCGGTAGGTCTCGAATATGCGGTTGGTGCCGTAGGCGATGCCTTCCACCGCCGCGCGGTAGAGGTCGCCGCGGTTGTGCGTCAGGTTCAACCCGAAAATCACGCCCTTGGCGTGCGAATCGTGGATGGGCGTCCGCTCGCCCGACAGATGCGGCAGCATGATCACGCCATTGGCGCCGGGCGGCGATTTTTCCGCCTCCTCAGTCAGCGTCCGGAAGGCGCTCTCGAAGGGCAAATCCTTCGCGAACTGGTCGCGAAACCAATGAGTCAGCGTGCCGCTGGTCGCCAGCCCCGACATGGAGGCGTGCTCGCCGGGAAACAGCCAGGGCGCGTACCAGAGCCGCCCGTCCTGGATGCGCCTTTGCGACAGCATGATGATGAAGATGGTCGAGCCGTACATCACCATCATGTCACCCGGCCTGGTCACGCCTACGCTGAGCGCCTCCGCGGCAGCGTCGATGGTCCCGGCGATCACCGGCGTGCCCGCCGCCAGCCCCGTCTCACGCGCGGCCTTCCTCGTCACCTGCCCGGCGATGTCGGTCGTCCACAGCACTTTCGGCAGCCGGTCGAGTTCGATGATGTCGGGCGCCAGTGCCGCACTCCAGCCCTTCACGTCGATCTCGTAAAGCGGCGAAAAATTCGCCGCCGAATAGTGGTCGACCACGCATTCGCCGGTCAGTTTTTGCACCAGATAGGTGGTCGAGGTGACGACTTTCGCCGCCTTATCATAGAGTTCCCTGCGGTTCTTCTTCAGCCACAGGATTTTCGGGCCGACCGACTGCGTGGTCAGCGCGTTGCCGCACCGGTCGAGGATTTTTGTCGCACCGATCCGCTTCGTAAGTTCCTCGATCTCGACCACGGCACGGTTGTCCACGCCGTAGAGCGCGGCGTTCGACAGCGCCTCGCCCTCGGCATCGACCGGCAGCATGCACGGGCCGATGGCGCTGGTGCCGATCGCCCGGATCGCCTTCGGGTCGATGCCGCTCTCGGCCAGCATCTTTTTCGAGATGAAGCAGAAGTCGCCCCACCAGTCCTGTTTCGGCCGGTGCTCCGCCCAGCCGGGCTGCGGCACCAGCATCTTGTGCGGCCGCGCCGCCGTGGCAACGACGTTGCCCGATCCGTCGACGATCGCGCCCTTGGATTCGAAGGTGCCGATGTCGATGCCGAGTGTGTAGCTCATCCGACGAAATCGTCCCGGTCCAGGCTGAAATCCTTGTCGATCGAAGAAATGCCCGCCACCAGCAGGCGCGTAAGCTGCTCCAGGTCGCCGAGATCGACCACTTCCAGCGACGAATGCGAGTAGCGCATGGGAAAACCGACATCGATCGACGCCACCCCGCCCTCGACGAGCTGCACATAGGACGAATCGGTCAGCGCGCCGGTATGGGCGCTGCGCTGCAGTGGGATGTCTTCCGCGCGGCTGGTCTTTTCGAACAGCGAAACCAGCGCCGGATGCGGGATGGTGCCGTTCAGCGTGCCGCGACCATGGAAGGAATAGAGGCTGATGCCCGGGCCGCCGCCCATGGTCACATTGCCGCGATAGGCCATGTCGGGCGTATCGGTGGCGAGCAGCAGGTCGAGCTGGATGCAGATGTCCGGCTTCAGCACCTGCGCCGCCGTCAGCGCGCCGCGCAGGTTGAATTCCTCTTGCACGGAAAAGACAAAATGCACGGTCGGCCGCTTCGCCGCCTCGCCCAACGCGCGGGCAACCTCGACGATCACCGCGCAGCCGGCGCGGTCGTCCACCGAGGTTCCGGCAATGCGCGTTTCGGAAAGCTCGATCACCTGCGGCCGGTAGACAATCGGCGTGCCTATCAGCACACCCGCGGCCTCCGCCTCGGCGCGGTTCGAAAAGCCGGCGTCGATATAGAGGTCCATATAGGGGACCACCTTGTATTTCTCGTCCGGCGTGGTGGCGTGGTGGCTCTTGTTGGCGATCAGGCCGGCGCGGTCCCTGCCCTCGCCGACGCAGATCGTCACCGCCTGCGACGGCAGCGCCCGCTCCGGCACGCCGCCCAGCCGCTCGACGCGGATGAAACCGTCGTTCTCGATCTTGCGCACGACGAAGCCGAGTTGATCCATATGGGTGAACAGCATGACATCAGGCGCGCCCGCTTCCCCCTCCAGCGTGGCGATCAAGTTGCCGAGCCGGTCGGTGCGAGTGGTCAGACCCAGCTTGCGCTGTTCGGCCGCCAGATACCGCCGCACACGCCCTTCGTGGCCGCTGAGGCCGGGGATCAGCATCAGCTCCGTAAGGAGCGTGCGGAGGCGGTCGCGCAGTTCGTCGTTCGATCCGGCCACCGCTGGCATCACTCACCCCTTGCGGCGCGTGCCAGCCGCATGAACTCCGCCGCGCGCTGCGGGTCGACCGCGTTCCAGGTATTGCCGTCGACCTTCAGCGACGAGCCGACGATGACGCCGTCGGCGATCTTCAGCACGTCGGCGATCGTCGCATGCTTGACGCCGGTGTTGGCCAGCACCGGCGTGGTCGGCAGCACTTTCTTGACCGCCTCCAGGTCGCTCATCGACGCCGCCTCGCCGGTGATCTGGCCGGACACCAGGATCGCGTCCGGAATGCTCGAAAACACCGCCGAGCGCGCCCGGTCGGGCAGCGAGCGCTGGTCGAGCGAATAGGCGAACTCCGCCGAGACGTTGTAGAGCAGCGCCAGGTCGGAGCGGTGCAGCCGGTCGCGATAGCGCATCGCCTTGCCGGCGTCCGGCGTCCACGGCCCCATGTCGGAGGCGTAGGTGCCGGTAAAGATCTCGCGCACGAAGGCAGCGCCCGTCGCCGCCGCCAGCGCCACCGACGCCATCGGGTCCCACAGAACGTTGACGCCGAATGGCACAGTGATTTTTTCGCGTATTTTTCCGATCACATAGGCCATGGTGGCTGTCGAGGCAGTGTCGACCTGGAATTCATAGGGCCGGTCGTTCTCGTTACCGAACATGACTGCGTCCACGCCCGCTTTCTGCAAGGCATCCAGATCCTTGGTCACGCCGTCGATCAGCGCGGCGAGCCCGCCCTTGGCGTCATAGAGCGGCGAGCCCGGCAGCGCGCCGAAATGCACCATGGCGATTACCGGCTTGCCGGCGCCGAAAACATTCCTGAATTTTTGGGTCACTCTTGCCTCGAACCGCTTGTTTCCGGCGCATGATTAGCAACCGGAAAAATGCCTGTCCAACGCTTCCACGGACTTTTGGTCGTACCAGACAGTTGCTAGTGTCCGCGCCGAATTCGCAGAGGAAACGTCTTATGAAAGTTCGGCATTTCGACCGGATCGGCAATGGCGGTCTGAATTTCACGGAACTCGGCTTCGGCACCGCGCCGCTCGGCAATCTTTTCCGTGCCATCTCGGAGGACGATGCGAATGCCGTGCTGGAAAAAGCCTGGGAAACCGGCGTCCGCTATTACGACACCGCGCCGCTCTACGGGCTCGGCCTCTCCGAAACCCGCCTCAACCGTTTCCTGCGCGGCAAGCGCCGCGACGATTATGTGCTGTCGACCAAGGTCGGCCGCCTCATGCGCGTGTCGAAACCGGAAGAGCGCACCGGCATCGGCAAATTCTTCGACACGCCGTCGCGCCGCGAGGTCTACGACTACAGTTTTGACGGCGTCATGCGCTCCATCGAATTCTCGCTGGAGCGGCTCGGTGTCGACCGCGTCGACATATTGTTCGCGCATGACCTCGACATCTTTACCCACGGCAGCAAGGAGGCGTCGGACGCGCGTATCGACGAGTTCATGCGCTCCGGCTACAGCGCTCTGATCTCGCTGCGCGACCAGGGCGTCATCAAGGCGATCGGCGGCGGCATCAATGAATGGCAGGTCGCCCAGACGCTCGCCGAACGCGGCGACTTCGATCTTTTTCTCCTCGCCGGGCGCTATACGCTGCTTGAACAGGAAGCGCTCGACAGCTTCCTGCCGCTCTGCGAAAAGCGCGGCATCGGCATCGTGCTCGGCGGCCCGTATAATTCCGGCATCCTCGCGACGGGAGCCAAGCCCGGCGCCTACTACAATTACGACGCGGCGCCTCAGGATATCCTCGACCGCGTCAACCGCATCGAGGCGGTCTGCAAGCGCCATGGGGTCAAGCTCATCGAAGCCGCGCTTCAGTTCCCACTCGCTCATCCGTCGGTGGTTTCTCTCATTCCTGGCGGCCAGTGGGTGGCTGAGGTCGAAGGCAACCGCACGATACTCGATGTCCAAATCCCCCCCGAACTTTGGGAGGACCTCAAGTCAGAGGGGCTGCTGCGGCAGGACGCGCCGACCGCCGGTTGACGCCGGGGACGTCTTTCATTTGTGGCCGCGCTGCGTTGCAATGACAGCGTAGCGGCGGCATGTTCGCCGCGGGAAATGTCAGGGACCGAACGCCGAAGATGCAACAGATTACCGATTGGGACGACGCCTACGCCAACCGCGCCTACATCAAGGATGCGAACATCATCGTCGACCAATGGCCGGTGGATGCGAAAGTGTTCCGCGACGAGCTTGAGCAGTCAGGCCGGATGCACGCCGACATCGCCTACGGCCCGCATCCGCGCAACCGGCTCGACCTGTTCCTGCCGGAGGGCAAACCCAAGGGGCTGGCCGTTATCGTCCATGGCGGTTACTGGATGCTGTTCGACGGCAAGACTTTTTCGCATCTGGCGAAAGGCGCGGTGGAACAAGGCTACGCGGTAGCCGTCCCTTCCTACGTGCTTTGCCCGAAGGCGCGGATCAGCGACATCACCGCGCAAATCGGTGATGCAATCGCGGTGGCCGCCGGCGAGATCGACGGGCCGATCCATTTGACCGGCCATTCGGCGGGCGGCCATCTGGTCTCGCGCATGGTTTCGGCCACATCGCCGCTGGCGCCCAACCTGTTGTCACGGCTGCGAAAAACCGTGTCGATTTCGGGCGTCCACGATTTGCGGCCGCTGATGAACACCAAGATGGTCGAGACGCTGAAACTCGACGCAGCGGAGGCAGAGCGCGAAAGCACGTCACTGCTGCAACCTCTCCCCGGAACGGAGATCACCTTCTGGGTCGGAGCGGACGAGCGCCCGGAATTCCTGCGTCAGACCCGCTTGATGCAGGATGCCTGGGGTGGCAATGCCAAGGTGGATATCGTCGTCGAGCCGGCAAAACATCATTTCAGCGTCATCGAAGGGTTGGCCGATCGCAACCACGCTCTGGTCCGATCGCTGCTTGCCCTGTAAGAAGGGCCGGATAGCCCTCCGGAGTTTCCATGCGAGCCGTCTTCGTCCAGCTTCAATGCACACCCGGCAAGACCTACGAGGTCGCCGGCGCGCTCTATGAGCGCGAGGTCGTATCGGAGCTCTATTCGACCAGCGGCGAATACGACCTGCTGATGAAGATCTATCTCGAGGACGAGGTCGACATCGGCAAATTCATCAACGAAAACATCGCCAATGTGCCGGGCATCGTCCGTTCTCTGACGACGCTGACTTTTACCGCATTCTGAACGGACCGCCTACGAGGCCGTCCTGACGGCAGCCCCGCGCTCGGCGCGCCGTGCCGCGATCTGGCGCATGGCGGCGACGCGGCGGCGGTGGATTTCGTTGCGCATCGCCATCAGATGCAGCGTGAAGAACAACACGGTGAAGCCGACCGCCATGACCAGCAGCGGCCACAACAGGCTCGGGTGGATGGTCGGGCCGTCGAGGCGCAGCACCGATGCCGGCTGGTGCAGCGTGTTCCACCATTCGACCGAAAATTTGATGATCGGGATGTTGATGAAGCCGACCAGCGTGATGATCGCGGCGGCGCGGGCCGAACGCGTGGGGTCGTCGAGCGCCCGGGTCAGCGAGATGATGCCGAGATACATCAGGAAAAGCACGAAGACCGAGGTCAGCCGGGCGTCCCAAACCCACCAGGTGCCCCACATCGGCTTGCCCCAGATCGAGCCGGTGACCAGCGCCAGCGCCGTGAAAATCGCACCTATCGGCGCCGCCGACTTGAGCGCGACGTCAGCCAGAGGATGACGCCAGACCAGCGTGCCCAGCGCCGAGATCGCCATCAGCGTGTAGCACATCATGGCCAGCCAGGCGAACGGCACGTGGATATACATGATCCGCACCGTGATGCCCTGCTGGTAGTCTTCTGGCGCGGTGAAGGAGAGGTAGAGGCCGACCGCCAGGACGATCGCCGAGACGGCGGCGAACCACGGCAGGAGGCGATCGGCGAGCGCCAGGAAGCGGGTGGGATTGGCGAGGTCCGCCCATCGTCCGGTCCGGGCAATCGTCTGGTTGCGTGTGGGGGTCTCGCTCATGGGACCTACATAAACCGCGCCGCCCACCGCCGCAACGCGGCGAAAGGTCGAAGCAGTTTCGTCGGAACGAGCCGAACCGGTTGCCGGCTCAGGCGGCCTCGTCCTTCACAGAGATGCGGCTCAGGCGACGGACCTCCTCGTCGTTGAGCAGGCCGCCGGCGCGCAGCAGCGCGGCAAAGCGGCCGTTGGTCGCCGACAGTTCGGCAAAGCCGCCCATCTCGATCACCCGGCCCTTGTCCATGAAGATCACCAGGTCGGCATCGCGGACGGTCGTCAGGCGGTGAGCGATGATGAAGGTCGTGCGGCCCTTGCGCAGCGCATCGATGGCGTCCTTGACGCGGGCTTCGGTCTCGACGTCCAACGCGCTGGTCGCCTCGTCGAGCACGAGGATCGGCGCGTTCTTGAGGATGGCGCGGGCGATCGCTACGCGCTGGCGCTCGCCACCGGAAAGCTGGCCGCCACGTTCGCCGACACGCGTGTCGTAGCCTTCACTCTTGGCGAGGATGAATTCCTGCGCGGCCGCGGCCTGGGCGGCGGCATGGATCTCGACGTTGTGCGCGCTTTCGCGGCCGATGCGGATATTGTCCTCGATCGAGCGATTGAACAGCCCGGCGTCCTGGAACACCGCGGCGATCGACTGGCGCAGCGAATGCTTGGTTACCGTGCGTATGTCGGTGCCGTCGATCAGGATGCGGCCTTCCTTCGGCGTGTGGACGCGCTGCAGCAGATTGATCAGCGTCGTCTTCCCGGCGCCGGTCGGGCCGACGATCGCCACCGTCTGGCCGGCCTTCACGTCGAACGACACGTCCTCGACGCCTTCACCCGTGTCGGGGAAGCAGAAGCTGACATCCTCGAAGCGCACATGCCCGTCGACATTCGGGAGTTCGGCAAGCCCCTCCGGTTCAGCGGCGAGGGTTGCTGCCTCCTCGAGGTCATAGAACGCCTCGAGCTTGGCGCGAGCCTCGAAAATCTGGTTGGCGAAGGCCGAGATCTGGTCGAGGCGGCTGATCAGCAGCGTTGCGAAGCCGGTGAAGGCAACGATGTCGCCGATGCGCAACTGCCCGCTCTGCACCAGGAGCGCGCCGATCAGAAGCACGACCATCATCGAGATGGTCGAGGCGAGACGGTGCATGGCGCTGGCCAGCGCCCACCAGTCAAGCACGGGGAACTGAGCGTCGAGCAGGCGGCGGGTATACATGCGCAGCGCCTCGGTCTCCTGCGAGACACGGTTGTAGCTCTGGAGCACCGAGACGTTGCTGACCGTGTCGGTCACATGCGAGACGACTTCGTGGAAATGGCCCTCGACGCGAGCCTGCCCGTCCTTGGTCTTGCGCATGACGAGGCGGCCGATGACAAGGTAGAGCGCGCCGAGCATGAGCAACACGCCCGACATGCGCAGATCCATCGACATGGCGGTCGGGATGAGCAACAGCAGCGCCACCGCCGTCGAAAGATGGGTGCGCATGAATTCCAGCCACAGGCTGAACAGCGTCTCGACCGCGCGCAGCAAGGTATGAAGGGCATTGGAGGTGCCGCGCTTCTGATGCCACGACAGCGGCATGGAGATCACGCGCTCGAAGGATTCGCACAGCACCGAAACGCGGCGCGCATGCGCAAGCCGGTCCGCGCCACGGGCGACAAGAACGAAGGCGACGATGTTGAAGGCGCCCAGGCCGGCCCACAGAGCCAGCGAATCGATCAGGTCGTCCTTGTCGGCGATCGCATCGATGATCTGGCCGAACAGCACCGGCTCGGCAATGGTGACGATGCCAAGCCCGACATTCGCCGCGCAGATCAGAGCGACCTTGTGTCTTTCCGCTGCGAGGTAACGGAGCGCCCGCCAGTAGACTTCAAACAAAGTCACGCGAATACCTCATACCTAAAACATTGTGCGTTGCAGCAATCCACAAGACGTATCGACTGCGGCCCCGCACTTCAATGCCCTCCTACACACCGGGTTCCCCGGTTTCGAACAAAAGATCGTAACGGTCTGCAACTTTTCGTGATCAGGTAACGGTTTGAGTTTTAAGGAAAAAAGGCACCGGTGCGGCGAAATCATGGCGAACGGTACCCAATTTGTGAACTCAGCTTCCCGTGCCTCGAAGCGGTATGACATTCGAGCGGCGGGCGCCTGTCTTGGCGCCGGCTATCCGAAAGCTTCCGTCCTTCAATTTCTTGCCGTTTACTTCGACTGTCGCCGCTTTCGCACCCTCCTCGCGTGAGACGCGGATACGATAGCTTTCGCCGTCAAGGACAAGGGTTGCGGAATAGCCTTTCCAGTCGCCGGGAATCGCAGGATTGACAATAACTTCGCTGCCCTTGCGGGTGATGCCGAGGATGCCCTCGACGGCAGCGCGATAGAGCCATCCGGCCGAGCCGGTATACCAGGTCCAGCCGCCACGGCCACCCTTGTCGTCGCTCGAATAGATGTCGGCCGCGACCACATAGGGCTCGACGCGGTAGCGCTCGGCGGCGCTTTCATCGGCCGCGTGGTTCACCGGATTGAGCATGCGGAAGCAGCGCCACGCATCGTCGGTCCGCCCCATTTTGGCCAGAGCGATGACAAACCAGGTCGAGGCGTGGGTGTACTGGCCGCCATTTTCGCGAACGCCCGGCGGATAGTTCTTTATGTAGCCGGGTTCCTTCTTCGTCTTCGAGAAGGCGGGGGTGAAGAGCTTGACGATGTCGAGTTCCGGATCGACCAGCCGTTCGAAGGCCGACTCCATCGCCTGTGCGGACCGCTTCGGATCGCCACCCGCGAGCACACTCCAGGATTGGGCGATCGAATCGATCTGGCATTCGTCGGATTTGTGCGATCCGAGCGGTGAGCCGTCGTCGTAGCTGCCGCGGCGATACCACGCGCCATCCCAGGCGGAATGTTCCAGCGCTTTCTTCAGCGCCTTTTCGTGGGCCTCCCATTTCGTGGCATGCGCCTCGTCCTTGCGTGCGCGCGCGATCGGCGCGAAGTCGCCGAGCGCCTTCAGCAGGAACCAGCCCAGCCAGACGCTCTCGCCCTTGCCATGCGCACCGACGCCGTTCATGCCGTCGTTCCAGTCGCCGCCGAGGATCAGCGGCAGGCCGCTCGGCGCCGACCGGGCGATGGCGAGGTCGAGCGCGCGGGCGCAATGCTCATAGAGCGTCGCCGTTTCGCGGGTCGGTTCCGGGGTGAAGAAGGCGTCATGCTCCCCTTCCTTAAGGGCAGGCCCCGAAATGAACGGGATCTTCGTGTCGAGGATAGTCCGGTCGCCCGTCACATCGATGAAATGCGCGGTTGCATAGGCCAGCCAGACGACATCGTCCGAAATCATGGTGCGGACGCCCGCGCCGCTGCGTGGCAGCCACCAATGCTGCACGTCGCCCTCCGTGAACTGACGGGCGGCGGCATTCAGGATCTGCTCATGCGCCAGATCCGGGTCATGTAGCATAAACGCCAGCGTGTCCTGAAGCTGGTCGCGGAAGCCAAAGGCGCCGCTCGCCTGGTAGAAGGCCGAGCGCGCGCGGATGCGGCAGGCAAGGCTCTGGTAGGGAAGCCAGTTGTTGACCATGGCGTCGAGCGCCTTGTCGGGCGTCTCGACCTGCAGAGTATCCAGGAAGCCGCGCCATGCCGCCTTGTTCTCGGCAAGGCGCTCGTCAAAATCCTTCGCGCGGTGGCGGACGACCAGGGCCGTGGCTTCCTGAGCCGAGCCGGCATCGCCCATCAGCCACAGCAGCGTCACTTCCGAGCCCGGTGCGATTTCGATGTCGCGGGCCATCGCCGCGCAGGGATCGACGCCCGCCTCGACCTTGCCCGAGAGCGTCTGTCCCGCCATGGCGGTCACCGGCCATTCGACCGAGCCTTCCGGCCCGAGGAATTCGCCACGGTCCGTCGTCAGTGAGTCCGCCTTGTCGTCGGACGCCAGAAAGGCAACGCGATCAGAGAAATCCAGGCTATACGGGTTGCGGGCGAGCAGCGCGCCGGTCTCGGCATCGAGCGACGGCACGATGTTCGGCGCCGAGAGCGCCCGGTTGTTGCCAAGCACCCATTCGGCATAGGCATAGACCGTGAATCTTGCCGCCAGCGAACCGGTGTTTCGCAGCTTGAGCCGGGCGAGTTTCACCGAATCCTTCGGATCGACGATCTGCGTCAGTTCGAGCGACACCGTTCCACGCGTGGCGAGGAAGGTGCTGACGCCCTGCCCGTGGCGAGCCTCGTAGGTAACCGCCGGATCGCGCGCGACGGCAGCGAAAGGCGAATAAAGTTTACGGCTGGCGTGGTCGTAGACGTAGAACGCCTCGCCCGGGCGGTTCGACACCGGATCGTTGGACCATGGCGTCAACTGGAAGTCGCGGCTGTTGCGGCTCCAGGTGAAGGACGCGCCTTCGGCAGAGGTGTGGAAGCCGAAGGATGCATTGGCGATGACGTTGATCCACGGCTGCGGCGTCGAGCGCGTGCCGGCCAGCCGCACGACATAGTTGCGTCCGCCGTCGGCGAAGCCGCCAAAGCCGTTCCACAGTTCCAGTCCCGATCCGTCTGCGGCGATGTTGCGCCGTTCGGCGAGCCGCGCGACCGGGCGGATATCCGCCACCGCTGTAGCCGGCGTCGCCGTAGCCGCCCCACTCGTATCGGCCACGACCCGCAGCGCGTCGCGTGCGGCGAGCGCCTCCGCCTCGGCGCGCTCGACCTGGTCGAAGACGGTGCCGTTGCGGGTGTGCAGCACGATGCGTGCCACCGCCAGCAGCGTCCGATAGGAGTCCTCGTCCATGAGGTCGCGCCTGACGGCAAAGATGTGCTGGCGGGGACCAAGTTCGCTGCCGCGTGCCCGGCTGTTCTCGCAGAGCGATTCGATCGCCTGCTGCAAATCCTGCACGTAGGACGCCGCCTGCTCGTTGAGGATCACCAGATCGGCGACCAGCCCCCTCGCCCGCATGTATTCCTGATAGCGAAGCGCCTGCGCGACGATCTCGAGGTCGGCGACATCGCCGATGCGCACCGTGAAGATCGGAAAATCGCCGGAGATCGCCATCGGCCACAGCGCCGACTGCTTGCCGAGGCCTGACGCAATCGTCTCTGGCGCAGTGCGCATAAAGGGGTCGGGATAGATCAGGTAGCGTGCCAGCCGCTGGACGTTGGCAGCATCGGCGAGGCTGAGGCCCATGTGGCGGGTCTGCACCTGCGAACGCGTCCACGACAGCATGGCCTGGCGCGCAAAGCTTTCGGGATGGTCGAGCAGGGCGACAACCGCGTCGATCTCGCCGCGGTTGGCGCCGACCACCGTCCAGAAGGTCAGTTGCACCTTCTTGTTAGCCGGAACGCGTACGCGCCTTCGCAGCGCCATCACCGGATCGAGCACGAAGCCTGCGCTTCCGCCGAGCGTCGCGCCATCGTCGAAGGCAGCAGGATCGGCGATGCTGCGCCCGCGGCCGATGAAGGCGCGCCGGTCGGTCTCGGCCTCGGTCTCGCGGGCGATGCCGAAGGCATCGGTGACGAAATGCGCGGCCTCGATTTCGGGGTCGTCGGGCGCTCGCTTGCCACGCCGCGCGAAGATTGCGTTGCCGCCGCGCCCGATCTCGGTCTCGACGAACATTTTCGAGAACAGCGGGTGCGCCACGTCGTTGGCGTCCGGCCCCAGCACGAACTCGGCGAAGGACGTCACCTCGATATGCCGGTCGACGTCGCCCTCATTGTAGATGCTGACCCTTCTCCCCTCGCCATTGCCTTCGGAAACGACGATGCACTCGACCTCCGAGCGCAGCGTGCCGACGGTCTTGACGAAGGTCGCCTTATCGTCGGTGAAATGGGCATAGACCTTCTCGCCCTCGGCGCGGCGCGGCTCGACGGTCGCCGACCACCAGTCGCTGGTTTCCACGTCTCGTAGGAAGATGAAAGTTCCGTCGCGATCCTCCGACGGATCGCCGCGCCACCGGGTGACGGCAAAATCCTGCCATCGGCTGTAGCCGGCGCCGAGAGCCGTGACCATGACCGAATAGCGGCCATTGGACATGACGTTGGTGGCTCGCAGCGCATGTGCCGGGTTGAGGATCATGCGGCTGTCGTTCATGGTCTCGTCCTCCTCGACGCCAACCTCGTCGTCGGCCTCGGTGCGCACCGTCGCCACCGGGATATGGCGCGGCGCCTTCTCCTGGAGCAGGAGTTCAGCAGCCTCGATGACCGGATCGCTGTGGAAACGGTCGCGCATCCGGCCTTCGAAGATGGCGTTGGCGACCGCCACGATCGACATGCCCTGATGGTGAGCATAATAATTGTAGACGACAGCGTGGTCGGTGCCTTCGGGCACGCGCTGCGGCGTGTAGTCCACGGCGTCGTGGAACCCGTAGCGGCCGAGCGCGCCGACCGCCCTCAGCCGTTCGAGGTTGCGCATGGCCTCGTGCGGCATGAACTGTGCCGCGAGGATCGTCGCATAGGGGGCGATCACCGTGTTCTGGGCGAGACCGCGCTTCAGGCCGAGACCAGGCACGCCGAAATTGGTGTACTGGTAGGTCATCTCGCGGTCGCGCGCATTGTAGGCGGCTTCCGAGATGCCCCACGGCACGCGTTTCTGGCGGCCATACTGGATCTGGCGGTGGACGATCAGCTTGTTGGTCTGGTTGAGGATGCCGCCCTGCGGCTCCTTCATCGCCAGCGGTGGCATCAGATATTCGAACATCGAGCCCGACCAGGACAGAAGTGCGCCCTGGAAGCCGATCTCGACGATCGGCCTGCCAAGCCGGAACCAGTGGTCGGTCTGGATGTCGCCCTTGGCGATGGCGAACAGACTGGTGAGGCGGGCCTCCGAGGCAAGCAGGTCGTAACAGGCCTCGTCGAGCTGATGCTGCTCAACGCGGTAACCGATCGACAGCAGCTTGCGATCTTGCCTGAGCAGGAACGAGAAATTCATCTCGAAAGCGAATTTGCGCGTGCGGTCGCGCAGTTCGATCAGTTTTGCACGTAGCGCCTCGACCGCGCGGTCGTCGCTGTGCGCGTCATGGACATGCGCCTCGCAGGTCGCCAGCAGCTTCTCGGCCCATTCGGCGAGAACCTCGCTCTTTTCCGAACCCACTTCGGCATGCATGGCGCCGGCGAGCTTGCGGATCTCGCCGGCCAGCACCGTCAGGTTGATGGTGCGGATCGAGGCCATCTCGGGCTGGCCCTTGATCGTCTCGACGGCGCGGCGCACGCCTTCTATGCGGTCGCGCAGGCGCTGGCGCAGCGGCCGCAGTTGCCGGCGATCGTCCGGCAGTTCGTCGAGGCTTTCCTCAAGGATGGTCACCGTATCGAGAAGCCCGTCGAACTCGCCTTGCAGATGGACCGACGGCGCCTCCGCCCATTCGTTGCAGGCGGCCGCGACCGCGACGAGGTGGCCGGCCAGATTGCCGCTATCGACCGCCGATATATAGAGCGGATAGAGCGGACGCAGCGTGTTGGTCTCGTACCAGTTGTAGAGGTGGCCCTTGAAGCGCTCCATGCCTTCGATCGTCGCCATCGTCTGGTCGATGCGGGTGACCGCCTCCGACAGGCTGATCCAGCCGAAGTCGCGCGCCGAGACGGTCGATAGCAGGTAGACGCCGATATTCGTCGGCGAGGTGCGCGGCGCCACCAGCGGCAGCGGCGTTTCCTGGAAATTGTCGGGCGGCAGGAAATGCTGCTCGGCCGTCACATGCGCCTCGAAATAGGCCCAGGTGCGGCGGGCGACGACCCGCAGCGCCTTGCGGTCCGATTTCGACACGCGCAATCGGTCCTCGGTCTCGGCCGAGCGGCTGATCAGCCAGGCGAAGGCCGGCGATCCCGCCCAGAAGATGGCGAAGAAGAAGGCGACAAAGGCCCCTGTCGAGTCGGCCATGACCGGGATCACCAGTCCGACGACAGCGATGATCACTGCGCCGTACATCATGCGATAGTAGGAAGTCAGCGAGTTGTCGCCGGACTTCTGTGCCTGCGAAGCGGTGCGCCACTCGAGCATGTGCTTGTGGCTGACGAACAGGCGGTAGAGCGTGCGGATGATCGCGTCGCCCATCATCCAGGCCGAATGCGCCATCAGCACGATCTTCAGCGCCACCATGGCGGTGCCAAAGACGGTATCCTGGAACAGCGCGTTGAAGTGGCCGCGCGCCGTCGCGTCAGTGTTCTTCGGAAGGATGGCGTCGACGATGTTGAATGTCGGAGCCATGAACAGGCTGAGGATCAGCAGAGCCTGCCATTGCGCGGCCTGCGTGAACGGCAGCAGAGCCCAGCCGGCGATCGTCGCCATCACCCAGAAGATCGGGGTGATCGAGCGCCTGAGATTGTCCACCATCTTCCAGCGCGACAGCGCCGGAACGCCGGAGGTCGGGTCCATGATAAAGCTGAGGAGCTGCCAGTCGCCCCGCGCCCAGCGATGGTGCCGGGAGGCGTCGACCGAATAGCGGGTCGGATAATCCTCCACCACCTCTACGTCGGTAACCAGTGCGCAACGGCTATAGGCGCCTTCAAGCAGATCGTGGCTGAGCACGGTGTTTTCGGGGATGCGCCCCCGCAGCGCCGCCTCGAAGGCGTCGACGTGATAGAGCCCCTTGCCGGTGAAGGTGCCTTCCCCGAAAACGTCCTGATAGAGGTCGGAGACGGTGAAGACGTAGGGGTCGAGGCCGCGATTGGCCGAGAAGACGCGCTGGAAGAACGAGGCCTCGTCGCCGGTGGTCAGCGAGGCGGTGACGCGCGGCTGCAGGATCGAATAGCCGTGGGTGACCTTGCCGGTCGTCGCGTCGAACTCCGGGCGGTTGAGCGGATGCGACAGCTTGCCGACCAGTTCGGTGACCACGTCGCGCGTCATCTTGGTGTCGGCGTCGAGCGTCATCACGTAGACAACGTCGTTCGGCAGCGGCTGCTCGGTCGGCAGGAAGGTGGTGTCGGCGTCGCCACGCAGCAGCATGTTCAACTCATGCAGCTTGCCGCGCTTGCGCTCCCATCCCATCCAGCAACCTTCCGACTCATTGAAGAGCCGGCGGCGATGCAGGATGTAGAATTTCGGCAGTCCCTCCGAGGGATAGCGCTCGTTCAGCAGCGCGATCTCTTCCCGGGCGTGTTCGAGGATCTCCAGATCGGCGGTGCTCTGCTCGGTATCGCTGTCCGGCCAGTCCGACAGCAGCGCGAAATGCAGCGCGCCTTTCATGTTGGCGAGATGATGAACTTCGAGCGTGCGTACCGCTTCCTCAACGTCGTCGCGCGAGTTGATCAACGACGGCACCACGACCAGCGTGCGCGCCCGGGACGGGATACCCTCCTTGAACTCGTAGCCCGGCAAGCGGGTGGGTTCGAGGAACAGCAGCACGACCGTGTTGAAGAAGGACATCGCGCCGTCGCTTGCCGGCACCGCGAACAGGATCAGCATCAGCGCGATCGCCCAACCCGGCAGGCCGATGCCCTCCAGCGCCATGCCGCTCGCGACAAGCAGCACCACGGTCAGGATAAAGACCGGCACGGCGATGCCCAGCCAGCCGGTGGAACGGAAAGCCCGCACCAGGCGGCGGCCGAAACCGGGCTTGTAGCCGATCGCCCTTTCCAGTTCGGGACGACGCTCGCCGACCAGGAAAAAGCCGACATCCGTGCCTTGCGGCGCGCCCTCATCGTCCAGGACATCGCCCGGCCGCGACGACATGCCGGCAAGCTCGGTCGCCCGCTTGGCAACCTCGAACTCTGACAGGTTGGAGCGGCGGGCCAGTTCCTCGATCTCGCCGCGATACTGGTTGCGCGATTCGAAATCGAGAGCGGCATAGTCGCCACGCTGGCGCAGCTGCTCGTCGATGCGGCTGACGCCCTCGAACCAGTCCGGCCAGTCGACATCGTTGATGAGGCGCAGGCCTCGAATGATGTTGCCAGCCGTGACGTTGCCGCTGGACAGCGTATGATGCTCGCCGAGCGTGATTTCTTCCGCGTCCGATCCGGACTTTTCCAGTTCCTCCTCGAGCCAGATCAGCGCTTCACCGGCATTGTGGGAGCCGTCGCGCAAGCGGTAGAGAAGCTGCGTCGCAAAGGTGGTGTCGCGGGCATGCGCCGCGTAGCCCGACATGATCTTGCGCCGGTCCTCGCCGTCGCCGGAGGCCAGAACCCGGTCGGCGACGTCATTTGCGATGTGCCGCATCTCGCGCGCCCGCTTGACGCGGACTGCGATGCGGCGAAGGTTCTCGACCAGCACGAAGCGCAGCAGCGACGGCAGCGCCCACAACTCGCCGATACGGAACGGCTCCACGCTCTGGTAGCCGTCGACCAGGGCCTTCAGCATCTGCGACGACACGGCGCTGTCGGAATGCGCCACATAGGCCCAGGCAACTGCCAGGGCGCGCGGTACCTCGCCGCCGCCCGGCACCTTCATCGACGGAAGTTGCCTGTAAAAGCGTCGCGGCAGATCGCGCTTGATCTGGAAAATCGTCTCCTCGACCAGATAATTGTTGTCGAGCAGCCATTGCGCGGCAGGCGTTATCGGCTCGCCCCGCGCCTGCGCGGCGTTGGTCGAGCGATAGGTCTCCAGAATCTTGGCCGCGTTCTCGCGGTGCCGCGCCTGAAAGTCGAATTCCTTCAACCCGTAGAGGCTCTCAATCTCGTTGCGGGCAAGGCTTGCGCCCAGCGCCCGCAAACGGTCCTCCTGAAGGAAGGTCGATCGGATGGGCTGCTCAGCTTCGGCAGGAAACAGCAAGGTCGCAGTCTGGGTGGCTTCGGGCCGAGCCTGAATATTCATGAAACGACAGATTCCAGGGTACAGACAGGGAGGCCACGGCGAATGCCGCAGCCGCAATCAACGCATAACCGCTTCAGATGGCAAAAGTTGCATTGCAACACCAGCCGATCCTCAAATTCAGCCGCGACACAATGTTTTTCGAAACTCGACCGTTCCGGCAGTCTGCCGAAACCAGCCGAACTCGTCCGGTCGGCGATGCAAAGCGGCGAGATTTTGGCTTTTTCGTGATAAAAATAAGCGCGTCCCAAATATCGCGGACGCGTGGTCAGACGCGCCGGATTTCGACCGTGTAGACCAGGGCGAACGGATCGGGCCGGAGCCTTGCTTCGGTCCGGCCATTCGACCAGATCGCAGTGTCGTGGTGGGCGAGATCGGTCTGTCCATCACCCGTGTCCACTTGCAATCGCCCTTCGGCGCAAAAGATGGCCGCGTCATGGCCGCCGGCCGCGATTTCCACGGGTTCCACCAGATGCAGACGGCGGACGGCATGCGCGACGCGGCCCCGCCGCGACATGACGTTGAGGTCGAGAACGGGGCCGGCAACCAGTTCCGCCGAAGCGGAAACGTCAGCCGCAAAGAAATGAGGATCTGACGATTTGGTCAGTTCGATCGGTACGTTCGCTCCGACCCGCAACCGAATCCCCTCGCCTTCCAGGATCGACAAAGTCCGATCGATGCCCGGAAACGTCGAGAACGGCCCGTCCGTTTCGACGTTAGCCATCGACAGCCGCCAGTCGAAATCGTTGAGGCCGCCGCCCGGCGGCGACACCGCTATTTCCGCCGTCGTGCCGCCGCCGTTCTTCCAGCGCATGACGCGATGGTCGGCGGCGCGGATGACGGTGAGCCCACTCACCCGAGGATGCCGGGCAGGTTCAACTGGTGTTCGCGAGCACAGTCAAGCGCGATGTCGTAGCCCGCATCGGCATGGCGCATGACGCCGGTCGCCGGGTCGTTCCACAACACCCGCTCCAGTCTGCGCGCCGCGTCCTCAGTGCCGTCGGCGACGATGACCATGCCGGCATGCTGCGAAAAGCCCATGCCGACGCCACCGCCATGATGCAGCGACACCCAGGTTGCGCCCGAGGCCGTGTTGAGCAGCGCGTTGAGTAGCGGCCAGTCGGACACCGCGTCTGACCCATCCTTCATCGATTCGGTCTCGCGGTTGGGCGAGGCGACCGAACCGGAATCCAGATGGTCGCGGCCGATGACTACCGGCGCCTTCAACTCGCCTTTGGCCACCATCTCGTTGAAGGCAAGCCCCAGGCGGTGGCGGTCGCCTAGCCCGACCCAGCAGATGCGCGCCGGCAGCCCCTGGAACGAGATGCGCTTGCGCGCCATGTCCAGCCAGTTGTGCAGATGTGTGTTGCCGGGCGTAAGCTCCTTCACCCTGGCGTCGGTGCGGTAGATATCCTCAGGATCTCCCGACAGAGCCGCCCAGCGGAACGGGCCGATGCCGCGGCAGAACAGCGGACGGATATAGGCCGGAACGAAGCCCGGGAACGCAAAGGCGTTCTCGAATCCTTCGTCCTTCGCCACCTGTCGAATGTTGTTGCCGTAATCGAGCGTCGGCACGCCGGCGTTCCAGAAGCCGACCATCGCCTCGACATGCTCGCGCATCGACGCGCGGGCAGCGCGCTCCACAGCCTTGGGATCGCTGACGCGCTTCTCGCGCCATTCGGCCAGCGACCAGCCTTTCGGCAGATAGCCGTTCAGCGGATCATGCGCCGACGTCTGGTCGGTCAGCATGTCCGGCCGCACGCCGCGGCGCAGCAGTTCCGGCACGATGTCGGCGGCGTTGCCGAGCAGGCCAACGGACTTCGCCTCGCCGGCCTTGGTCCAGCGGTCGATCATCGACAGCGCCTCGTCCAGCGTGTCGGCACGCTCGTCGACGTATCGCGTGCGCAGACGGAAATCGATCGAGTCGGGATTGCATTCGATGGCGAGGCAGGAGGCGCCGGCCATGACGGCGGCCAGCGGTTGCGCTCCGCCCATGCCGCCGAGACCGGCGGTCAGTATCCACTTACCCTTGAGATTGCCGCCATAGTGCTGGCGGCCGGCCTCGACGAAGGTTTCGTAGGTGCCTTGCACGATACCTTGCGTGCCGATGTAGATCCATGAACCGGCCGTCATCTGGCCGTACATCATCAGGCCCTTCCTATCGAGCTCGTTGAAATGCGCCCAGTCGGCCCAGTGCGGCACAAGATTGGAGTTGGCGATCAGCACGCGCGGCGCGTCGGCATGGGTGCGGAAGACACCGACCGGCTTTCCCGACTGCACCAGCAGCGTCTGGTCGTTCTCCAGCGTCTTCAGCGAATCCACGATGCGGTCAAAGTCGTTCCAGGTGCGCGCCGCGCGGCCGATGCCGCCATAGACCACCAGTTCGTTCGGGTTCTCGGCGACGTCCGGATCGAGATTGTTCATCAGCATCCGGAGCGGCGCTTCGGTCGTCCAATATTTCGCGTTGAGCTTCTCGCCACGCGGCGCGCGGACTTCGCGGATGTTGTGGCGCGGGTTGGTCATGATGCGCTCCTTCGATGGCGGGCGATGTTCAGGCGGCGAGCCGCCGGGCAATGGTTTCGAGTTCGGTCAGGATTGCCTTGAGATGGACGCGCAGCCGCTCCGCCTTCGCCTCGTCATAGGCGAACGGCAGAGACTCGCCAGCAAGGTGCGTCGACTGCGTCAGTTCCATCTGGATGGCGTGGACGCCCTTCGCGGGCTGCCCATAGTGGCGCGTCGTCCAGCCGCCCTTGAAGCGGCCATTGACGATATGCGTGTAACCTTCTGCTTTCGCGCAGGTTTCGCGCACCGCCGCCTCGATCTCCGGAGCGCAGGTTGACCCATTGTTGGTGCCGATGTTGAAGTTCGGCAGCTTCCCGTCGAACAGGAACGGGCATACGGAACGGATGGAATGGCAATCGTAGAGGATGGCGACGCCGTGCTCCGCCTTCACGCGCTCGATCTCGGCGGCGAGAGCGGCGTGATAGGGCTGATGAAAGGCCTCTAGCCGCGCGGCGACATCCGCCTCGGTCGGCACCTCCCGCCAGATCGGCTGGTCATCGAAGTCGGTGAGCGGCACGAGGCCAGTGGTGTTCTGGCCCGGATAGAGGCTTTGCCCCGACGGGTCGCGGTTGGCGTCGATGACGTAGCGGTGGAACGTGGCGCGCACCATCGTCGCGCCGGGCAGCAGTCCGTCATAGAGCCGGTCGACATGCCAGTCCGTATCGCGGAACTTTTGGCCTTCGTCGTTCAAGCGCGCCCATATGTCGTCGGGCACATGCGTGCCGACATGCGGAAAACCGAGGATGACCGGCGACGAGCCACGTGTGACTTCGACAGGAATCATGCTCCCAACCCCGGCAGTATCCCCGCGCTCACGCTTGCATCGAGCCTGCCCGACAGCACCAACTCCGCTCCCGCGGCCAGATCGTCCGCCATGAAGCGGTCTACCTCCAGATCGGGCACGGCCGCTCGGATCGCGGCATGCGCCTTGAGCAACTCGGTTCCGGTCCTCAACGGCGCGCGGAAATCCACGCCCTGCGCGGCGGTGATCGCCTCGATGCCGATGATGCCGGCGAGATTCTCCGTCATCTGCAGCAGGCGTCGCGCACCGTGGCAGGCCATGGAAACGTGGTCTTCCTGGTTGGCGGAGGTCGGCGTCGAATCCACCGAAGCCGGATGCGACATCTGCTTGTTTTCGCTCATCAAAGCCGCAGACGTCACCTCGGCGATCATCAATCCGGAGTTCAGCCCCGGCTTCTTCGCCAGGAAGGCCGGCAGACCAAAGGATAGCGCCGGATCGACCAGGAGCGCGATGCGGCGCTGGGCGATCGCGCCGATCTCGCAGACCGCGATGGCGATCTGGTCGGCGGCGAAAGCCACCGGCTCGGCATGGAAATTGCCGCCCGATACCACCGACCCATCGCCGAGCACCAGCGGGTTGTCGGTGACGGCGTTGGCCTCGGTCTCCAGCGTCCGCGCGGTCATACGCAACAGGTCGAGACAGGCGCCGTCGACCTGCGGCTGGCAGCGGATGCAGTATGGGTCCTGCACGCGCTCGTCGCCTTCGAGATGGCTATCGCGGATTTCGGACCCCTTCAGGAGCGCCCGCAAGGCAGCGGCCGTATCGATCTGGCCGCGGTGCCCGCGCAGTTCGTGGATTTCGGCATGGAACGGCGCGGATGAACCCATCGCCGCATCGGTCGACAGTGCCCCGGTGATAAGTGCAGCCCGCGCCGCGCGATGCGCGCGGAACAGGCCGGTCAGCGCCAGTGCCGTCGAAACCTGGGTGCCATTGATCAGCGCCAACCCCTCCTTGGCCGCCAGCACGACCGGCTTCAGCCCGGCCCTTTGCAGCGCGGCCTCGGCCGGCATGCGCGTGCCCTCGTAAAAAACGTCGCCGACGCCGATCATCGCCGCCGTCATATGGGCCAGCGGGGCAAGGTCGCCCGAAGCGCCGACCGAGCCTTTTTCCGGGATGACCGGCACAATATTTTTCGCCAGCATCGCCTCGATCAGCGCGATCGTTTCGGGCCGCACCCCAGATGCGCCGCGCCCGAGCGAATTCAGCTTCAGCGCCATGATGAGCCGCACTATCTCCGGCGCCAGCGGTTCGCCGACGCCGCAGCAATGCGACAGGATCAGATTGCGCTGCAGCGTCTCGACGTCGTTTGCCGGGATGCGCACGCTGGCGAGCTTTCCGAAGCCGGTGTTGATGCCGTAGACAGGATCGCCTTTGGCGACGATGCCGGCGATCACCGCCGCGCCCGCGGCGATGCGCTCCCGGCCGGCCGGGTCGAGCGACGGCACGGCGCCGTCGAGGACGGCCTGCCAATCCTGCAGCCGAACCGAGCCGGATTTCAGGACAATCTGGTTCATTCGCCTCTCCAGACGCGCGCGTGAAGCGGGTTGAAACCCATGCGGTAGACCAGTTCGGCCGGGCGCTCGATGTCCCAGATCGCCAGGTCCGCCGATTTGCCGAGTTCCAGCGTGCCGGTTTCGCTGGACAGGCCAAGTGCGGTGGCCGCGTTGCGGGTGACGCCGATCAGGCATTCTTCTACCGTTATGCCGAACAGCGTCGCCGCCATGTTCATGGTCAAAAGCAGCGAGGTCAGCGGCGAGGTGCCGGGATTGCAGTCCGTCGCCACCGCCATAACCACGCCGGCGTCGCGAAAAAGCTGAATCGGCGGTTTCTTGGTCTCGCGGATGAAATAATAAGCGCCGGGCAGGATCACCGCGACCGTGCCGGCTTTGGCCATGGCGACCGCGCCATCCTGGTCGGTGTATTCAAGATGATCGGCCGACAATGCGCCGTATCGTGCGGCAAGCGCGGCGCCGCCGAGATTGGAAAGCTGGTCGGCATGCAATTTGACCGGGATGCCCAGCGCCTTCGTCTTATCGAAAACGCGCGAAATCTGGTCCGTCGAGAAGGCGATGCCCTCGCAAAAACCGTCGACGGCGTCGGCAAGATGTTCTGCCGCGATGGCCGGCAGGATTTCGTCGGCGACCTTGGCGATGAACGCGTCCTTGTCGCCGGCGGCTTCCGGAGGCAAAGCGTGCGCACCGAGGAAACTGGTCTTGACCGACACCAGCCGTTCGCGGCCGAGCTGGCGCGCGGCGCGCAGCGATTTCGCCTCGTTCGCGAGATCGAGCCCATAGCCGGACTTGACCTCGACCGTCGTCACGCCTTCCGCGATCAGCGCGTCGAGGCGCGGCAAGGTCTGGCGGACAAGTTCGTCCTCGCTCGCGGCGCGTAGCGCACGCACCGACGACACGACGCCCCCCCCCACCCGCGCCACTTCCTCATAGGTGGCGCCGGCCAGCCGCATCTCGAATTCGTTGGCGCGGTTTCCCGCATGGACCAGATGGGTGTGGCAGTCGATCAGGCCGGGCGTGATCCAGCGGCCCTCGCAGTCGATCGTCTCCGCATTGGCGGCCACATTCGCCGGCAGCTCGGCTTCCGCTCCGGCGAAAACGATCTTTCCGTCAACCGCCGCGATGGCGCCATGCTCGATGACGCCCAGCCCGGGAAGCGCCGGCGACATGGTGGCCAACCGGGCATTGCGCCAGATGCGCGTATTCACCGTCGCTTGCCTTTTGCTGACGCCCATCGTCTTTTTCCATTTCAAGTCGGCCCGAATATGTATATACATAATGAGGATGGATGCAAGCGGATTGGCGAGGGGAAATGTTCGCATTCAGCAAATCTTGTCGCAAGGAGCCAGAAACGATGCCGCTCGACGTTACTCTGCCGACGGCATCCGGGAGCGCTATGCAATGACCAGTCTGTTCGCCTCACAAGCCCTCCTCCCGTCCGGTTGGGCGACCGACGTCCGTATCGTCTTCGACGGCGGGGCCATCACCGGTGTGGAAGCCGAGAGCAAGCCTGCGCCCACCGACGAGCGCGTCGCCATTCTCATCCCGGCAATGCCAAACCTGCACAGCCATGCCTTCCAGCGCGGCATGGCGGGGCTGGCGGAGACGCGCGGTCCCGGCGACGACAGTTTTTGGTCATGGCGCGAGGTCATGTACCGCTTTGCGCTCACCATGACACCGGATCAGGTCGAGGCGGTCGCCGCGCAGCTTTACATGGAGATGCTGGAGGCCGGTTTCGGCCGCGTCGGCGAGTTCCACTATCTGCACCACGACCGCGACGGCCAGCCCTATGCAAACGTCGCCGAAATGGCGGAGCACATCGCGGCGGCGGCGGCCGAGACGGGCATCGGCCTGACGCTGCTGCCGGTCTTCTACGCGCATTCGGGATTCGGCGGATTGTCGCCGAACGAGGGCCAGAGGCGATTCATCAACGATATCGATTCCTTCAGGCGATTGCTTGAAGCGAGCCGGCAAATCGTCTCGGGCATGGACGACGCTGTGGTAGGAGTCGCCCCACACAGCCTGCGCGCCGTGACGCCCGAAGAACTTGCGACGGTCGCCGAGCTAGGAAAAGACGGCCCGATCCACATCCATGTGGCCGAGCAGACGCGCGAGGTCGAGGACTGCATCGCCTGGTCGGGCGCGCGGCCCGTCGAATGGCTGCTCGCCAATGCGCCGGTCGATGAAAACTGGTGCCTGATCCACGCCACCCACATAACCGAGGCAGAGACCGGGGCCATGGCGAAATCCGGCGCGGTGGCCGGCCTGTGCCCGATCACCGAGGCCAATCTCGGCGACGGCACCTTTTCGGCACGCCCATTCCTCGCGCAGGGGGGCCGGTTCGGCATCGGCTCGGATTCGAACGTGCTGATCGGTGTCACCGACGAGTTGCGGCAGCTCGAATATTCGCAGCGGCTCGCCCACCGCCAGCGCAACGTGCTCGCCGCGCCGGGTGGTTCGAACGGCCGGGCGCTGCTCGATGCCGCGCTTGCCGGCGGCAACCAGGCGCTCGGCGGACGGCCTTCCGGCATCGCCGTCGGCAATGCTGCCAGCCTCGTCTCCCTCGACGCCTCGCATCCGTCGCTTGCGGGAAAATCCGGCGACTCCATCCTCGACGCCTGGATCTTCGCCGCCGGCGCGCATGTCGATTGCGTCTGGGCCGGCGGCCGCAAATTGGTATCCGAGGGCCGGCATTTGCACCATGAGGCAATTGCCGAACGCTTCAGGAAGACGATGATTGTACTCTCGGTACAATGAGGAGATTCGCGGTGCTGGAGATTGCCGATCGGCCGCATGCGGAAGACACGCCGTCGCTGCACCAGCGCATCCTGTCCGATATTTCCGATCGTATTCTGTCGGGCGAATGGGCGCCGGGACATCGCATTCCCTACGAATATGAGCTGTCCGCCACGTATGGCTGTTCGCGCATGACCGTCAACAAGGCGCTGACGCAACTCGCCAAGGCAGGCCTGATCGAGCGGCGCCGGCGTTCCGGCAGTTTTGTCCGCCGGCCAAAGTCGCAAGCGGCGATCCTCGAGATCCACGACATCAAGACCGAGGTGCAGGCGCTCGGCCTGCCCTATCACTATCAACTGGTCTCCCGGTGCATAAGACGCGGTACATCCGACGATATCGAGCGGCTTGGGCTGACCAAGCCATCCGAAATCATCGAGCTGATATCATTGCATTTCGCGGGCCTGCGTCCGTTCTGCCATGAGAATCGGGTGATCAGCCTGAAAACCGTGCCGGATGCCGGGCACGAGACCTTTGCCAACATTGCTCCCGGACCGTGGCTGGTCGCCCGCATCCCGTGGAGCGTCGCCGAGCACCGTATCCGCGCCACCGGCGTGGAGGCTGGCCTCGCGCCGATGCTGGACATAGATGCCGGAACGCCGTCACTGGTGGTCGAGCGCCAGACCTGGAGCGCCGACCAACCGGTGACGCATGTACGCTTCACCTATGCCGGCGACAGTCACACGCTGGTCGCCCGCTTCACGCCGTCACATGGGTAGCGGTGGGGACAGTCTGCTTCTTTCGGCCGAAAAGCTGCGGCAGTTCAGAAGTCACGCTGGCCGAAAAAAATAAACTGTCCCCAGCACTTATCTCAAATCGCCGCCGTGATGATGATCTCGACCTTGTAATCGGGAGCGGCAAGTTTCGCCTCGCCGGTGGCGCGGGCCGGCGTGTTGCCTTGCGGCACCCAGGCGTCCCAGACGGCATTCATCTCCTGGAAGGTCGACATGTCGGCCAGCCAGATGATCGCCTGCAGGATTTTCGTCTTGTCCGATCCGGCCTGCGCCAGCAGCCCGTCGATGGTGGCGAGGATCGCCTTGGTCTGCGAGGTCACGCTTTCACCCGGGGCGCCGACCTGGCCGGCGAGATAGACGGTGTTGCCATGAATGACGATGTCGCTCATGCGCGGACCGACACCAAGTCTCTTTACGCTCATAGTCATTCCTTCCTCGAAATTGCCGGCTATTCCGGACGTGAAACGCGAAACCTGTTCAGCGAAAGCGCCGGCACGATCTGTTCCATCTCGGCCGGCAGTGTCGAGCGCCTTATCAACGCTCCCGCCAGCCGTGACAAGCCGGGCGATGTCTGGATTCCATAGCCGCCCTGCCCCGCCAGCCAGAAGAAACCGTCCGCCGTCCGGTCGAACCCAGCAACCGGCGTGCGGTCCGGCGCAAAGGTTCTGAGCCCCGCCCAACTGCGCTCGACATGGGTCACCGGGATCGTCACCGCCTGCTCGAAGCGGTAGAGACCTTCCGCCAGCACCATGTCGTCGGGAAAGGCGTCATGCGGCTCGACCGGATCCTGGTCCGACGGCGAAACAAACAGGCGTCCGCCGTCGGGTTTTGCGTACCAGCGCTCGGCTGCGTCGTTGAGAAGCGGCCAGCGGCGGCTGTCATACCCTTCCGGCGCCGGCAGCACGGCCATCGACCGGCGCATGGGCTGCAGGCCGATCGGTTCCAGACCGAAGGAGCGCGCGACTTGATCTGCCCAAGCGCCCGCGGCATTGACGACAATCGGCGCGGCGATTCGGTGGTCGCGCGTCTCGACAATCCAGCGTCCGTCCGACCGTTCACCCGAAAGCACCGGATTGCTGGTGACCAGTTTCGCCCCGCCGGCTTTCGCCGCCTTCAGCCAGCCCTGGTGCAGAGCGGCGACGTCGATGTCCTGCGCGTCCTCCTCGTAGGAGGCGGCCACGATATTTTCTTCCCGCAGGATCGGCACCATCGCCACCGCCTCGGCGGCCGTCAGTTCGCGCAACCCTTCCGCTTCGACGACCAGTTTGGCGTGTTCGCCGGCTGCCTCGGCGTCGGCGACATTCAGCACACCGCGCTGAGAAAGCAGCGGATGGGGAAAAAGCTCGCGGTCGGCACCGTTGAACAGCGGCGCGCTGGCGCGGGTCAGCGCGCGGATGACCGCATTGCCGTAGTTCTGGATGAACAGGGCGGCGGAGCGCCCGGTCGAATGATAGCCCGGCCGGTCTTCCTGCTCGACGATGACCACCCGGAAATCGCGCGCCAGGTCGGCCGCCACGCCAGTGCCCGCGATGCCTGCGCCGATAACGACGATATCGGCCTCGATGAAGTCAGCCATCGCCTGCTCCCACTTTTGCGGACACACCGCGCCTTGGCCCCGCAATCGACCTAGCGAGGGGCTGCCGACGATGCAAGCATCCGACCCCTCTGGACCGATCGATAAACCGGCTGATTGGCCGCGCCGGACGATGGTTGCGGAGCGGCGCGCGCGGTGGCATGACAGCCGCAGAAAAATTCACGGAGTTTCGACCATGGACATCCGCCAAGTTACCGACGACTACGCCGTTTCCGCGCAGATCGCCGCCGACGACATCAAAACCATCAAGGAAGCCGGCTACCGCAGCATCATCTGCAACCGGCCCGACGACGAGCAGCCCGGCCAGCCAAGTGCTGCCGACATCGCCGTGGCCGCCGAGGCCGCCAACCTCATCTTCCGCCACATTCCCTTCGTCAGTGGCCAGATGACTGAGGACGACGTGCAGAAGATGGTCGAGGCGCTGGACGAGATTCCCGGTCCGGTCTTCGCCTATTGCCGCTCCGGCGCCCGCTCGACCAACATCTATATGGCGGCAAAGCAGACGAAGGCGTAGGCACACGCTGAGTCTCGCCTGCTTCGACAGATTCCGCAAAAACTGTTCCAGCCGCGACGTTTGTGACGTTAAGTCAGATCCCGTCGCGAAGGTCGCTCCGGCGTTGGTTCACTCGGGATAAGTCTCAACGCCTTCCGGCGCCGGCCTGTTGAAAAGGATGAATGCCAGCGGGTTGCCAGGCTCGGACATTACGTCGCTGCGCTGGCCCGTCACCTCTCCGGCCACGCCACTGGTATATTCCGCGACCACTTCGCCAAAACTGTTGCGCTGGATGGCCACCTTCTGTCCGGCCTCGACCTTGTCGTTGAGCTTGACCAGATGCTCGACGATCCCGCCCTCGGTTGCCAGGATAGGGAACGCACTGTTGCCGACGAAGACGGTCACGTCCTTGCCCGTGCGGCCCATCGGCCCGGCGACGATGCCGTGATGCTTGAGCACGTTCATCGTGCCTTCCACGAACAGCGCGATCATCTCGAAGTCCAGGTGGCGGGCCGCCCCGATCTCCGGGCAAAAGGACGGGATACCCGCGGCGTTAAACGCGTTGTGGAGGACACTGGGATATGTAGGGTTGTCGAAAATCTGGCCGACGGGATAGAGCTCCGCCATCGCCTTGATCTCGGGCACGTTCATCTCGGCAATATTGAATGCGGCGACCTCGAAGCCGGTCGTTCCGGTATGGAAGTCGATCGCGAAGTCGGCGTTCGGCCGCAGCAGCCGGTTGAACAGCAACCCGGCGTGCCGGCTGGCTGCGGTGACGTCGTTCTCGTTGCCGGGCCACACCCGGTTCATGTCGACCAGGTCGATGCCCCTGCCCTGGTTGGGCCATCTGCGCTGCATGCTTTCAAGGGCCGGGCGTGCAATGTCCGTGACTGCCATGACCGTGCCCGACATATCAGCCGGATCGAGCTGGTTCATCACGGTCTGGACCGTATGGATGGAACTCATCTCGTCGCCATGCACGCCACTGGTCAGCACGACGCGTTTGCCCGGCTTTGCCCCCTTGACGACTGTCACGGACACATACCAGTAGTGCCCCGTGGGCATCTGCACACCCTGAAAATACAAAAGATGCTTCTGCCCGGGTTCCAGGTCGTTGACGTCGAGCGTGGTGACGACCTTTTTTCCATCGATCACATCGCCGGTGTAGACGGTTCCTGAAGGCGCATCGGCCGAGGGTTTTGCCGCCTCCTGGGCATTCGCGGCGCCGGCACTGACCGCCAGGGCAGCCGACGCGCCGACCGCAGCAATCGATGCGAGCATGAAGTCGCGGCGACCGAGGCCTTCTTGAGGTCTGTCCGACATGACGGGAATCCTTTGCGATGTGAAAAGCTGCGGTCGAACAACGACGCGCAGACCGACTATAAAAATCCCCACCCGACTTGCAACTGCCAGTGGGCTCATGGCCTAGCAAGATTCTGCCAGCAATGTCGGCGATACGAGGACCTTTGCGGCAAAGTCCGGAAATGGCGTTGGTTGCTCGTCTCGGTCAACCATTCCCACCTTGGGACGGGTTCACAAAGGCAGCGCGCCGGTTTCCTTCAGCGTTTCCAGCACGATCGCGGTCTTCACATGCTGCACGGAATCGTGCGGCAACAGTTCCTCGTTGACGAAACGCGACAGCGCCTTGAGGTCGGGCGTCACCACCTTCAGGTAGTAATCCATCTCCCCCGTCAGCGCATGCGCCTCCTGCACCTCCGGCAGGCGCGAGATCAGGTCGGCGAAGCGGCGGGCATTGTCGCGATTGTGGGTGGCGAGCGTCACCGAGACCACGCTGACCAGCGAAAAGCCCAGCCGCTCACGATCCAGCGTCGCGCGATAGCCGGCGATGAAACCCTCTTCCTCCAGCCGCTGCCGACGCCGCGAACATTGCGACGGCGACAGGTTCACGCGTTCCGACAGATCGTTGTTGGTCAGCCGCGCGTCCGCCTGCAGAAGCGCCAGTATCTTGCGGTCAAAGCGGTCTATGCGTTCGTCTTGCATGGTTCGGCGTCACTTCGTGCATGATCCATGCACCATGGCACCACCGAACGCCTCCGAATGCAAGCACAATGCGGATCGAAAGGCTTATGATCGGCGTTGATCATTTCAGGCAGACCGGAGGCCAGCATGGGTCCCTTCCCGCACGACGCACCGCCCGCGAAAATCAGCAAGGCCAACCCGGCCGGCACCGACGGTTTCGAATTCGTCGAATTCGCGCACCCCGAGCCGGAAAAGCTCGCGACGCTGTTTGAGCGCATGGGTTATGTCCCCGTCGCCCGGCACCGCACCAAGAACATCACGGTCTGGCGGCAGGGCGACATCAACTACGTGCTGAACGCCCAGCGCGGTTCGCACGCGATGAATTTCGTCGAGCAGCACGGCCCTTGCGCGCCCTCCATGGCGTGGCGCGTCGTCGACGCGCAGCATGCCTTCGAGCACGCTGTGTCCAAGGGTGCGACGCCCTACTACGGCCACGACAAGGCGCTGGACGTGCCGGCCATCGTCGGCATCGGCGGCTCGCTGCTCTATTTCGTCGATCACTATGGCGAGAAGGGTTCCGCCTACGACCAGGAGTTCGAGTGGCTTGGCGAGCGCGATCCGAAACCGGAAGGCGTCGGCTTCTATTATCTCGACCACCTCACCCATAACGTCTATCGCGGCCAGATGGACAAGTGGTGGGCGTTCTACCGCGAGTTGTTCGACTTCAAGCAGATCCACTATTTCGACATTGACGGGCGCATCACCGGCCTGGTCAGCCGCGCTATCACCAGCCCGTGCGGAAAAATCCGCATCCCGCTGAACGAGTCGAAGGACGACACCAGCCAGATCGAGGAATTTTTGAAGAAATACAAGGGCGAAGGCATCCAGCACATCGCCGTCGGCACCGATGGTATTTACGAGGCAACCGACCGGCTGGCCGGCAATGGCCTGAAATTCATGCCTGGCCCGCCGGACACCTACTACAAGCGCTCCTTCGCCCGCGTCTCTGGCCATGACGAGCCGATCGAACGCATGAAGAAGCACGGCATCCTGATCGACGGCGAAGGCGTGGTCGACGGCGGCATGACCAAAATCCTGCTGCAGATCTTTTCCAAGACCGTCATCGGCCCGATCTTCTTCGAGTTCATCCAGCGCAAGGGCGACGAAGGTTTTGGCGAGGGCAATTTCCGCGCCCTGTTCGAATCGATCGAGGAGGACCAGATTCGGCGCGGCGTGTTGCACGCGAACAAGGCTGCCTAACGGCGCCTTTGCCTCGCAATCAGGGCTGGCAGAAATGCCGGCCCTTTTTTGTCCGAGGACATTTGGCCTACGAACAGTGTCGGCCAGAGGCTAATTCGCCTCGGCCGCGTTCCCAAGTCCAAGCCGCGTCACCTCGTCCCTTCTGAACCTCAAATCGTAGTCGAGAAAATATTCATCGAGTTGCGGCGGCTTCACCGACGTGCCCGACAGCATCGCGTGCACCTGGCCGCGATGGTGGATTTCGTGGATGAACAGATGCGCCAGCAGGTCGCCGATGCGTTCCGGGATCATGCCCGCCTTGCCGCGATCCGTCGGGACGCGGCGGTCGAGGTCGGCCGGCATAAGCCTTTCGCAAAAAGCTAGAAGCCGACGATCGAAGTTAGCCTGGCTCTCCGCAAGCGCCTTCGCGTCGCCACTGTCGACATAGACATCGAAGATCGCACGACCGACGCCGCCCTCTTCCATCATGTCGAGATAAAAAAGATCGACGGAGAGGATGTGGTTCAGCGTCTCCTTGAGTGACGGAAAGAAGCTGGTGCGCGGTGCCTCCAGCTCGCCCGGCTGCAAAGCCTGCACGGCCCGATAAAGCCGATCGTTCGACCAGAGATTGTTCTCGGCCATGCGGCGGAAGTGGGTAAGCGGGTCCATGCTCATGCCTCCGGCAGCCGGGAGAAATATATGCCCGCCCCAAGCAGCGCGAAGCCGAGCAGATTGACCAGCAGCAGCAGGTTCATGCGCCGCCGCATGCCTTGAGTCTCGGCGTCGCGCGCCACGCCCGAATTCGTAACGGTGAGGAAGATCATGGCGTTGCGCGGAAATCCGGAGGTGTTGGTCAAAGCCGGCGACCGCGCCTCGATGCGATAGGACAGTCGGATCGCCTGGATGAACACGGCCACCATGACGAGCCCCCAAATGCCTGCCATCCATCCGAACGCGTTCATGTCGCCTCCTGTCTACTGCCAGCTTTTCATATCCGTCCGGATTTGTTCGATAAAAACCGACCGTTCTTCATCGGGAAGCTGGTCGTGGCGGACGTGCAGTGGTCCCCAACACGTATAGATCAGAAATCGAAACGCGCCGGCGGCGTTTGGCAACAAATTCATCCCTTTCAACGGCGGCTCGCTGGTGAGGCCGACAAGCACCTCCGCTCCCACTACAATACCCGCGTCTTCATCGATACTTTGTTGCTCTGATTCAGGAAGGCTATCGTCTGTGCGTTTCGTACACATTGATACGTTAACTGAGCCAGAATAACTGCCGAAAAATACCTCGCGCACCTCATAAGTCACGTTGAGACAAACGCTACCCGCAGTCGCTTCCCGTTCAACGGACGAGACCAGCGCACGCACGACCAGTGCATTCTTTGCGGTGTCGTAGTTGGCTTCATCTCCAGATTGGCACGCCAGCACATTTGTTTCGGCAGCCAGAAGAATCGCAATTGTCGACAGCAGGCGTCTAACGAGTGCTTTTCCAGACATCTCCACCGCTCCACCCTTTCGCTCCACTCTCGATGGGAAATCAGCGGAATTGTGTCGAAATCTCCAAGATCGCTTATCGACCCGTCGGCCGGACGGTCTGCTCGATCGCGCCGAAGATCGAGTGGCCGGCCTTGTCCTTCATCTCGATGCGCACCGTGTCGCCGAAATGCATGAACGGCGTCGCGGCGGCGCCGGTCTCGATCGTCTCGACCATGCGCTGCTCGGCGATGCAGGAATAGCCGGCGCCGCCTTCCGAAACCGGCTTGCCGGGACCGCCGGCGAGCTTGTTGGAGATCGTGCCGGAGCCGATGATGGCGCCAGCGGCGAGCGGCCTTGTCCTCGCCGCATGGGCGATGATGCGCGAGAAATCGAAGGTCATATCGACGCCGGCATTGGCCCGGCCGAACGGCTTTCCGTTGAGCTCGACCAGCAGCGGCAGATGCAGCCGGCCGCCGTCCCAGGCCTCGCCCAGCTCGTCCGGCGTGACCGCGACTGGCGAGAAGGCGGAGGACGGTTTCGACTGGAAGAAGCCAAAACCCTTCTCCAGCTCGGCCGGGATCAGCCCGCGCAGGCTGACGTCGTTGACCAGCATGACCAGGCGGATCGCGGCACCCGCTTGTTCGACCGAAGCGCCCATCGGCACATCGTCGACGATGACGGCGACCTCGCCCTCGAAATCGATGCCCCAGGCTTCGTCAGCCATGGCGATGGCATCGCGCGGCCCGAGGAAGGAATCCGAGCCGCCCTGATAGATCAGTGGATCAGTCCAGAAGCTTTCGGGCATGGCCGCGCCGCGCGCTTTTCGCACCAGTTCGACATGGTTCACATAGGCCGAGCCATCGGCCCACTGATAGGCGCGTGGAAGCGGCGAATGGACGTCATGCTCGTGGAAACGCGAGGCCGGAACGGCACCCGTCTCCAGCGATTCCGCCATTGCCATGAGATGCGGCGACAGACGCAGCCAATCGTCGAGTGCTGCCTGCAGCGTCGGCACGAGAAAGGACGCGTCGGTGTAACGGGTCAGGTCGCGCGAGACGACCACGAGTTGCCCGTCGCGGGATCCGTCCTTCAGGCTGGCAAGCTTCATCCCGTCTCCTCCTCGATCCGCATTCTAGAGGACCCTGAAGCCAATCCTCGTGACGGGTCAAGGTGCATGGCCGGTTCGCGACTGTCAGCGCACCGGAAATCCATGCGCTCATCACACGAACCTATCAAAGTCTGGAATTTTGGTCAGTTCTGCGGAAGCAGCCGCGGATACTGGACGCGCGGCGGCAGGCGATGGTGTACCAACGCCAGTGCGACAAGGCTGACACAGCTGATCAGGATCGTCACAAAGAGCGAGGCGCTGCTCGCGGGAGAGGCCAGCGCGACAAGCGGAATGGCGCCCGCCGGCGGATGGGTGACGCGCAGGACCAGCATGCCGGCGATTGCCGCGCCGACCGCAACCGCCGCCACCCACAGCAGGCCCGGGAATGCCAGTGCGACAGCGACGCCGATGATCGTGGCGAGCAGATAGCCGCCAAAAATGTTGATCGGCTGCGCCAGCGGGCTGGCTGGCTGCCCGAACAGCAGCACCACCGTCGCGCCCAGCGGCGCGATCAGCAGGGGCAGGCCGGTCAGAGACGACAGCGCGCCGACGCCGGCAATGCCGATCACGGCGCCAATGCCGGACTTCAGATGCGAAAGCGCCCGGCCGTTCGGCTCATGGCGGACGATAAATGGCACGATGTGACGGCGCATGCGGGAACCCGACTGTCAAGGCTGGGCTCGATAGCAATTTGCCTACGCAACAGGCAACGAACAAAGTTCGAATTTTGGGCAGGAGATGAAAAATTAATCGCACTCCGAACCCCTTCCGATTTCTTGCGGCGTGCGCCGGAAAAATGTAGAATTGACCGGTTAAAATGACCAGTCGAAACGGGTTCGCCTATGAAAGTCGTGCAAGCCGCGGAAGCGAAGGCAAAGTTTTCGGCTCTTCTCAGTGACGTCGAGCGTGGCGAGATCGTCAGCATAACCCGTCACGGCAAGACGATTGCGCGCCTGGTACCGCCGGAAGCGGACGAGCAGGAGCGCCGCGAGCGCGCGGTCGACCGGCTGAAGGCCTGGCGCAAGACGCTACCGCCCACCGGAATGACCGTCGATGACATCCTGTCGGCGCGAGACGAGGGTCGCAAACCCTGATGCCTGTCGTCATCGACAGTTCAGTGGCCGCCTGTTGGCTGATGCCTGACGAATTTTCCGAAGTTGCCAATAGCGCTTTGGAAATCGTATCCGCGGAAGGAATGCTGGTGCCACCCTTGTTCTGGTACGAGCTTCGCAACGTGCTTCTCGTCAGTGAGCGGCGTAGCCGGATTGCCCCGGCTCAGATCGAGCAGGGCCTGATACGGATTGGCGATATCCCATGCGTGATCGACGCGAATGTCGTGGAGCAGGTGCTATTCAGTCTTGCACGGACGTTCAGCTTGACTGTCTATGATGCGGCCTATCTTGAAATAGCCGTGCGAACGCCGTCTACCCTGGCGACGCTTGATCGCCGACTGGCTTCGGCCGCGAAATCAGCGGGCGTACAAGTGTTGAGCGCCTGAGCGCGGGTGGCAGTTCACCAATCCATCACCACTTTTCCGGAATTGCCTGATTTCATCGCCTCGAACCCCGAAATATAGTCGTCGACGCCGATGCGATGGGTGATCAGACCGGTTACGTCCAGCGGTCCCTGCACCAGGGCGATCATCTTGTACCAGGTCTCGAACATTTCGCGGCCATAGATGCCCTTCAGATGCAGCATCTTGAAGATCACCTTGTTCCAGTCAATCTCGAAACCGGTCGGCGCAATGCCCAGAATGGCGATCTTGCCGCCATTGTTCATGGTGTCGATCATGTCGCGGAAGGCGGGCGCCGCCCCTGACATTTCCAGCCCGACGTCAAAACCCTCGGTCATGCCGATGCCGCCCATCACGTCGCGCAGCTTTTCCTTCGAAGCGTCGACCACATGCTGCACGCCGAGTTTTTTGGCCAGCGCCAGCCGCGTCGGGTTGATGTCGGTGATCACCACCTTTCGCGCGCCGACGCACTGAGCAACCAGCGCGCCCATGATGCCGATCGGCCCGGCGCCGGTGACCAGCACGTCCTCGCCGACCAGATCGAAGGACAGCGCGGTGTGAACGGCATTGCCGAGCGGATCGAAGATCGCCGCAACCTCGTCGGGAATATCGTCGGGGATCGGTACGACATTGTGCTGCGGGATCGCCAAAAATTCGCCGAAGGCGCCGGGCCGATTGACGCCGACACCCAGCGTGTTGCGGCAGAGATGCCCCCTGCCCGCGCGGCAGTTGCGGCAATGGCCGCAGACGATGTGCCCCTCGCCCGACACGCGCTGGCCGATTTTGTATTCGGTCACCGCCGCGCCGAAATCCGCCACCGTGCCGACGAATTCGTGGCCGGTCACCATCGGCACCGGCACGGTTTTCTGGGCCCACTGGTCCCAGTTGTAGATGTGAACGTCGGTGCCGCAGATCGCCGTCTTGCGAACCTTGATCAGCACGTCGTTGGGGCCGATCTCGGGGACCGGCACCTGTTCCATCCAGATACCGGGTTCGGATTTGGCTTTGACGAGGGCGCGCATCATGTTGGACATAGGATTACTCCGAGCCGGTCAAATGAGTTCATCATCCTGCGGCCTGCCGTCAGGATCGGCTAGTGCCTCGAATTCTATCGGCGCCTGGCGATGGGTAAACCGCGCGCGGGCACATTCTGAATGCGAAAAGAGGTACTGGGAGCCGCCTTCAACCCAAAGATTCATCAGCCGGAACTCTATCGCATTCCGGTCGGAACTTTCGATCAAGCGCCCGCAAAAGCAGCACTGGCCTCCGGGATTCATATCACGCCGAGTTCTCTCCCCACCTCGCCAAACGCCTCTACCGCCCGATCGATATCCGCGCTCGAATGGGCGGCCGACATCTGCGTGCGGATGCGCGCCTGGCCCTTCGGCACCACCGGAAACGAAAAACCGATGACATAAATGCCCCGCTTCAGCATGCTTGCCGCCATTTCCTGCGCAAGGGCTGCGTCGCCCAGCATCACCGGAATGATCGGATGGTCGGCGCCGGCCAGCGTGAAGCCGAGCTTCGTCATCTTCTCGCGGAACCGCGCGGCATTGGCATAAAGCCTTTCGCGCAAGGCGTCGCCCTGCTCAATCAGCTCGAAAACCTTCAGTGACGCGCCGGCAATGGCCGGCATGAGCGTGTTGGAGAACAGATAGGGCCGCGAACGCTGGCGCAACCAGTCCACCACCTCGCGCTTGCCTGACGTGTAGCCGCCCGAGGCGCCGCCCAGCGCCTTGCCGAGCGTACCGGTGATGATGTCCACCCTGCCCTCGACGCCGCAATGTTCGGCCGACCCGCGCCCGTGTTTTCCGACGAAGCCAACCGCGTGACTGTCGTCGACCATGACCATGGCGCCGTATTTTTCCGCGAGGTCGCACACACCCCTCAGATTGGCGATGATGCCGTCCATCGAAAACACGCCGTCCGTGGCGATCAGCTTGAAGCGGCAGCCTTCGGCCTTCTTCAATTCCTCTTCCAGTGCCGCCATGTCGTTGTTGGCGTAGCGAAAACGCTTTGCCTTGGAGAGCCGCACGCCGTCGATGATCGAGGCGTGGTTGAGCGCGTCGGAGATGATGGCGTCCTCCTCGCCGAGCAGCGTCTCGAACAACCCGCCATTGGCGTCGAAGCAGGAGCCGTAGAGGATCGTGTCCTCCATGCCGAGGAAGCGCGAGATCGTCGCCTCGAGCTGCTTGTGCTCCTCCTGCGTGCCGCAGATGAAACGCACCGAGGCCATGCCGTAGCCATAGCGCTCGAGCGCGGCTTTCGCGGCGTCGCGCAGGCCGTCATTGTCGGCGAGGCCGAGATAGTTGTTGGCGCAGAAGTTCAACACCTTCTGCCCGCCGACCTCGATCTCGGCCGACTGGGTGGAGGTGATCACCCGCTCGGACTTGTAGAGCCCGGCGGACTTCAGGCCCTCCAACTCGGCGGACAGATGGGCGAGAAAGGGCTGGGCCATGAAAAATCTCCGGATGCGGCAGGGTTAGCGCCGAAAGCTGCCGAACTCTAGCAGAAATCCGACCAGCCCACGCGCCGCTTCTCTCGCGGCGAGGCGCGCCCCAGCCCGCTAGGTTCAGCAAACATCGAGGCACAAATGCAATGACCATCGAATCGATCACGCTGTTCCGACAATGGCAGCCGTTCCGCGACGGGACATACCGCTGCTCGGGCGGCCGCAGCGCCGAGGGATTCGATTCCACCATCGTCGAGATCAGGACGCGCGACGGCCATGCCGGCTATGGCGAGATGGCGCCGCTGGGCAGTTTTTACGACCCGGCCTTTGCGGAAGGCGCGCGCGCCGCGATGCGCGAACTCTGCCCACGGCTGGTCGGCGCGGATGCTTCCGGCATCGAAAAGCTGAACCGCCGAATGGACCTGCTGCTGAAGGGACATCCCTACGCCAAGGCGGCGATCGACATGGCACTTTGGGATCTGGCCGGCAAGCGCGCCGGCCAGCCGCTCGCCGCGCTCACCGGCGGCGCCGAGGGCAATACCATCGCGCTTTACCGCTCGCTGGCGCAGGAAGCGCCCGACGCCATGGCCAGGCGGGCGCAAAAATACGTCGCCGAGGGCTATCGCCGGCTGCAGGTCAAGGTCGGGCTCGACGTCGATGAGGATGTCGCGCGGCTGGAGGCGGTCCGCGCCGCCGTGCCTTCCGCCACCGTGCTGTTCTGTGATGCCAACGCCAGTTGGGGAACCGCCGAGGTCAGGCGCTTCCTCAGCGCCACCCGCTCCATCGACTATGTGCTGGAGCAGCCCTGCGCCAGCTACGAGGAGAATTTGGCGGTCCGCTCGGCCTGCGACCGGCCGCTCGTTCTGGACGAGACCATAGACGGCGTCGACGTGCTGCTGCGCGCCATTTCCGATGGGCTGGTCGATGGCATCACGATAAAGCTGGCGCGGGTCGGCGGCATCACCAGGGCGAAGCTGATCCGCGACGTCGCGATTGCCCGCAATTTGAAGATCACCATCGAGGACACCGGCGGCGCCGAGATCGACACATCAGCCTATTGCGCGCTTATGCTGTCGACGCCAGAAAGCCTGCGCCAGCACACGGTCGACTTCCACAACTGGGTGACGGTTTCAAACGCCCGCGCCGAGTTCCGCATCGAAGGCGGCGCGATCACGCCACCGTCCGGGCCGGGACTGGGAGTCGAGGTCGATACAAAAATGTTTGGCGATCCGATTTTCGTGGCGCGCCAGTAGTTGAGGGCGGAGTGGAATGGCCGACGGTTCCGTGGCGGGCCTTCGCAACGCCGCGGCAGCGCTAGCGTTCACTATTTGTGTCACGGAGCAGCGCCAGCCACTTGAACCCCGCCCAGCCGCAATTATGTGATTCTCAAGCGTGCTATGCACGCGAACTGAACGCTTTGATCAAGCTTCATCCGTGGAGGTTGTCATGGCTAACTCGCTGATGGAAGGCAGGAAGGCGCAAGACTGGATCAACCTTGCCCTCGCGGTCTGCCTGTTCGTTTCCCCTTGGTTCATCGGATTCGTGACGGACGTCAGGCCGGCATGGAACGCCTGGGTTGTAGGCGTTGTGCTCGCCGGTTTCACGCTCGCCGCGATTTCGGCGTTCGCCGAGTGGGAGGAATGGGTGAACTTCCTGCTCGGCCTTTGGCTGGTCGTCTCGCCCTGGCTGCTCGGATTCTCCGCCAACGTGAACGCGATGTGGACCCATGTGATCATGGGTGTGCTGATCGCTGCGGCGTCGGCCTGGGCGGTCTGGGACTTTCGACACGGCCCGCACGCGCATGCGTGACCGGCTCGGCCTAGCGCCGAACCGAACGACGCAAGACAATCGGCCCGCCATGCAAATGGCGGGCCGATGTCGTTTCGGAAAACCTGTGCAGGAATTCGCGCGGGAAAGGGCCGCTCAGAAAAACGCCTGCAATCCCGTCTGCGCGCGGCCCAAAATCAGCGCGTGCACGTCGTGCGCGCCCTCATAGGTGTTGACCGTTTCCAGATTCTGCGCGTGGCGCATGACGTGGTAGCCGATCTGGATGCCGTTGCCGCCGTGCATGTCCCGGGCCTGGCGGGCGATGTCGAGCGCCTTGCCGCAATTGTTGCGCTTGACGATGGAGATCATTTCGGGGGCCATTTTGCCCTCGTCCATCAACCTTCCGACGCGCAGCGAGCCCTGGAGACCGAGTGCGATCTCTGTCTGCATGTCGGCGAGCTTCTTCTGGTAAAGCTGCATGCCGGCCAGCGGCTTTCCGAATTGCTTCCGGTCGAGGCCATATTGGCGCGCCCGGAACCAGCAATCCTCGGCGGCGCCCATCGCGCCCCAGGAAATGCCGTAGCGCGCGCGGTTCAGGCAGCCGAACGGCCCCTTCAGACCCGAGACGTTGGGCAACAGCGCATCCTCGCCAACCTCGACGCCCTCCATGACGATTTCGCCGGTGATCGAGGCGCGCAGGCTGAGCTTTCCGTCGATCTTCGGCGCCGACAGGCCCTTCATGCCCTTTTCCAGCACAAAACCCTTGATCTGATTGTCGTGCGCGGCCGACTTCGCCCAGACGACGAACACATCGGCGATCGGCGCGTTCGAAATCCACATTTTTCCGCCGGAAATCCGGTAGCCGCCATCGATCTTCTCGGCGCGGGTCTTCATGCCGCCGGGATCGGAGCCGGCGTCCGGCTCGGTCAGGCCGAAGCAGCCGATCCATTCGCCGCTCGCCAGTTTCGGCAAGTATTTCTTGCGCTGAGCCTCCGTGCCGTAGGCATGGATCGGATACATGACCAGCGAAGACTGCACTGACATCATCGAGCGATAGCCCGAATCGACGCGCTCCACCTCGCGCGCGACAAGGCCGTAGGAGACGTAGCCGGCGCCGAGCCCGCCATATTCTTCCGGAATGGTGATGCCGAGCAGGCCGGCCTCGCCCATCTCCGCAAAAATCGCCGGGTCGGTCTTTTCCTCCAGATACGCGGCCTCAACGCGTGGAGCCAGCCTGTCGGCCGCAAACGCCGCCGCCCCATCGCGCAGCATGCGCTCATCCTCCGAAAGTTGGTCCTCGATGAGGAACGGGTCGTTCCAGACGAACGAAGCGGCGGCGGGCTTGCTCTCGATGTTCATGTCAAAATCCAGTCCTTGTTCTTCGCGCCGATTTTAGAGCGGAAAGTGCCGCCGGTCGAAGCCTTTCTGATTGCCGGCGTCAAGGGCGAAAAGAGCCTATGTGCTATGGCACGATCCCGCCCGTTCGAAGGGCAGCGATTGTGTTTGGCAGCGCGGATGCCCGGGCGCATAATCCCACCGATCCGAGAAGGAGCAGGTAATGGGGTAGGCGATCTGCAACAACAGGAACCGGCCGCTCCGGTCTTCTCGACCCCGCCGATGCCGGCAACGTCGTCGGAGTACATCACGGCGCTCGCGCACTATCACCGCGCGGAAATCGCCCGCATGGCGGGCTGGCGCGACCGCATAGACCGCACCACCAACTGGGCGATAACCGGCGGCGGCGCGATGCTGTCGGTATCGCTGTCGTCGGCCTCCGCGCATCACGGCGTGCTGCTGTTCACCATGCTGCTGGTTCTGCTATTCCTGATCATCGAAGCCAGGCGCTACCGCTTCTTCGACGTCTACCGCGCCCGCGTGCGCCTCGTCGAACGAAACTATTTCTCGCCGCTGTTCTCATCGGGCAAGCCGGTCGATCCCGGCTGGGCTGGCGCGCTGGGCAGAAGTCTCGACAGCCCGAAGTTCATGATCAGCCTTCACAGCGCCATGTCGCGGCGGCTGCGGCGGAATTATTTCTGGATCTTTCTGATGATCCTGCTCGCCTGGGTGCTCAAACTGTCGACGCCGAAACTGCAGGAGGTCGAAACCAGTCGCCACGTGGTCGCTTCGCTGCGCGAGATGATCGACAATGCTGCTTTGGGTTTCCTGCCCGGCTGGTTGGTGGTGGCAGTGGTCGCGGTCTTTTATGCCTGGCTGGTTTACACGGCCTTCCTTCAGCCTGCGCCCTTGCCGAGCGACGGAGACGTGCATGTGTGACGGCGGTCCGAAGCCGGGCTTTTTCAGGCGGCCGGACTGACGTCGGTGAAGTGGATCATCATGCATGCTCGTGGCCGGCAAGGCTGGGGGGCGGGATCAGTGATCATCGGCTTTCGATCCATCGGCCAAACCGTTATGTGGGCACCAAATGGAGCCGACCATGACCGAAACCGACAGACTCACGCTACTCGGAGCCAAGGCGTTCATCCCCGCCTCCCCTGAAGAAGCGCGCCTCGAGATCGTGCCGTTTCAGCGCGGCGACGGGCCGCCCGCAATCGTGCGCTTCACCTGTCCCGAATTCACATCGCTCTGCCCCGTCACCGGCCAGCCCGACTTCGCTCACATCGTTATCGACTACGCGCCGGACACTCTTCTGGTCGAGTCAAAATCGCTGAAACTGTTCATGACGTCGTTCCGCAACCATGGCGCCTTTCACGAGGAATGTACGGTGATGATCGGCAGGCGCCTGATCGAAGCCGCCAAACCCCTTTGGCTTCGCATCGCGGGTTACTGGTATCCGCGCGGCGGCATTCCCATCGACGTCTTCTGGCAGACTGGCGCGCCGCCGGATGGGGCCTGGCTGCCTGACTCCGGCGTGTTGCCCTATCGCGGCAGGGGCTGATCCTGTCTCTCACGGCGGGTGAACTTACCCTGCCATTTTCTCCCCGGCCGCCTGCCAGTTCACTAGCTCGGACAGAACCGCGGCAATATGTTCCGCCTTGCGGTTCTCATAATCGAGATAGTAGGCGTGCTCCCAGACATCGATGCCGACCAGCGGCTTCAAGCCGTCCTGTAGCGGATTGTTGGCGTCCTGATAACCTTTCAGGACGAGCTTGCCCTGGCCCGCGGAAAGCCAGACCCAGCCGGTGCCGAAGACGTTGTCCGCCTCCTTGCCGAACGCCTCGAACAAGCCCTTGTCACCGCCAAAGTCGCGTTCCACCGCCTCCGCGAACGCGCCCGAGGGCTTTTCGGGGCCGCCCTTGAACTGCTCCCAGTAGAACACATGGTTCCAGGCCTGCGCCGCCTGGTTGAAGATCTTGTCCTGGCCGTCCTTCTTCGCGGCGACAACCACCGCCTCCAATTCCATGTCGGCATAGGGCGTACCCGGCGCCAACTGGTTGAGCTTGTCGAAGTAGCCCTTGTGATGCTTGCCGTAATGCAGGCCGACGGTGCGCGCGGAAATCTGCGGCGCCAGCGCGTCCTCGCCATAAGGCAGCGGCGGCTGCACGAACGGTGCGGCGGCGCGCAGGATGGACGGACGCGCGGTTGCCGCCAAGGCGGCGCCGGCCGCCAGAGCAAGTGTGGTGCGGCGCGATACGATCATCGGATGTCTCCTCGTTTGGCGGGGTCTGCCTGCTGCCCCAACCTCTTATCCGGGGATCGGTTCCCGCAGAAGCCTGGCCGGCCGCGTTCGCAATTTTGTGACCGGCGGGGAGAGCGCGGTTCAGCAAGCACCCTCATTCGCAGTGATACTGGCTCAGCGCCCACTCGCCGGTGATCGACAGAATGTCGGCGACCTTCCATGCATCGCCCACCTTTCTCAGCTGCCATTGCAATCGATGCGGCGCTCCCGCCGCCACGAAGGCGACTGTGACCTTCGCTTGGTCACCCTTCACCGTCTCCAGCGACTTCAGCGTCTTGCCGATCTCATCGGCGCCGGTCTCGACATTGTCCAGCGGCATGTTCGGATCGAGGCAATCGCCCTCGCCCGCCTTATGCAGCCGCTCGTTGCCGTCGAACACCGCCCTCGCCGGATCGACGAACCGGCCCCGCTCCGCCGGATCGAGTTCCAGGCCGACATGATCGTAGAAAGCCATCACCGCCTCGGTCGGCGTACCGGCGAGCGCCGATGCAGGTACGACGATGCACAAGGCCGCGACGGAGCTTCCTACGATTCGGCCGGTCAACATGCCGCAACCTCCCTGCTGCGGGGTCGTGCAGTCGAATTGGCTGAGTTTCCAGTCGCTCTTCGGCGCGGCGATATCGGAAATCTTCCAGGCATCGCCGACCTTCTTCAGCGTCCAGACGACCTCTCTCCGGCTCTCGGCTTCGCCGGGAAAAAGGTTGAAGCTCGCCGTCACCATGGCATCGTCTCCGAAACCTTTTCGTCGAGCTTCAGCGTGCGCGCCACCTCGGCATCGTCGAGATCCTGCGCGTCGACAGGCAGCGCAAAATCGATGCAGCCAATTTCGCCGCCATTGCTGGAAAGCGTATCGTTCTCCTGGAATTTCGTTCGCGCCGAATCGACGAAGCGGTCGCGGAATTCCGGATCGCCCGGAGAACCGACCGGTTCGTAAAAGAACTTCACGGCGTCGGCTGCGGGGCCGGCAAGCGCCGGTACGGCGGCGATGAAGAATGCGGCGGCCGCCAAGGCAATCCTGATCATGAACACCCTCTCCGGTCGTGACGGCAATACCAAGCATCCGCAACCGCGGCTTTTTTCCGTGCGCCGAAATCCTGAACCGCCACGACGATCTTCTGGTCGACCTGGGCGCCTGGCACTCTCATTGGCATCACTTCACATAGCCGGAACGCACCTTCTTCGCCTGCTCCTCGAAGATCAACGCGCAGCCTTCCTGGTCGGCGGCAGACTGGAAGCCCGTCATCACCTTGCGCGCGCAGGAGAAGATCGATGGCGGCGGGATGGCAAAATCGTCGATGCAGAGGTTCTCGATCAGCGCACCGCCACTGCCGTCCAGCATCCAGTTGATGCAACGGCGAAAGAGCGGATCGTCGAATAGCGCCGCGCGCCGGTCCGCAGCGTCTGCCATGGACGGGCCCGCGACGAGCAGTGCGTAGAAGAACAGGCCAAGTCTGGTCGTACGCATTGCGGCACTCCGTTGAGCCGCAGGGTAGCGCCGAAATGCCGGAAAAACATACCCGCCTGTTCATCCGACCTCGCCAAGCCATCAACTGCCCGTGACAAAAGCCTTCAAGGCGGCGCGTAATAGCGGCGTCGCAGCGGCGCAGACGCCATCTCCGCGATCAAATCATGCGGAACCGATCATGCCATACCCTGTTCGCCTCGCCTCGAATCCGGATACAATGCCTGCATGCCGATCCGCCACCTCACCGAAACCATGATCAACCAGATCGCCGCAGGCGAGGTGATCGAACGGCCGGCGAGTGTCGTCAAGGAACTGGTCGAGAACGCCGTGGACGCCGGCGCCAGCCGCGTCGAGATCGCGACCGCCGGCGGCGGGCTGTCGCTGATCCGCGTCAGCGACGACGGCTCCGGCATCGCGGCGGATGAACTGGAACTCGCCGTGTCGCGCCACTGCACATCGAAGCTCGCCAACGGCATAGACGACATCCGCACGCTGGGTTTCCGGGGAGAGGCGCTGCCGTCGATCGGCGCCGTGTCGCGGCTCATGATCCGCTCGCGCACCGGCGCCGGCGAGGCGGCCGAGATTTCGGTGGAGGGCGGCCAGGTCTCCGCCGTGCGGCCGGCCGGCGCCAATCGCGGCACCGCCGTGGAGGTCCGCGACCTGTTCTTTGCCACGCCAGCACGCCTCAAATTCATGAAGGGCGAGCGCGCCGAAGCCTCGGCCATCGCCGATGTTGTCAGGCGCATCGCCATCGCCTTCCCGTCGGTGCGTTTCACCCTGTCCGGCCCGGACCGCTCGACGCTGGATTTCGCTGCGACCGACGACCGGTTGCGTCGCATCGCCCAGGTGATGGGCGCGGAATTCCCGGAGAACTCGATCACCATCGACGCCATGCGCGAGGACGTGCGGCTCGACGGCCACGTCTCCATCCCGTCCTTCTCGCGCGCCAACGCTCTCCAGCAATATGTCTATGTCAACGGGCGGCCAGTGCGCGACCGGCTGATCGCCAGCGCCATCCGCGGCGCCTTCGCAGACACGCTGGCGCGCGACCGGCACGCGGTGGCCGCCCTTTTCGTGACGCTTGATCCGGCGCTGGTCGACGTCAACGTGCATCCGGCCAAAGCCGATGTGCGCTTCCGCGACCCCGGCCTGGTGCGCGGGCTGATCGTCGGCGCGATCCGTGAGGCGCTTGCCGGTGCCGGCATCCGCCCGGCCTCAACCGGCGCTTCGGCGATGATGGGCGCTTTTCGATCCGGGCCGACCAGCTACGGCCATCCCGGCCCGGCCGGCGGCCACCGCGGTTACAACCCTGCTTTCCGCAGCGGTGGCGGCGGCTCGTTTGACACCGCTCGTTCCTTCCATCGGCCGCTGGAGGCCGGCTTCGGCGAAGAGGTGCAGGCAGCTTTCGACACCGGCCCGCTCGACAGCGCCGACGTCCGGATAGCGGTCGAGGGGCCTGCCGTCGAGACAACCGGGCTGAAGCTCGGCGCGGCGCGGGCGCAGGTGCATGAGAACTACATTGTCGCCCAGACCGGCGATTCGCTGGTCATCGTCGACCAGCACGCTGCCCACGAGCGGCTGATCTACGAAGCCCTGAAGAACGCGCTTGCCAGCCGGCCAATGCCGGCACAATTGCTGCTGCTGCCGGCGATCGTGGACCTGCCCGAGGACGACGCCGAGCGGCTTTCGCTGCATGCCGACACGCTGCGACGCTTCGGCCTCGGCATCGAGCGCTTCGGCCCCGGCGCGGTCGCCGTGCGCGAGACGCCGGCCATGCTCGGTGAAACCAACATCGAGCAACTCATGCGCGACCTCGCCGACGAGATCGCCGACAACGACACCGTCGACACGCTGAAACAGCGGCTCGACGCCATCGCCGCCACCATGGCTTGTCACGGCTCGGTGCGCTCCGGCCGCCGCCTGCTGCCAGACGAGATGAACGCGCTGCTCCGGCAGATGGAATCGACGCCCGGTTCCGGCACCTGCAACCATGGCCGTCCGACCTATATCGAGCTGAAGCTCACCGACATCGAAAAGCTGTTCGGGCGGCGATGACCACCGGCCCGGGCGAAAGTCGGTGACGGCCCGCGCTTGATTTCCCGCCCGTTTTGTGGCGGATGCGGGTCAAGCCCTCCGGTCAGAGCAACAGATGATGAACCGCTTCGAGGGTCCGGGCGCAAGGGAAGCCGGGATCCGCTACCTCGATGGAGATTTCCAGGTCACCAGCCCTGGGTCTTTCGTGCGCTGCGCGGTCACCGGCGAGCGCATCGCGCTGGACGAACTCAAATACTGGAGCGTCGCGCGGCAGGAGCCCTATATCGACGCCACGGCGTCGCTGAGGCGCGAGATCGAAGCCGACCCGTCGCTGCGCAGGCGCGGAGTCAGGTAGGCCAGCGCTTCTTCCAGGCCGCCAGCGCATCCCTGACAATCCGCTCCGCCGTTCGATCGTCCTCGAACACCGCGTCGATCTCCAGAACCTCGACCATGCCGAGAATTTCTGCAGGCAATCCCATCCCCGACAAGCGCGCGGCGTCCTTGGCTGTGGTGACCATTCCAAGGTTCTGACCCTGCGCCGTATCGGCCAGGCTCTGCAATTCGTCGGCCGCATAGAAATGATGGTCGGGAAAAGGCTGTGCCACCGCCACTTCGGCGCCTGCCTGGCGCAATGTCTCGAAGAATTTGTCCGGATGGCCGATGCCGGCGAAGGCGAGCATGCGCCGCCCGGCGAAACGCGCGGGGTTGCGCGGCCGCAAGACCGCGCCGAATACCGGCTTGCCCGCGCCGGGCGCCGCTTGCAGCACAGGATCGGCCGCCGTTCCCTCGCCCATGCGCAGCACCGCGTCGGCGTAGTGCAACTGGTCCGCGACATGCGCCCGCAACGGGCCGGCGGGAAGGACCTTCCCGTTGCCGATGCCATGGCGCGCATCGACAACCAGCAGCGCGTAGTCGAACAGGATGCGGGCGCTCTGAAAACCGTCGTCCATGATGAGGAAATCGCAGCCCTGTGCGGCGAGCATCCGGGCCGCCGCCGCCCGGTCCGGCGACACCGCGACTGGCGCGTGTGCGGCCAGCAGCAGCGGCTCGTCGCCGACGTCGCGGGCACTGTCAGCAGCCGGATCCACGATCCGCGGAGCAGATGAACTGCCGCCATGGCCGCGTGACAGGAAGCCGGGCTTTCGGCCCATTTCGGCAGCCTGCTTGGCCAAGGCAATCGCCACCGGCGTCTTGCCCGAACCGCCAACCGTAAAATTGCCGACGCACAGCACCGGCAGGTCGACAGGCTCCCGCGGTGCAGTGACCAGCCGGCGGCGCGCCACCGCACCATAAATCGCCGAGACGGGAGAGAGCGCCCACGCCTGCCAGCCCGGCGGCCGCCACCAGAAGCGAGGGGCGTCCAGAGACAATCAGGCCCCGTTCGGCTTTTCCAGCCGCGATTTCACCACCAGCGGATGGATGAACGGGTCGAGCGCCTTCAGCGTCCGCTCCAGCGCGCCGCGCATCTCGCCGACGGCGGTGGCGCCGGCGGCGATCATCTCGCGCCGCGCCTCCTCGTTGGTGAGCAGGTAATTGACCGCGCCGGCCAGCATGTCCTTGTCGCGCACCAGCCGCGCCCCGCCACTGTCGATCAGCCGTTGATAGGCATCGCGAAAATTCTGGACGTTGCGGCCGGCCAGCACCGCCGTCTCCAACATCGCCGGTTCCAGCGGGTTCTGGCCCCCTTCGGAAGTCAGCGAACGGCCGACAAAGGCGATCTCGGTGAGCCTGAGATAAATCCCCATCTCGCCGATCGTGTCGCCAAGCAATATGTCGGTGTCGGGCGCGACCTTCTCGCCGCCGGTGCGCCGCACCGTCTTCAGGCCCGCCGCCGAGAATTCCGCCATCAGAGCGGACGCGCGGTCGGGATGGCGCGGCACGATGATGGTCAGCAGTCCGGGATGGCGGCCGCGCAACGCAAGATGCACCTCGGAGGCGAATTTCTCTTCGCCGTCATGCGTCGACACTGCCGCCCAGGTCGGCCGCTTGCCGATCTGCTGGCGCAAACCCGTCAGCACTGTCTCGTCGGCTGTCGGCGGCGTTACGTCAACTTTCAGGTTGCCCGACACGGTGACAGGCCGCGCGCCCAGCGCCTGGAACCGCTCGCCGTCCAGTTCCGACTGGGCGACAACATGCGCAAGATTCTCGAACAGCGCCTCCGCCACGTGCGGCCGCTTCTTCCAGGAGCGGAACGACCGGTCGGACAGCCGGCCATTCACCAGAACCTGCGGAACCCGCCGGTCGCCGAGTTCGAGGATGGTCATCGGCCATATCTCGGATTCGGCGATGATGGCGAGGTCCGGCTCCCAATGGTCGAGGAAGCGGTCGACGGCCGGCTTCAGGTCGAGCGGCACATACTGGTGGATGACGGCGTCGCCAAACACCTCCTCGGCGACCTGCGCCGACGTGACCGTGCCGGTGGTCAGCACGACGTTCACGCCGTAACCCAGGATGCGCTGCACCAGCGGCACGATGGCGTTGGTCTCGCCGACGCTTGCCGCATGCACCCAGATGATCGGCCCCGGCGGGCGCGGCTTGCTGGCATGACCATAGCGCTCCCGCCGACGGGCGCGATCCTCCTTGCCGCGGCTGGTGCGCCAGGCGACATAGGTGCCGATCACCGGATAGACGGCGGCGCCCGCCAGGCGATAGGCCCGCAGCGTCGCCCTTGCCCAGCGTTCGCTCATGCGCGGCGATCGACGATGCGGTAGACCCGCTCCGTCGCTTCGTTGAGGCCTGCCGTGATCTCCTGCCGTTTGCGCTCGAGTTCGGCGTCGTCGGCGTCGGCGGACACGGTGATCGGCTCGCCGACGACCATGGCGCAGCGGCCGAAAGGCAGGTTGATGGTGGTCTTGTCCCAGGTCTTCTCCAGCACCTTGCGGCGGCTGGTGGTCATTGCGACGGGCACCACGGGGCGGCCCGAAAGCCGCGCCAGCGTCACGATGCCCATGCCGGCCTGGCGCGGCGTTCCATGCGGAATATCGGCGATCATGCAGACATTGCTACCGCCGTCGAGCGCCTTTTTCAGGGCAATGAGCGCCTGTGCGCCGCCCTTGTCGCTCTTGCTCTTGCCGCCGCGCCCGCCGGAGCCACGCACCGCCTCGAAGCCGAATTTTTCGACCACCAGGGCATTGAGTTCCGCGTCGGCGCTGCGCGACACCATCGCCGCCAGCGGCTCACCCCGCGGATAGAGCACCGGCGCCAGCAGGTGCTGCCCATGCCAGATCGCCAGTATGGAGGGCGTCACCCTGGCGTAGGATTGCGCAACGTCGCTCGACCCCTCGGCATAGCGGTTCGTCGCGCGGACGAAACGCAGGCCGCCGGCCAGAAGCGTCGCAAGCGCCGACTTGACCAGGTCGGACTGCGCCAGCGGCTCGCGTATCCTGCGCCAGAATCCCTTCATGCCCCCAGCGCGGCGGCGCTTTTTCTTCGCCGCCCTAGCCGCCAGCGGCGCAAGCCGTGCGTCGCTCATCAGTTTTGGCCAGCCTTGGCGCCGTTTTCCGGATCGAGCAGGCGATGTAGGTGGACGACGTAGTAGCGCATATGGGCGTTGTCGACGCTGGCCTGCGCCTTGCTCTTCCAGGCGGCAAGAGCCGAGGCGTAGTCGGGAAAGATGCCGACGATGTCGAGACCGTCGAGGTCGCGGAATTCGGTGGATTTGAGCGATTTCAGCTCGCCCCCGAAGACGAGGTGCAAAAGCTGCTTCTTGCCGCCTTCTTCAGCCATGCGATGATCCTGAGTCGTGTGCGAGAGTGCGCATTGTCTAGAGGAATTCGTCCGGATTTTAAATATGTCCGCCGGCTACCCACCGGAAGCTGGGTCGGCCTGCGATGCCACTACCTCAGCCATTACGCCCAACAACTCGCCGCTGCCGGCAGCGAGCGCGCCATGGTTGACGATCTTGCCCGCGTAAAGCGGCTGCTCGCGCCGGTCATTCAGCAGCATTCCGCCCGCCTCGCGCAGGATCAGGTCGGCTGCCGCGAGGTCCCAGTCATGGGCGTTGGGCTTGACGAAAGTGGCGTCCAGGCTGCCGTCGGCGATCATGGCGATGCGATAGGCGAGCGAGGGGATGTATGCGCGCCGCTCCAGCACGTCGCGCCAGCGCTGCGGCATCGCGTCGATCAGTGCCTTGGGGCCGCCGATCTCCAAACGCGCGCCGGGCGCACGCACTTTGAGTCGCACGCCATTGCGGTAAGCGCCCTGCCCCGGCAATGCCCAATAGACCTGGCGGCGCGCCGGGCAATCGAGAACGCCGGCCACCGACAAGCCATTTTCGACAATGGCCGCGCTGACGCACCAGATGTCCTGGCCTTCGAGGAAAGCGCGCGTGCCGTCGATCGGATCGACCACGAAAGTGCGCCGCGCATCAAGCCGCGCCGCCGAATCGGCGGTCTCTTCAGACAGCCAGCCATAATCCGGCCGCGCCGCCAGCAACGTCTCGCGCAGAAAACGGTCGACCGCGTAGTCGGCCTCGCTGACTGGGGAACTGCCGGCCTTCATCCACACCTCCGGCTTTTGCCGGAAATAGCGCATGGCAATGCGGCCGCCCTCGGCTGCCGCCTCGCGCAAAAGCTCGAGGTCGGCCTGTAGGTCCGAAACAGCCTCGCGTGTCTCAGCTTCCGGCAAGTGTCATGCCTTCGATGAGCAGCGTAGGCGCCGCCGTGCCGTAATTGCGGTCGAGATCGGTTGCCGGAACCATGCGCAGGAACATATCTTTGAGGTTCGAGGCGATCGTCACTTCCGACACCGGGTAAGTCAGCGCGCCGTTCTCGATCCAGAAACCGGAAGCGCCGCGGCTATATTCGCCGGTGATCATGTTGACGCCCTGCCCGAAAACCTCGGTCACGTAGAAACCCGACTTCAGCGACGCGATCAGAGCTTCCGGCGATTGGTCGCCCGGTTCGATCGACAGGTTGGTCGAGCTCGGCGACACCGAGGAGCCGCCGCGCGAGCCGCGGCCGTTGGTGGTCAGCCCGAGTTCGCGGGCGGCGGAAGTCGACAGGAACCAGTGGTTCAGCACGCCCTTGTCGACCATTGTCAGCGTCCGCCCGTCCACGCCCTCACCGTCGAAGGGCCGCGAGGCCTGGCCGCGCAGGCGCGCCGGCTCGTCGATGACGGTGATTGCCGCCGACGCAACCTGCTTGCCCATCATGTCGCGCAAAAAACTGGTCTTGCGCGCCACCGAGGCGCCATTGATCGCACCGGCCAAATGTCCGGCGATGCCGCGCGCCACGCGCGGATCGAAGATCACTGTCACCTCGCCAGTCTGCGCCTTGCGCGGATTGAGCCGACGCACCGCGCGTTCGCCGGCGCTTTTGCCGATCGCCTCGGGCGAATCGAGATCGGCGAAATGCAGGCGCGAGGAATAGTCGTAGTCGCGCTCCATGCCGGTGCCTTCACCGGCAATCACGCTGGCCGAGCGCGAGAAGCGGGAGCCGACATATTGGCCGAGGAAGCCATGCGAGGTCGCCAACACCATGCCGCCCAACCCGGCGCTGGCGCCGCTGCCGCTGGAATTGCTCACGCCCGGCACCGCCAGCGCAGCCTCTTCGGCTGCCAGCGCGTGTTCCTTGAGCGTGTCGGCGGAAATCACCGTCGGATCGTAGAGATCGAGATCGCGCACCGCCTTTGCCAGCAGCGCCGCGTCGGCCAGTCCCTGATACGGGTCTTCCGGCGAGACCCTCGCCATCGCCACGGCGCGTTCCGCCAGCACTTTCGGGTCGGAGGCGGCGGTTGCGGAAACACTCGCCACCCGCTGCCCGACGAACACCCGTAGCGACACGTCGTCGCCCTCGGAAGCCTCCGTCGACTCGACCTTGCCGAGCCGCACCGAAACGCTGGTCGAGCGGCCACGCACCGCGACAGCGTCGGCCGCATCCGCGCCGGCCGTCTTGGCGGCGTCGACCAGGGCCGAGACCCGGTCGATCAGGCTGGCGGCTTCCATTCTGGCGTCCATGAGGCTATCGAGCTTTCATTGTTTACGCTGCACCATCTATTGTTCCGGCCCGGCTTGTGCAATGGCTTGCGGCAGCGCGCCGCCCCCAGCGGCCCGGGTCTTATGAAGTCGGGCGCAGTTCCGGCAGCATCGGGAGTTACGCCATGACGCCTTTCCATCTTGCCTTCCCCGTCCGCGATCTCGACGAGACGCGTGCCTTCTACGGTGAGATCCTGGGCTGCGCGATTGGCCGTTCGTCCGAGACCTGGGTGGATTTCGACCTGTTCGGTCACCAAATGTCGGCACATCTGCGACCAACGCTTGCCGCCGCTGATGCCGACGGCAAGGTCGACGGAAAGCTCGTGCCCATCCCGCATTTCGGTGCGGTCTTGCTGATGGACGACTGGAAGAAACTCGCCGAACGGCTGGAAGCCGAACCCGGCATCGACTGGCTGGAGCGGCCGATGGTCCGCTTCGCCGGCGAACCCGGCGAACAGGCGACGCTATTTATCCGTGATCCTTCCGGCAATGCGCTGGAATTCAAGGGTTTTGCCTCGCTCGAACAGGTGTTCGCGCACTGAGCATCGGGCTGAATAAGCCAACGTGAAACCCATGACCGGCTCGCCGAAATCCGCACCGGTCGCCAAATTCACCACCGGTTCGACGCTGCGCCACGTCATCGTCATGACGGCGACTGGCTCGGTCGGCCTCATCTCGATCTTCATCGTCGACGCGCTCAACCTCTTCTACATCTCGCTGCTCGGGGTGCAGGAACTGGCGGCGGCGATCGGCTTCGCCTCGACGCTGCTGTTCTTCACCATCTCCGTCGGCATAGGCTTCACCATCGCCTGCAGTGCGGTTGTCTCGCGCTGCCTTGGGCGGGGCAATCGTGAGGAAGCGGCGCGCATGGGCGGCGCATCGCTGGTTTTCATGGCGGCCACCACGACACTGTTGATGGTTATCGTCTGGCCGTTTCTGCGGGAACTCACCTGGCTCATGGGCGCGCGCGGCGAGACGCTGGAACTGTCGACGCGCTTCCTGCGCATCGTCTTCCCGTCGACGCCGATCCTGGCGCTGGGCATGTGCACCACCGGCATCCTGCGTGGCTGTGGCGATGCCCGGCGGGCCATGTATGTCACCCTGGGCGCCGGGCTCGCTGCCGCAATCCTCGACCCGATCTTCATCTTCGCCCTCGGGCTCGGCCTCGACGGCGCGGCGATTTCGACGGTCGTCGTCCGCTTCATCATGCTGGCCATCGGCATCCATGGCTCGCATAATATCCACCGCCTTGTCCGCCTGCCCGACTGGACGCGGCTCAAGGAAGCCTCGCGGCCATTCTTCTCGATCGGCTTTCCCGCCGTCCTCACCCAGATCGCTACGCCGGTCGGCAACACCTTTGTCACCGTCGAGATGGCGGCGTTCGGCGACCAGGCCGTCGCCGGCTGGGCGATCATCGGCCGCATCCTGCCGGTCGCCTTCGGCGTCATCTTCGCGCTGTCGGGCGCGGTCGGGCCGATCCTCGGCCAGAATTTCGGCGCACGAAAATACGACCGCCTCGTCACGATCATGCGCGACAGCCTGGCTGTCACGGTGATCTACGTCGCTGTCATGTGGGCGCTCCTCGCCATCTTCGCCGAGCCGATTGCCGGCCTCTTCCAGGCGCAGGGCCTGTCGCGCGAGCTGATCGTCTTCTTTTGCCACATCGCCGCCGGCAGCTTCCTGTTCAACGGCGCACTGTTCGTGGCGAGTGCGGCCTTCAACAATCTCGGCTACCCGACCTATTCGACGGTCTTCAATTGGGGCCGCTCGACGCTCGGCGTCATCCCCTTCGTCTGGGCCGGCGCGTGGCTGTACGGCGCACATGGCGTGGTCGCTGGCTGGGGCCTCGGCGCTGTCGTGTTCGGCATCGCGTCGGTGATCGTTTGCTTCCGGGTATTGGGAAAGATCGCGGCTCCGGCATCAAATGAGGAACCGGCAGCTTAGGCTCGCCGCGCCTCGCATACCGCGACAGCCTTCTCCACAGCCCGCTTCAGCTCGTCCTTGATGCTGGCCGTCTCGGACAGCACCGACTCGACCTTCATGAAATCCAGTACGCGAAAGCGCGATACCGGCGGGCGCAGCAGGATGTCCGGCTGCATGTGCTCCAGTTTGCCGGCGATGATCGACTGCATCAACAGTTGCGTGGCGCCAAACATCAGATCGATCGAGTTCGGGCGCTGCCGCGCATTCTCCTCGGGCGCGCCCACCACGTCGATCGCGATGACGATATCCGCCAGTCCGGTCACCAGATCGAACGGCACCGGATTGTAGATGCCGCCGTCGATCAGAAGAACGCCATCCCGGCGCACAGGCTTGAACACCGCGGGAATGGCCGCTGAGGCGCCGAGCGCCGAAAACAGGTCGCCTTCCTCGAAGACCGCCAGCTTGTGGCCGTAGAAATCGGTTGCCGTAACTTTCAGCGGTATCTTCAATTCCTCGAAACGGTCCGGAATGGCCACCGGCAGGAAGGCCTTCAGAATACGTTCGATGTTGAACTGGCTGAGTCTGATGCCGCCTTGCAGCGCCTCTGCAAAGGTGCCTGGCCGCGCCTGCCACATGCGGCTTGCCACCTCCGTTCCACGGCCGAGTATGGAGCCGGCGTAGTGATGGATGTCGCGGCCGGTCATGCCTGCCGCCATGCCGGCGCCCATGATCGCGCCAATGGACGAGCCGGAAATCGCCACCGGCCGGATGCCAAGTTCGTCCAGCGTCTCGATGATATGGATATGGGCGAGTCCTCTCGCTCCGCCTCCGCCAAACGCGACGGCGAATGTCGGGCTCATCAGTTGCCCTCCTGCGCCTTCTCTTCGGCCGGTCCAACGATCAGCACCGCCGGCTCGGCGTTAAGCAGCCTTTTCGCCGCGGCCTTCGCCTGGTCGAGCGTGACGCCGTTGATGTAGTCGGCCCGGCGCTCGAAATAGTCAGCACCCAGCCCGTCGATCTGCAATTCGACCAGCGTGGAAGCGATCGAACTCGACGAATCCAGGTTGTTGATGGCGTAAGCGCCGATCAGGTATTTCTTGGCCGCCGCCAGTTCCGCCTCGGTGGGACCGTTTTCCGCCATCTGCTTGACCACGTCACGTATGATACCAAGCGTCTCGATGCCCTTTCCGGCGCGCGTCGAGGTGCCGATGGTCAGCGCGTTGGAATGCTCGTAATTGACGATCGACGAATCGATTCCATAGGTTAGGCCGCGTTTCTCGCGCACTTCGCGAAACAGCCGCGAGGTGAAGGAGCCGCCGCCAAGGATATGGTTCATCACCACGGCGGGGAAGAAGTCCGGATCCTTGCGGGCGACACCGGGATAGGCGAGATGCAGGCTGGTCTGCGGCAGCGCATATTCGTAGCGCACCACCTGATCCAGCTTCGGCGTCACATCGGCCACCGGCGTCAGGCTCGGTTTCTCGGGCAGGCTGCCGAACAGCTTGTCCAGATCGCGCTTCAGCGTCTCGGCGTCGATTGCGCCGACCACCGCGACATGCAGTTGCTCGCGGGCGAACAGCGCCTTGTGGAATGCCTTCAGGTCGTCGGCAGTGATGGTCTTCAGCGTCTCTTCCGTTCCGTCGTCCGGGCGCGAATAGGGATGATCGCCGTAGAGCGCCTTCAGCCATCGGCGCGACGCCTCGGTCTGCGGATCTTTGGCCTCCGACCGGATGTTGGCGATCATCTGGCCACGGATGCGGTCGATCGGCGCCTGGTCGAAGCGTGGCGCGGTGATCGCCAGCCGCATCAGGTCGAGTGCCTCGTCCCTCTGGTCGGCCAGCATGCGCATCGAGCCGTAGATGTTGTCGCGGCTGGCGCGAAAGCTCATCTCGGCGCCCGCGTCGTCCAGCCGCGTCTGGAATGCCTCGCTGTCGAGGTCGCCGGCGCCCTCGTCGAACAGGCCGGTGATCAAGTTGGCCATGCCTTCCTTGCCGACGGGATCCTGCGATTCGCCACCTTCGAACGAGAAGCGCAGCGAGACAATGGGCACGGAATAGTCCTCGACCAGCCGGGCGGTGACGCCGCTGTCCGATTTGACTTCCTGAATCTTCACAGCGGCTTGCGCGGGAAAATTCACGAGCAGCAGCAGGGCGCCGAGCGCCGCAAGCAAGGCCGCGGCATGGGTCGTTATCCGATTTCGCATAAGAACTCCGGAATTCATGCCCGCGCCCCTCAATTCGACGTATCCTGCGACGGCAGCAGATAGGCACTGACCGACTGATGGGGGTTGAGATATTTGACCGCAGCCGCCTTAACCTGCGCCGCCGTAACGGTCTTGATCTTGTCCGGCCAGGCCTGCACGTCCTTGACGGTGCTGCCGGTGGTCAGCGCCGATCCATACATGTTCGCCATGCTGGACGGGCTGTCCTGCGCGAAGATCATGCTGCGGACCAGCCGGTTCTTGGCCTTCTGCAACTCGTCTTCGGAGACACCGTCCTTCTGGATGCGGGCGACCTCTGCGTTGATCGAGGTCTCGAGCTTGGCGAGGCCCTCGGCGTCGCGAGGGGAGCCGTAGACCACGAAGCTGGTCTCGTCGAGCGCCGTGCCGTCGTAGTAAGCGCCGGTTCCGGCCGCGGCATCGCTCTTCACTACGAGTTGCTGGTACAGCCGGCTGCGGGTGCCGCCGCCGAGAATCTCGGAAAGCAGGTCGAGCGCTTCCGCTTCGCCCGGCTCGGCGGTCCGGTAGGACGGTGCCAGCCAGTATCTTGCAAAGCTCGGGATGCCGACACGCGGATCGGTCATCGTCACCGTGCGGCTGGTATTCTGCTCCGGCTCGGTCGGGCGGTCGCGCGGCGGCAGGTCCGGGCCGCGCGCCACCTTGCCGTAGGTTTCCTCCGCCAGTTTGCGTACCTGGTCGGGCTCGACGTCGCCGGCCACCACCAGCACCGCGTTGTTCGGCGTGTAATACTGATTGTAGAAAGCCACCGCGTCGGTGCGATTCAGCTTCTCCATCTCGTGCATCCAGCCGATCACCGGCACGCGATAGGGATGGTTCTGGTAGAGCGTCGCCTGCACCTCTTCCGAAAGCAGCGATTCCGGATCACCCTCGATGCGCGAACGGCGCTCCTCCAGCACCACGTCGCGCTCCGGCCCAATCACCGCGTCGGTGAGGATCAGGTTGCGCATGCGGTCGGCTTCCAACGCCATCATCGTGCCCAGCGCGTCCGGCGGAACCGTCTCGTGATAGGCGGTGTAGTCGTAGGACGTGAAGGCGTTCTCGCTTCCGCCGATCGAGGCCACCGCCGCGTCGAACTCGCCCGGCTTGTGGTTCGTCGTGCCCTTGAACATCAGGTGCTCGAAGAAATGCGCGATGCCGGATTTTCCGAGCGGCTCGTCGGCGCTGCCGACCTTGTACCAGACCATGTGGGTAACGATCGGCGCGCGATGGTCGGGGATCACCACCACCTCCATGCCGTTCGCCAGCGTGAAGTCGGCCACCGGTTCGCGCTTGCCTTGCGCGTCGGCGAAAGCGGATTCCACCGGCAATGCGACGACGACGGACAGAAAAAGGCCGGCGAGGAAGCGGCGGACCGGGCGGTCTTCGAGACTCATGAAGGCTCCTGAACTGCTTTGTTCCGGCCTTATATGGCTCGCCGGCTTCACGCGGAAAGTGAATTGTTCGTCATGTTGCCGTGGAGCACGGGTGTGTTGATATTTAGGTCAGGCCGGCATTACCCGAATTTCAGCACGCCTTTGGCTGGCATCAGGCGGCTTCGAGGAAGCGGATGACCGTTTCGCCGTAGTTGCGTTCGTCCAATAGCGTGAAACCCGCGACCGGTCCGAAAGGCACCGAGGCGGTCTCCTCGACGACGCAAAGGGCATGCGGTATCAGCCAGCCGCCGCTGCTGGCCGAATGCAGCGCCTGCTCGCCAAGGCCTTTTCCGTAGGGCGGATCGGCGAAGAGCAGACCGAAAGGCTGGACTGTGCCGGCATCGCCAAGCCTGGTCGCGTCGCGCCGGAAGATTTTCGTGCGCCCTGTCAGCCCGAAGGCCTCGACATTGGTGCGGATCAGCCCCCTGCCCTCGGCCGATTCCTCGATGAACATGCCGAAGCCAGCGCCGCGCGACAGCGCCTCCAGCCCGAGGGCACCGGTGCCGGCGAACAGGTCGAGCACGCGGGCACCGGCCAGCCGGTCACCAAAACGATGCGCAATGACGTTGAACACAGATTCGCGAGTCCGGTCGGTGGTCGGACGGATGTCCTGCGAACGCGGCGTGGCCAGCGGCCTGCCGCGAAACTCTCCCCCGACGATGCGCATCCGAGGCTACTCGTCCGTGCGTGGCTTGCGGGGACGGGTCGGGCGCTCGCCCGGACCCCCATCGCCGCCCCTGCCCTCGCCCCGCGGCTTGCCGACCGGTTTTGCGCCGCCCGGTTTTCCGTAGCCCGGCTTGCGGCTTTTCTTGGCTTCCGCGGCGGCCTTTTCGGCGGCAATCCGCCCAGCACCCTGCGGCCTGGACCCCGGAGCCATCCAGACATTGGTCTTGCGCTGGCCCGGCGGCTCGATCGGCCGCTGCTCACGTTCACCGAACTTCTTGCCGCGCGGCGGGCGGTCGCCGAAGGCTGGCTTCTCGCCGCGATCGAATTTCACGCCGGGCGGCCCACGGTCGGGTTTCGCACCGAAGCCACCGCGATCCGGTTTGGTCGAAAGCTTGCCCAGAGCGTCGTCGCGGCTATTTTCACGGCGCTTGCGGGCCTTGATCAGACCGCCCTCGCCGATACGGCCGGGCATCCCGTCGCGCACGATCTTCGGCCGCGCTGCCTCCTCCGCCGGAGCCTCGCTGCCCCGCACCGGCCGGTTGGAGAACGGTTTTACGATATCCGCCTCGAAATTCGCGCCCGACTCCTCGATCAGCCGCTCGCCGAGCTGGTCGCGCAGCAGGCGACCCTTCAATTCCTGGACATGCCCTTCCGGCAGTTCGCCGAGTTGGAACGGACCGAACGAGATGCGGATCAGCCGCGTCACGTCGAGGCCGAGCGCGCCAAGAATATTCTTGACCTCGCGGTTCTTGCCCTCGCGCAGGCCGATCGTCAGCCAGGCGTTGGAGCCCTGCTCGCGGTCGAGCGACGCCTCGATCGAACCGTAGAACACGCCATCGACCGCGATGCCATCCTTCAGCGCCGCCAGCGCGGATTCCTCAACCTTGCCGTGGACTCGCGCCCTGTAGCGCCGCAGCCAGCCGGTCGCGGGCAATTCCAGCGTGCGGGCCAGGCCACCGTCATTGGTGAGGAGCAACAGGCCCTCGGTGTTGATGTCGAGCCGGCCGACGGTAATCAGACGCGGCAGATCGGGAGGCAGCACGTCGAACACCGTCCGCCGTCCTTCCGGGTCACGATTGGTGGTCACCACGCCGGCCGGCTTATGGAAGAGGAACAGCCGCGTGCGCTCGATCGGCGGCAACGGCTCGCCGTCCAGCTCGATCTTGTCGTCGATCGTCACGTTGACGGCCGGGCTGGCCAGCACCTTGCCGTTGACCCGAACACGCCCGGCGGCGATCAGGTCCTCGGCGTCGCGGCGCGAGGCGATGCCGACACGCGCCAGCCGCTTGGCGATGCGCTCTCCACCTTCCTCGGCGGAGATCGGCGCTCTGGAAAAGGGCTTGCGATCGCCGGAAGATCTTGCCGGACCCGCGTCACGCTTCTCGAACGGCTTTCGCGGCGGGCGCGATCCATCGGCAGGCTTGTCGAAACGGCGCGGGCGATCGCCTTGCTCGCGTGCATGGTCGTCGCGCTCGAACCTGCGCACCGAGCGCTCCCCTTCGGCGGAAGCTTCCGGGCGGCGCCTGGTGAAAGGCCTGTCTCCAGCGTCGGAGCGGAATGGCCGGTCCGATCGTTCGGGCCTTGCCGCGTCACCGCTATCGCGCGAAACGGACCGTTCGTAGCGGCCCGGACGCGGGTTGCTTTCGTCGCGGGGCTTGTACGGCCTTTCCTCACGCGGCTTGAACGCCCTGTCCTCGCGCGACTTGAATGGACGGTCCTCGCGGGGCGTGAAGGTCTTGCCTTCAGGACGCGCGCGATATGGCTTGGCAGTGCGTTCGCCGGAAGCGGCTCCGCCCTCCTCACGCGGACGGTAGGCGGGCCGCTCGGCGCGCGCTGGCCGTTCGCCAGTCGCCGCATCACCGTAACTCCGCTTGGGCGCCGGCTTGTCGCCGTCCCGAAATGGCCTTTCGCCCTTGCCGCCAAATCCCTTCTTCTCACCAAAACCCGGCTTGCCCCCAAAACCCGGTTTGCCGCCTTTCGCTCCGAAACCTGGCTGGCCCTTCGGACCAAAGCCTGGTTTGCCACCCTTCGCACCCGGTCCGCCGCTGCCTGCCCGGCCACCGAATTTGCGGTCGCCAGGAGCGCGTGCGCCCTTGCCTGAAGGTTTTTTCCGATCGTCGTCCATGGGCCTTTGCCTTTCCGGCCGGGGTGTAGCAGTAACGTTCCAGACACGCGAGGGAAATGTCTTTATGCCCGCGAAACGCCCGGATTTCATGAGTTTTGCGCTTGTCGAGGCCGAGGCCGCGGTGGCGCGCGGGGAGGTGCCGGTCGGCGCCGTCCTCGTGCACGAAGGCAAGATCGTCGCCAGCGCCGGGAACCGCACCCGTGAGTTGAAAGACGCCACCGCCCACGCCGAGATGCTGGTGATCCGGGAAGCCTCCCGGAAGCTCGACGCCGAACGCCTGACCGGCTGCGATCTCTACGTCACGCTGGAACCCTGCGCCATGTGCGCGGCGGCGATCTCATTCGCCCGGGTGCGGCGGCTTTATTTCGGCGCGGCGGACGAAAAAGGCGGCGCGGTCGTAAACGGGGTGCGCTTCTACGCTTCGCCAACCTGCCATCACGCGCCAGAAGTCTATCCCGGCATCGGCGAGCGTCCCGCCAGCGAAATCCTCACGAGTTTCTTTCAAAACCGGCGCTAAGACCGGCCGATGCCTGAAGATTCAGGCCTGCCTTAGCAGAAACAGGATACCTTCGTCACCAGGGAAGGACATCAGCCCAGCTCCTGTCGCTCTTCTTGCGGGCCTCGGCTTTCAGCCGACGCTCCTTCTTGAGCTCATCCTCGCCGAGTTCGCCCGTCGGCGCGGCGGTCGAAGCCTGTCGATAGTCGATCGGCGGCTCGCTCAGATACCTGCGCGTGTCCGGGCTGCCCTGCCGGTTCTCGGCCAACTGCTTGCGGAACGCCGCGCTTTGGGCGGCCGATTTGCCGGTGCCGACCGGCTCCACGCCGGTCTCCAGGTGGCGGGTGTTCATCACCGGGTTCTTCTCGGTGGGCGCGGCGGTAGCGCGCGCCAGATCGGGGTCGATGTTCGGCTGCCAACCTGGATCGTCGCGATTCTCGTCGGCCTCGGCGCGCAGGCGCGCACGCTTCTGTTCAGGCGATTCGGGCCACTCCGGATTTCCGGCGGAAGCGAGACTCTCCTGCGGCGCGGGCAAGACTTCGGCCGACCCCTTGACCGGTTTTACCAGTTCGGGCCGAGGCTTGTAGTCGATCGCCGGGCGGTCCTTCGGGGCAAGCGACAGGATGCTGCTGACGTCGCCGACAAGCTGCTCGCTTGCAGTCTTGTCGGTGCCATAAGTCGGCGAACTCATGCAGCCCGAGAGTGCTGCGCCCGCAATCGCCAGACCGGCGGCGGCCGCAATGCCGGAACGGCGGTCTCCCGTCATGCCAAGAAATGTCACTGCGATAAGCCTCTTAAGAGTCGCCCCGAATACCCCTTCCTGCGGGATTGGCGGGGAAATCCGGCGATAGTTTGTCGCCGGATTGGTTAATTCTCTACCGTATGCAGTCGCGCATAACAACGCATACAGCAATTTTCATGCAAGTCTGCCCAGTTTTTGCAGTTCATGCAGCGCCGCGGCGTCGCGCGCCGACACATCCGGGAACTCCGGGTCGGAGCCGACATCGTCGGTATAGCGCCAGGAGCGCGCGCATTTCGTGCCCGACGCGAGTCGCGGCACGACCGCCACGCCCGCCACGTCGTCCAGCCGGAAACCGTCCGCCGGAGCTTCAGTTGCCGAGACATCAATGCCGCTGGTGATCGCGACTTCGGCCATGTCGACATCCCTGACAGCCGCGAACAGGTCCGCGTCCGTCACAAACACCGCCGGCGCTGCCTCCAGCGACGAGCCGATGACCTTCTTCGCCCGCTCGATCTCAAGCGCCGCCGTGACCACGCCACGCACCTTTCGCACCTTGCGCCATTTTTCCGCCAGCGCATCGTCGCGCCAGTCGGCGGGCACTGTTGGAAACTGCTCCAGATGGATCGAGCGCTTGTCAGGATAGCGTTCCAGCCAGGCCTCTTCCGTCGTGAAGGGCAGCATCGGCGCCAGCCAGGTCGCCAGATGGTCGAACAGGTGGCGCACCACCTGCACCGCCGCCAGCCGCCGCTTGCTCGACGGCGCGTCGCAGTAGAGCGCGTCCTTGCGGATGTCGAAGTAGAAGGCCGACAGGTCGACCACCATGAAATCGAGCAACGATTTCGCGATGCGCTTGAAGTCGAAGGCGTCGTAGCCTGTCCGCACCACCTCGTCGAGTTCCGACAGCCGGTGCAACATCAGCCGCTCCAGTTCAGGCATCTCGGCCAGAGGCACTTCCGTGCCGTCGTCATGCGCCAGCGTGCCCAGCATCCAGCGGATGGTGTTGCGCAGTTTCCTGTAAGCGTCGATGTTGGTCTGCAGGATGTTCTTGCCGAGCCGCTGGTCTTCCCAGTAGTCGGTGGTCATCACCCAGAGCCGCAGGATGTCGGCGCCGGACTGCTTCATCACGTCCTGCGGGACGACCGTGTTGCCGAGCGACTTCGACATTTTGCGGCCTTCCTCGTCCATGGTGAAACCATGGGTGACGACCGTGTCGTAGGGCGCCCTGCCGCGCGTGCCGCAGCTTTCGAGCAGCGAGGAATGGAACCAGCCGCGATGCTGGTCCGAGCCTTCGAGATAGACGTCCGCCGGCCATTTCAGGTCCGGCCGGTCCTCCAGCGTAAAAGTGTGCGTCGAGCCGGAATCGAACCAGACGTCGAGGATGTCCTTGACCATCGTCCACGGCTCGTTGGCTTTCGGCCCGAGAAAGCGCTCGCGCGCTCCCTCCGCGAACCAGGCGTCGGCGCCTTCGGCCTCAAAGGCGTCGAGGATGCGCTGGTTGACCGCGTCGTCCTTCAGCATATTGCCGTCCTCGTCGGCGAAGACGCAGATCGGCACGCCCCAGGCGCGCTGGCGCGACAGCACCCAGTCGGGCCGCTCGGCGATCATGGCGCGCAGCCGCGTCTGGCCGGCAGCGGGCACGAAGCGTGTGGCGTCGATGGCGGCAAGGGCGCGAGAGCGCAGCGTCGTCGCATCGCCCAGTTCCTTGTCCATATAGACGAACCACTGCGGCGTATTCCGGAAGATCACCGGCTTCTTCGAACGCCACGAATGCGGATAGCTGTGCTTCAGCCGCCCACGCGCGAACAGCATGTTGCGCTCGATCAGCGCATCGATGACCGCCTTGTTGGCGTCACCCTTCTTGCCGGAATCGTCGATGACCCGCGCCGCGCCGCCCTCGCGGTCCGGGCCGAAACCCGGCGCGTCCTTGGTGAAGAAGCCGGCATCGTCGACGGTGAAGGGGATCGCGGTGTCGATGCCGCGCGCGGTCAGGTCTTTTCCCGCCGACATCCAGGCGTCGAAGTCTTCGCGGCCATGGCCAGGCGCGGTATGCACGAAACCCGTGCCGGCGTCGTCGGTGACGTGGTCGCCGGGGAGCATGGGGACGGCAAATTCGTAGCCACCGCCGAGGCCCGCGAACGGGTGCGAAAGCACGAAACCCGCAAGTTCCGCATCATTCACTTCGGCAAGTCTCTCGAAGCCCAGTTTTGCTTTGGCGAACGACTCCTCGGCCAAATTGTCAGCGAAGATCAGCTTCTCGCCCGGTTGCGGGCCGAAGTCGTTCTCAGCGGACTTGACCTCGTACAGCCCGTACGTGACGCGTGGCGAAAAGGCGACAGCGCGGTTACCGGGGATCGTCCATGGCGTCGTCGTCCAGATGACGACTGAAGAACCCCGGAGCATATCCATCTTTTGTTTGGCTGCATCAGGCACGTCATGCGTACCGAAGCCGACAACCGGAAACTTCACCCAGACCGTGTCGCTCTCGTAGTCAGCATACTCGACCTCAGCCTCCGCCAGCGCAGTGCGCTCGACCACGCTCCACATCACAGGCTTCGACCCGCGATAAAGCTGGCCGCTCGCTGCAAACTTCAGCAGTTCGCCGGCGATGCGCGATTCGGCGTGGAAATTCATCGTCGTATAGGGATTCTTGAAATCGCCAACGACGCCGAGCCGCTGGAACTCTGCGCCCTGCACGGCGATCCATTTTTCCGCATAGGCGCGGCACTCCTGCCGGAACGCGACCATCGCGGCCGGATCGGACAGGTCGGGTTTGGCCTTACCCTTGGAGCGATAATTTTCCTCCTCGATCTTCCACTCGATCGGCAGGCCGTGGCAGTCCCAGCCCGGCACGTAATTGCTATCGTAGCCGCGCATCTGGAACGAGCGGGTGATGACGTCCTTCAGGATCTTGTTCAGCGCATGGCCGATATGGATGTTGCCGTTGGCATAGGGCGGCCCGTCATGCAGCACATATTTCGGCCGCCCCGCCGCGTCCTCGCGCAGCAATCGGTAAAGGTCCATCTCCTGCCAGCGGGCAACGGTCTGCGGCTCCTTTTCGGGAAGGCCGGCGCGCATCGGAAACTCCGTCTGCGGCAGATAGAGCGTCTTGGAATAATCGAGTTTTTCGGTCGTGTCGGTCATCGTCTTGCCATTGTGGACTGCCCGGCCGGAAAGCCAGGGCGTTCAACTATCATGAACTGGGAAAAGCGCGAGAGCGCCTGGGCAAAAATCTCCCGGGGCTTCCTGCGGCGTCAAGCCGCCCGGAAGGCCGGGCCAATAATTCGTATCGCGGTCGCAAATGGCGCGCTCATGCCGCCTCTTTAGCCGAGCACGGCGCAGAGATAAAGGGCCGAGACGCCTGGATGACTAAACAGGCTGGGCCATCCCTCCCCCGCCGCGCCGGCCTCCAACCGGGCAAGGGCGCGCTCTGAGATCGAAATGCGCTGCCTTTGCCGTCGAGCGCTCGCCTGACGGTCTGCTGCCGGAAGAGCTTTCGATCAGGTGCGCTCCCGTAGCCGCGGCTCGCCGATCATGCGGGCCAGCCGATTCTGCACCGGCTCTGGTGTCGTTGAGATCGAGGCATGGATTCCCGACACTCTCCGCTCGCCCTCCGGCCCTTCGCTTTCGCTCCGGGCGTTCGTCGCTCGAAAAGCCAAGTCATTGGCTTTTCGTTCGCTTCGCGAACCGCTCCTCACCGCTCACGAGGTCGAGAATGACGACAATGATCTCTGGTTTCGGCTAATCGCCAACGTTGGAGATTGGCTGAGGCAAACCATGACTGTCGTCATTCTCGACCTCGTGAGCGAGCGAAGCGAGCGGAGAGTGTCGGGAATCCATGCCTCGGATTCGAAGCTACAAAACCGGTGCGGAATCTGCCGACCGGCGAGCCGCAGCCAAAATCCAGGATGCGTGAACATGATCGGGGCAAGGGCGGGGATGGTAAGAGGCGACGGAAGCCGCCGCTTGTCATATGCGAATCCCCTGCACCACGGGGTCGTCACGGTCGCCGCTTTTGCCGGCCTTGCCGGCCCCTTGGTCATGCTTGTTGCGCGAAAATCCACGCGGGTTGCGGCTAACCATCTGTTTTTACTTGGCTTTACAAGCATGACATTGTTTTCGAAAGGCCTTGCGCACAGGCCGTGAAGGCTGCGATGCGGGCTTCCCGCCTCTCAAAAAACCAAGCTTTTTCAATGTGTTGTGCTGACAGCGTGGTGTCAACCTCGCCGCGGCGCGATCGTCAAGGATTATTTTCTTAGGGTCCTTGCATATGTTCCTGATATGTTCCATATTGGATGCCGGCCTTGTCCGGAGGAGGCATCGGTGGAGTTTGGAGACGCGAGTACGACAATCGAGGGATACCGGCAGGCGCTGAAGCACATCCTCTTGATGCTGGTCGGCATGGCCGAGATGGGATTCGGCAGACCGTTGTCTTTGGTGCTCCAGGAGGCCGCTGTCGCCCCAAGGCCGGGACGGACGGGGAAGACGGGGCGGAAAAAGCCGTCTCCGGCGCTCTGCCTGCCGCGCCACCTCTATCGCGCCATTCTCCTGCTGCTGCGCCCCGCCGAATCCGCCGCGCGGCGGCTGATCATCGCGGCGGCGCAAGGCATCGTGGTGACGCTGCCGCCGTTTCGTCCGCGAAAGCCAAAACCAAAAATTTCCGACACGGTGGCCGCCATGCGCCGCCTCGGCCTTGCCGTCACCCTGTCGAGAGAAGACTTTGCCCGCTATGAGGCCGAGCGCAAAGCCGCCGAAAGCCGCGCCGCAAGGCCGCGTGGACAAACCTTTTCGCTGCTCGATGCGCTGAAATATCCGTTCCGCATCCGCCGCAACTATGTGCCGGCGCATGCCGTGCCGCGCATCCGGTCGCTCGACGACGATGCGCCACGCATCCCCCTGCCGCCGCCATCGCGCGACGATCCGATGAATGCGGCAAAACTGACGCTCAGGCTGGACGCGCTCGGGCGGGCGCTTGACGATCTTCCCGGCCAGGCGCAGCGCTTTGCCCGCTGGAAGGCGCGCAATGACGCCGCCCTCGCCCGGGACAGGGCGGCCCGCGACGCGGCGGCAGCAGGCGGCAAGCAAGGTCCGGTCCGGTTCCGGCGTTTTTCACCGCTCCGGCGCGGCCGGCCGCCCGGCGGAAGATTGCTGCGCTTCGATCCGGATGCTCCGAAACGCAAGAACATCCGCGAGGTCGACGAGATTCTGGCGCACGCCAACGCGATGGCCTACTACGCGCTGGAGCCGCCGCGGCGCCGCGACACGTCATGACGGCGGCCGCCCGAGCGGGGCGGTTCTTGAAAAGCGAAGGATCAAAACGGCCAGCGCGGATTTTTCCGCGGCCCGGCGGCGAGAGGTGCCGTCGGGAAAATACCTTTACCCGTCCGTTGGCGAAGCCGGCGGGATCGGCTTAGGCGGTTTCTCAAGGCCTCGTCACGGGCGCCCTGTCGGAAGGACCGGCGATTGCATGACGGGTCGCCGAATGAAACGCGCTCGACACAGGCCCTTCTCCAGGCGGCGTGCTCCTGTTACAAAATCCACATAAAATGACAGCCTTTCCACAATCGCAAAGCTCAATCCCAATCGGAGTGAGGTCGGACATGAGCGGGGACAGGACTCTTTCAGCGGCGGAAGGCAACAAGATCAGGCTGAGACTGAACGAACTCGGCCTGTCGCTCGACGGGATGCGCTGGTGGATCACCGGCTATTCGCGCCACTATTACGGCTTCGAGTTCCACTGCGACCAGTACGAGCGCCTGCTGACGAAGGCCGAACACAACACCCGGTTCCGCAAGCACGACGTGACGCTGCCCGACGCCGATCCGTGGCGCGATGCCGGGATCGACGCATTCGGCTACAGCCAGACCCATAGCTACAACTATCTTCACCTCGACATTTCGACCAACAAGCCTGGGCTGTGCCGCGTCTATGTCGCTCCCAGCAACTGGGGCCGCATGGGTGATCCGCAGGCCGGCCCGCCGAAATATCTGAGCAGCGACATCTATCAGACCATCGCCAAGCGCATGTCGGTGCTGGGCATCAAGCTGGAAGAGTTCATCGACGGCGAGCCCGCGATCGGCGGCACGACGCTCGACGGGATCAATTTTAATCCGCGCAACTACAAGAAGCTCGCGCAGGCCGTGCGCGACGCGCAGAAGGCCAACGGCAAGAGCTTCATCGAGGGCAAGAAGCACGGCACCCCCGATGTGATCGACCTGTCCTTCCTCGCCACCAGTGGCACCGGGTTCCGCGAGATCCAATGGACGGACGGGCAGTCCGCGACGCTCGACTTCAGCGCCTTGCACCTGGCCTTGTCGCCGGTCCGTTGCAACGTCCACATCGACGAATTCGGGGTGGTCATCGGTGGGCCGAACGGTGACATAACGCTCTCTCCGAACGCCCTCCACCATATCGCCAATGAACTGATCCTGAAGACCATCATAAAGGAATTCCTCTACGACAAGGTCAAGCTGCCCAAGTGGTTCATCGACCACCTGTTCGTCGAACTGCCGAACACCTCAAGCGGTTTCAACCGGGCAGGCTGGGGTTTTGAGTTCCATCCCTGGAAGTCCGTAAGGATAACGGCCGGACACTCCTGCACGCTCAACGACGGCGATTGCCGAAAGACATTCACCTTCAGCAAATCGTTCTGAGCCGCCCGCACAATTGCGGCCTGCCGCGCGTCCGGAAGATCAAGGCACCGTGAAATTGAACCGGTATGTCGTCGACATGCCAACCATGAACTGATTATCCGATCCGCGTTGCTTGACCAGCGACGAATCCGCCGCCGGTCCCAGCAGCCGCGCATATTCGCCGAACAGGCTGGCGGTGACCTTCTCGGTCGCCTTCCAGGTAATAGCGCCGCCGACGCCCACCGATTTCAGCCCGCCACCCGGATCGTATTCGGCAAGACCCGATGCCGCGCTTTCCTCGGCGTCGACGCCATAATAGGTGTCGAAATAATCGGCGGACGCGAAGGAGAGGCGCGGGCCGCCGGAAACCCGGACCGTTTCGGTGACATCCTTGAACGCATCGACCGCGATGTCGCCGGCAATGCCGTCAAATGCGCGAACGCCTTGCCGTAATTCGCCCCGGACGCGCAGCCAGTCGGTCGGGTAGAATTCGGCGAAGGCGCCAAGCTCCGCGCCCCATTTCACGTCGTCCATGCCCTGCAGGCCGTCGGCGTCGTCCGCGTCGCGCGGAAACACGATCTTGCCGACCGCACCCGCCCGGAACGCGCCGGTATCCATGAAAGAGAGCGAGATGTTGTCGTTGCGCGAGGTGAAGCGCGCCTCGGGTCCCACCTTGCCCAGCGAGATCATCGGCGTGGCGCGAAAAACCATGTCGCTGGCGCCCTCGAACTCCGGGGCGGCAAAGCCGGCCGCACCGACGGTCAGGTACCAGTCGCCATGCACCCAGTCGAAAAAGCCGGATTTTTCCTCGGCCTGGGCCGGGAGCGCACTGCCGCCGAGAAACATGACGACGCCGACAGCGACAATCCGATTGGTCATACCTCAAACCCGATCCGATGCTCTTGGGGCAGGGGTTTTCGGCGAGGTGGGTAAAGTTTGATTTAAGGACTATCGATTGGCCTCGCAAAGCCCTCGGCGAACGCGCAGGCGCAAGCCCAGGCGTACCGGAAGCCGTCGTTAGCTCCGGCGTTCAAAAGCGAGGCGGACATCCAGTTCGGAGAGCGGCCTCACGCCGGCAAGCAGCGCCCTCGCCTCCTCCTTGTCGTGTTTCATCTGCTCGAGCAGCGCGTCCAGCCCGTCGAATTTTTCCTCGCCGCGCAGGAAGCCGAAGAACGAGACGTCGCAGACTTCGCCATAGAGATCGCCGTTGAAATCGAAGACATAGGTCTCCAGCAGCGGCTCACCCTCGCTTTCCACCGTCGGCCGGCGGCCGAAGCTGGCAACGCCGTCATGCAAGTCGCCATTGGCGCGGCGCAGCCGCACCGCATAGATGCCGTGGTGCAGGACCGCATCGTTCGGCAGCACCATGTTGGCGGTCGGGAAACCCAGCGTCCGGCCGAGTTTTTTCCCATGCACGATCTCGCTCTCCACCGTGAAGCGGTAGCCGAGCAACCCGGCCGCCTGCGTCACGTCGCCGGCTTCGAGCAGCGTCCTGATGCGGCTGGACGAGACGATTTCGCCGCCTTCGTCGCTGAACGCCTCGACCTGGGTGACACCAAAACCCCGACTTTTTGCCGCCGCGACGAGAAAGGCCGGATCGCCTTGCCTGTTCTTGCCGAAATGGAAGTCGAAACCCGTCACCACATGGCCAACGCCGAGTTGACGCATCAGCACTTCGTCGATGAACTCGTCCGCCGACTTTTGGGCAAACTCGCGCGAAAATTCCTGTTCGACGACCGCGTCGAAGCCGAGCAGCCGGATCAGCCTCGCCTTGACCGGCGCCGGCGTGATGCGCGGCAGCGGAATGTCCGGGCGAAATACGGTGCGGGGATGCGGCTCGAAGGTCAGCACCAGCGCCGGCACATTGCGCGCGCGCGCCTCTTCCAGAGCCCGCTCCAACACGGCCTGGTGACCGCGATGCACGCCGTCGAAATTGCCGATCGCCACCACGCCGCCGCGCAGGCGCTCCGGCAGCCGTCCGGACCCCACGAGGCATTCAAACTCGCCCGTCATCATGATGCGCGGCCCCGCATTATCTCAGGCGCGGGATCACGGCGACCGGAAGGCGCCCGTGACGGCTCAGGAATCCCAGCAGCTTCTCGCGGTCGGGATCGTCGACATCGCCGTAATCCCTGGCATGGATGCCGCCCGAGACATAGAGTACGTCCAGCCCGTAATCCTCGGCCCCCTTCACATCGGTCAGGACGCCGTCGCCGACGGCCAGCACTTCGTTTTTCGACAGGTCACGGCCGAGCACCTCGGCGGCGGCATGCATGGCGGCGTCGTAGATCGGCCTGTGCGGCTTGCCGGCGATCTGCGTGCGGCCGCCGAGCTGCGCATAGGCGCGCGCCAGGGCACCGGCGCAGTAGATCGTGCGGTCGCCGCGCTCGACCACGATGTCGGGATTGGCGCAGATGAAAGGCAGGTCGCGCGCCCGCATGCGTCGCAGCATGTCCGCATAGTCGTCCGGAGTTTCGGTCTCGTCGTCGAACAGCCCTGTGCACACCACCGCGACCGCCTCAAAATCCTCGACGATTTCGACGTCGAGCCCTTCATAAAGGGTAAGATCGCGCTCGGGCCCAAGATGAAAAATCTTTCGCGGCCCGTTGGCGACGAGTTCGCGGGTCACGTCGCCCGAGGTAATCACGCGGTCCCAGCCGGTCACGCCAAGCGCCTGGAGTTGCGCGACGATCGGCGCGGCCGGCCGGGGCGCATTGGTGATCAGGATGACCACCTGCCCTCTGTCCTGAGCAAGCACCAACGCCGAAACGGCGTCGTGGAAGCTGTGCACGCCATTGTGGAGCACGCCCCAGACGTCGCAGAAAATGACGGGATAGCTGGACAGCTCATCCAGCGATCGAACGAATTTTACCAAGGCCGCACCGTATGCTGCTATTTCACTGCCGTAGCCCCGGTTCTCCCGGTCGGCACTCGGCGGCATCCGGATTAACCGAGAGTTTTCACCGTGTCACCAGCTTTGACTTAACAGCCTCGCCCCGCCATGCAAGATAGCAGCGGGGAAGTTGCTTCCCACGGATCGGAACGCGCAAGGGACGGCGCGGTGTTACCGGGGACGAGGACCATGTCGGGGAGATTGATCGTCTGCACGGCGGTCGTTTGCGCCGTTTGCTTCATCGCACTGAAGGGCGCCGTCAGCATCGGCGTGCCGATCGCCGACCTCGTGCTGGCGACCGCCACCGCGACGCTGGTCCTTGCCGCGGCATCGGCCGGTTTTGCTCTGCGCGCCTTGTTGCGGTCCAGGCAGGCACATGACGAGGTCGTGCGGCTGGCGCGTTCGATGGATGCGGCCATCCGCGACCTGTCCGCCGAAGTCCGCAGGAACGCGCCTGCGGCTCGGCAGCCGGGACGGTCCGCCGCACAGACGGCGCGGGAGATCATCCTGGCGCCGCCGGTTGAGCCCTCCGGCGAACCACTGCGGCCGGCCGCGCCTCGATACAGGGCCGGCCGGTTAGGCGATCCAGCCTCCTGAACCGATCGCCAGCTATCCCGGCCCGGGAAATGGTTAATCCAGCTTGAACTTTGCCCGCAAACTTTAACCATCCCGGCTGACGGGATGTTCAACTATTCATGCGACCGTCATTCGATAATCTACGATCGGGTGCGTGAAATGTTCAGGAAATTCTGGGCCGACCGGCGTGGCAACTACGCCATGATGACCGTAATCTGCATGCTGCCGATGATGGGCGGTCTCGCGCTCGCGATAGACTATACCGAAATGACACGCGAACGCGGCCAGACCCTCGCCGCCCTCGACGCCGCCAACTTCGCCGCGGCCCGCCTCTATATCGACGGCAAAACCGACGAGGAGGTCGAGAAATACGCCAAGGACTTCTTCAAGGCCAATTTGAACGGCCTGGATCCGAGCAAGGTGGAACTCACGCTCGTCCAGCCGAAGGATAATACCGGCGGCGGCACGATGAAGTTCACGGCCACCGTCACATACAATCCTTATTTCCTGCCGGCGCTGACCAGCATGCTCGGCAAAAATGCCGTGACCAAGGTCACCTTCAGCGAGACCTCCGAAATCAGGCTGAAGAACACGCTGGAGGTCGCACTCGTCCTCGACAATTCCGGCTCGATGTCCGAAAAAGGCGGCAGTTCCAGTACGATGCGAATGGATCTGCTCAAGACGGCGGCGAAGGAACTCGTCACCACCCTGGCCAACGGTGCCGACCAGATGAGGCAGGTCGCCCAACCCGTCCAATTCTCCGTCGTGCCGTTCGCCGCGTCGGTCAATATCGGGCCGGACAACGCCGACAAGACATGGATGGACCGGGACGGCATCTCGCCGATCCATCATGAGAATTTCGACTGGGCTGGGACGATGGACTCAACCCAAGCCACAGCTAACGGCGACAGATATGTCCAGAACATCGGTGGGGTCTGGTACAAGAAGGGAACAGGCTGGGGCACAGAGAAAGACAAGAAAATAACGCGCTTCACGATGTACAAGGACCTTCAGCGCATTAGCGGCCATACATTCGTAAAGACCGGGACCGAATGGGTCTGCACCCAAAAGGACTGGAGAGGAAACTGCACACAAGGTTACTACAAGGACGTCGGTTACGACCAGCCTACATACGCCCCCTTTGCCACCTGGAAAGGCTGCGTCGAAGCGCGTCCCTCACCCTATGACGTGGACGACACGACCCCGTCGACCGGCACGCCGGCGACATTGTTCGTCCCCATGTTCGCGCCCGACGAGTCCGACCCGATCCGGTCCTACAACAACTGGTGGCCGGATGTGTACACTGGGAACGAGAACAACCGCCGGCAGAAATACATGCCGAAGTATTTTCCGACGACAGCTCCCGAGAAGGGGGCGGAAACCTTCCGATCCGCTACTGACAAAACCCTTGTCGGTCCCAACCAGAGTTGCTCGACGACCGCGATAACCCCCCTCACCGACGTGTCAGTCGCGGCCGGCGTGACCAAAATCAACAACGCTATCGACGCCATGCAGCCGCTCGGCGCAACCAACGTTCCCGAAGGCATGGCCTGGGGGTGGAGGACGGTGTCGAGCACCTTGCCGTTCACCGGCGGACGACCGGAGACCGACAGGGGCAACGACAAGGTGGTGATCGTCGTGACCGACGGCGCGAACACCTATTACACGCCGGATTCGCTCGGCGACGAATACGGCAACCGCTACTCCGACAGCGCCGGCAACCGGTCGATCTACTCCTCGCTCGGCTATACACGGCTGATCGTCGACACCACGAAGACAGGGCGTATCTTCCAGGGCACCAGCACCTCGATCCCCAAGACCACCTTCACCAACGCCAATTACACCGCGGCGATGAACGAGCACTTCAAGTCGCTCTGCAACAATAGTACCTTTTCCCGAATGATACCCGACCCAAATAAAGAAGGGGAAAAGATCCACAATGGGGGAAAGATCATCGTCATAACCGTTGCCCTCGATCTGGACGAGACGAAGACGGCGGAGAAGACGCAGATCAATCTCCTGAAGGAATGCGCCTCGCCGTCGCGCATCGACAAGAACAAGGTGCTGTTCTGGAACGCCACCGGCGCTACCCTGGACGTCGTGTTCGAGGAAATCGCCAACGAGCTTTCGAACCTGCGCATCGTAAGCTGACCCGGCCGAGCCTATCGCCTGTTCTAATGCCTCGCCTTGGCGGGGCATTTGTTTGGATTGCCCCGCTGCGCCCGGCCGAAGCGAAGACTTTGCCGCGGCGTTGGCGCCGGCTGCAAAAAATCTACCCAAAATCGGATGCTACCCGCCTCGCCGCGTTCTTGACATCGCGATGGCCAGGGCCTATCTCCGCGCCACGTTAGCACTCACCCAAGGCGAGTGCTAACCGCGATCCGGTCAGACCGGATGGAGGAAACCCCTTTCAACATCCGCATTCAGGGATAGTCAATCATGGCAAAGTCGAATTTCCGGCCGCTGCATGACCGTGTGGTCGTTCGCCGCGTCGAATCCGAAGAGAAGACCAAGGGCGGGATCATCATCCCGGACACCGCCAAGGAGAAGCCGCAGGAAGGCGAGATCATCGCCGTCGGTTCGGGCGCCCGCGACGAAGCCGGCAAGCTGGTTCCGCTGGACGTCAAGGCCGGCGACCGCATCCTGTTCGGCAAGTGGTCCGGCACCGAAGTGAAGCTCAATGGCGAAGACCTTCTGATCATGAAGGAATCCGACATCATGGGCATCATCGGCTGATCTGAATTTGGGCAATCGGCAGTGGGCAGTAGGCAGTCGATCTGCCCCGCCCCGACTGCCTACTGCCTACTCCCTACTGCCTCAATTCCGAAGGAATTCAAACAATGGCTGCCAAAGACGTAAAATTCTCCCGCGACGCCCGTGAGCGCATGCTGCACGGCGTCAACATCCTCGCCGACGCGGTGAAGGTCACGCTCGGTCCCAAGGGCCGCAACGTCGTCATCGACAAGTCGTTCGGCGCGCCGCGCATCACCAAGGACGGCGTCACCGTCGCCAAGGAAATCGAGCTTGCCGACAAGTTCGAGAACATGGGCGCCCAGATGGTCCGCGAAGTCGCTTCGAAGACCAACGACATCGCCGGCGACGGCACCACGACCGCGACCGTTCTCGCTCAGTCGATCGTCCAGGAAGGCCACAAGGCAGTTGCCGCCGGCATGAACCCAATGGATCTGAAGCGCGGCATCGACCTCGCCGTCACCGAAGTCGTCGGCCTGCTCGGCAAGGCTTCGAAGAAGATCAAGACCTCGGAAGAAGTCGCCCAGGTCGGCACCATCTCCGCCAATGGCGACGAGTCGGTTGGCAAGATGATCGCCGAAGCCATGCAGAAGGTCGGCAACGAGGGTGTCATCACCGTCGAGGAAGCCAAGACCGCCGAGACCGAGCTGGAAGTCGTCGAGGGCATGCAGTTCGACCGCGGCTACCTCAGCCCCTACTTCGTCACCAACCCGGACAAGATGGTAGCTGACCTGGAAGACGCCTACATCCTCCTCCACGAGAAGAAGCTCTCCAACCTGCAGGCCATGCTGCCGGTCCTGGAAGCCGTCGTGCAGACCTCCAAGCCGCTGCTCATCATCTCGGAAGACGTCGAGGGCGAGGCGCTCGCCACGCTGGTCGTCAACAAGCTGCGTGGCGGCCTGAAGATCGCCGCCGTCAAGGCTCCGGGCTTCGGCGACCGCCGCAAGGCCATGCTGGAGGACATCGCGATCCTCTCCGGTGGCCAGGTCATCTCCGAAGACCTCGGCATCAAGCTCGAGAATGTCGGCCTCAACATGCTCGGCCGCGCCAAGAAGGTGTCGATCTCCAAGGAGAACACCACCATCGTCGACGGCGCCGGCAAGAAGGCCGAGATCCAGGGCCGCGTTGCCCAGATCAAGCAGCAGATCGAGGAGACCACCTCGGACTACGACAAGGAGAAGCTGCAGGAGCGTCTGGCCAAGCTCGCCGGTGGCGTTGCGGTCATCCGCGTCGGCGGTGCGACGGAAGTGGAAGTCAAGGAGAAGAAGGACCGCGTTGACGACGCGCTGAACGCCACCCGCGCTGCGGTGGAAGAAGGCATCGTCGCCGGCGGCGGCGTCGCTCTGCTCCGCGCTTCGGCCAACCTCAAGGCCACCGGCGTCAACTCCGACCAAGCTGCCGGCATCGCCATCGTGCGCCGCGCGCTGCAGTCCCCGGCTCGTCAGATCGCCGCCAACGCCGGAGCGGAAGCTTCGATCGTCGCCGGCAAGATCCTCGAGAACAAGGGCGCGACCTACGGCTACAACGCCCAGACCGGCGAGTATGGCGACATGATCGCCATGGGCATCGTCGACCCGGTCAAGGTTGTGCGCACGGCCCTCCAGGACGCTGCTTCGGTTGCCGGCCTGCTGGTCACCACCGAGGCCATGATCGCCGAGGCTCCGAAGAAGGAGTCAGCGGCTCCGGCAATGCCGGGCGGTGGCATGGGCGGCATGGGCGGCATGGATTTCTAAGTCCGTCCTCGGGCTTGACCCGAGGAGCCTGCCAAACAAGGCTTCGAAAATAAGAAAGGGCGGTCGAAAGGCCGCCCTTTTTTGCTGTCGTGGGTCGTGCTGAAAAAATCCCAAAAGTTTGGAACCCTTTTGCCGGCGGCGCATTATCCGGGTGTCCAAGGCAGTTCAAAAGGCAGCCAAGGACAAAAAGACGCCTCCAGCACTGTCAAAGGTGCGGGAGGCGTTTTTGCTTTGTGAGGGATTTTGATCGGCGGAATGCGTGGCCGGGTCGCCGCGCCTTCACCCTTCACGTTTACGCCGTGCGCTCAGCGTTCCTGCCCGGTCGGCCGAATCAATATCTCGTTGATGCTCACGCGCGGCGGCTGCGACACCGCAAACAAAATGGCCGCGGCCACGTCCTCGGCTTCCAGCGGTTCGATCTCGGCCAGCCGGCGTTCCAACCCCACCTTGGAATTGGGATTTGTGATATGGTCACCAAGTTCAGTCCGTACCAGGCCTGGCTCGACGACTGTCACCCGAACGCCGTCCGAAAAAACCTCGCGGCGCAGCGCCTCCGAAAAGGCGACGACACCGAATTTTGTCGCCGCATAGCCGCTGGCACCGGGATTGGCGACACGGCCGGCAACCGACGCGATGTTGACTACATGGCCCTTGCCGGCCTTGAGGTGCGGCAGCGCCGCCTGGGTGACATTCATCAGCGACAACAGGTTGAGCTCGATCATCCGGCGCCATTCCTCGCCGACCGCTTCGGCCACCGAGGACAGCAACATGACGCCGGCATTGTTGACGACGATATCGAGACGCCCCCAGCGCGCCGCCGCCTTTTCGACCACCTGAGCGGGGGTGCTGGCATCGCCAAGATCGGCTTCGATCACCAGGGTCTTGGCCCCGGCGGCCTCGATCGCGGCGGCAAGTTCGGCCAGCCTGTCGGCGCGGCGCGCAACGATCGCCACCGCCGCGCCGGCCTCGGCGAGCGCCAGGGCCGTCGCCCTGCCGATGCCCGACGAAGCTCCCGTGACCAGCGCGACTTTTCCCGCAAGCGGCTTCGAGGCGGATGTCGCGGTCATTCGGCAGGCTCCTTTTGGCTGCGCCGGTTATAGGCTCCGGTGGAGCCGGCGTGAAGCGATTGCTCAGTCCTGTTCGTGCGGACCGGGTTCCGGCCACGGCTCTTTCGCCGCTTCAGCGTACCAGTGGCGCATAGCCGGCGTCTCCAGCACGGCGTCGACATAACAGCGGATGTCCGGCGCCAGTTCGCCGCCATAGGTATCGAAGCGGGTCACGACGGGAGCGTACATAGCGTCGGCCGCAGTGAAATGGCCGAACAGGAACGGGCCGCCCTGCCCGTATTTTTCCCGGCACTCCCGCCAGATCGCCTCGATGCGCCTGCGATTGTCATCGCCTTCGTCCTGCATCGGCTTGTGGGCTTTCGGCCGGCGCAGGTTCATCGGCCAGCCGTAGCGAAGCTCCCTGAAACCGGAATGCATTTCGGTCGCGACCGCACGTGCCAGGGCGCGGGCGCCGATATCGGCCGGCCAGAGCCGCTTCTCCGGAAAGAGGTCGTTCAAATATTCAAGGATCGCAAGGGTTTCCCAGACAATCCTGCCATCGTGATTCAGGACCGGCACCTGTCCCGTCGGCGAAATTTTTGCAAGGTTTGCCGCCGTTTCGGGCGTGCGCAGCCGCACGAACTCTTCGCGGAACGGGATTTCGAGATGCCGCATCGCAATCCACGGCCGCAGCGACCACGAGGAGAAACATTTGTTGCCGATATAAAGGACGAACTCGCTCATGTTTCCCCCAGGCCCGGACAGGCCGTCCGGCGGCTTCATAGTGTGGGTAGCGCGACACCGGCGCCGCGGCAACAGGCGAGTGCCGAACGCGTTCTCCCGCAGCCCAGCGTGACGATGCTCCCGGTCAACGCGCGATTTCTGAAAAATCGGGCGGAACCCTCCGGAGCCCCAGGCATTCTAGGGATGTGCAATGGTTATCTGGATGACGAGTCGGAAGGATGGCCAACGACACAAATCGCCTCGCCGGAGCCCTCACCGGCGGGGCGGTTTCTATTTTTGCCGACGCTTGATGAAACGACACGCGGCGGGGATAGTCGTCGCTCCACAAGAACTCGCTTTGTCAGGACATGACCGACAAAATTCCGCCGCGTCTGCTCTGGGCCGCGCGACAGCTTGCCTTCGACGGTACCGCCGATCTACTGGAAGTCGGCTGCGGGCATGGCGTGCTCGCCGGGCTCGTCTGCGAGCGGCTTGCCGCGGGCAGCCTCGTCGCTATCGACCGTTCCGCCAAGATGATCGCCGCTGCGCAAAAGCGGAATGCCGCCGACGTCGCCGCTGGCCGCGTCTCGTTCCATGCCGCGGAATTTGCGGACGCCAATTTCGGCGGCATGCGCTTCGACCGGATTTTTGCCGTCAACGTCAATGTCTTCTGGATCGATCCGCGCCGCGAGTTGGAAGCGGTGCGACGCCTGTCAAAGCCGGGCGCTTGGCTCGACCTGTTCTACGAACCGCCAGGCGTGGCGCAGGCAGGAAAGATCAATACCCTGCTTAGCGAAAAACTGACCGCATGCGGTTTCGAAATTACGGCGCGGGCCACCGAGCCCCTCGGCACCGCCGTTGGCATCCATGTCCGCGCCCAACCCGTCAACGCCTGACCGGTCACAGTGGGCCATTAGACTTTTGTTCAGGCAAGCTTCGGAAAAAGCGGGTTTTTCCGTTTGAACCGATTTGGGTGGTTGCGCGGTCCAATCTTCGCTTGATGCCCGTTGTGCGACGCGATACGCCACCGGCGAAAACGCGTGCATGAGGGAAGCAGATGAGCCAGACCAGAACCGAGACCGATACGTTCGGGCCGATCGAAGTCGCCAGCGACCGCTATTGGGGTGCACAGGCGCAGCGTTCGCTCGGCAATTTCAAGATCGGCTGGGAAAAGCAGCCGCTGTCAGTGGTTCGGGCGCTCGGCATCGTCAAGCGCGCAGCGGCCGAAGTGAATATGGAACTCGGCCGGCTCGACCCGAAGATCGGCGCTGCGATCGTCGAGGCCGCGCAGGAAGTCATCGACGGAAAGCTCAACGAGCATTTTCCGCTGGTCGTCTGGCAGACGGGTTCGGGCACCCAGTCCAACATGAACGCCAACGAAGTGATCTCGAACCGGGCGATCGAGATGCTGGGCGGCGTTATGGGCTCGAAGAAACCCGTGCATCCCAACGATCACGTCAATATGAGCCAGTCGTCGAACGACACCTATCCGACGGCCATGCACATCGCCTGCGCCGAGCGCATCACCCACGACCTTCTGCCGGCGCTTAAGCACCTGCACGCCGCTCTCGACGCAAAGGCGAAAGCCTTCGACCACATCGTCAAGATCGGCCGCACCCACACGCAGGACGCCACGCCCCTGACGCTCGGCCAGGAATTTTCCGGCTATGCCGCGCAGGTTGCCTCGTCGATCCAGCGCATCGAGTTGACGCTGCCCGGGCTTCAGGAACTGGCGCAAGGCGGCACGGCGGTCGGCACCGGCCTCAACGCTCCGATCGGCTTTGCCGAAAAAGTCGCCGAGCGCATCGCCGCCATCACCGGCATCGGTTTCGTCACCGCGCCCAATAAGTTCGAGGCGCTGGCCGCGCATGATTCGATGGTGTTCTCGCACGGGGCGCTCAACTCGGCCGCCGCCGCCCTGTTCAAGATCGCCAACGACATCCGCCTGCTCGGCTCCGGCCCGCGCTCGGGTCTCGGCGAGCTTTCACTGCCCGAAAACGAGCCCGGCTCGTCCATCATGCCGGGAAAAGTCAACCCGACGCAGTGCGAGGCACTCACCCAGGTGTGCATCCAGGTCATGGGCAACAATTCCACCATCACCTTCGCCGGCAGCCAGGGCCATTTCGAGCTCAACGTCTACAACCCGCTGATGGCCTACAATTTCCTCCAGTCGGTGCAGTTGCTGAGCGACGCTGCCGTCTCCTTCACCGACAATTGCGTAGTCGGCATCGAAGCGCGGGAAGACAATATAAAAGCCGCGCTCGAGCGTTCGCTGATGCTGGTGACTGCGCTCGCCCCGACCATCGGCTACGACAATGCGGCAAAAATCGCCAAGACCGCGCACAAGAACGGCACCACATTGCGCGAGGAAGCCGTCGGCGGCGGTTATGTCAGCGACGCCGACTTCGACCGGCTGGTGCGGCCGGAGGACATGACGCATCCGGGATGATAAGGAGAATATCGTTCCAAAAGTGAACGATGTGTCGAACGATTGCTATCTTTGGTGAACGATCACACTCGTCTATCTTCGCCGGGACTTCAAACCCTCCCGGAGATAAGACCATGTCCCTCAACACCTCCACCGCCGGCGCCAGTTCCAATGCCGCCGGCAGCGCGGCTGTGGTGCTTGCCGCCCGCCTGCTGCTCTCGATCCTGTTCATCTTTGCCGGCTTCGGCAAGCTGACCGACATTTCCGGCACCGCCGGCTGGTTCGGCAGCATCGGCCTCCCGCTGCCGACGGTGGCGGCAGTCGTCGTCGGCCTGCTCGAATTCTTCGGCGGCCTTGCCATCCTCGTCGGCTTCAAGACCCGTATCGCCGCAATCGCGATTGCCGTCTTCACCATTGCAGCCTCGCTGATCGCCCACACAAACTTCGCCGACCAGATCCAGTTGCTGTTCTTCCTCAAGAACCTGTCGATCACCGGCGGCCTGCTGGTGCTCGCGGCCTTCGGTCCCGGCGCACTGTCGATCGACGCCCGCCGCGGCTGAGCGTCACAAAATTCCGTCGAGAAGGCCCGGCACGTCCGGGCCTTTTTGTTTGCTGCTTAGAGTCGATGCCGAACGCAACAATCAAGCAGCGTTCCGGAATTGCATGACAGGCGGCCGGCTTTGGCGCAAAGTTCCCAACAAAGCCGGAGCTCATCATGCCCATCGACGCCGCAGCCCTCATCGCCCGCTTCCTGCTCGCCGTGGTCTTCATCCCCAACGGCATCATGAAACTTTCGGACATCGCGGGCACCGCCGGCTATTTCGCCGGCCTCGGCTTCCCGATGACGACGGCGGTGGCTTGGGGCAGCGGTCTGTTCGAGCTCATCGCCGGCATCTGCATCGTAGCCGGCTTCCAGACACGGATCGTAGCCATCCTGCTGGCCCTGTTCTGCATTGCGGCCAGCGTCATCGGCCATATAGGCCAAGGCGCCGACGATCCGGCAATAGCCTTCCTGCATATGCAGGCGCTGCTCAAGGATATCGGGCTGGCCGGCGGTTTTCTGGCGCTGGCGCTTGCCGGACCGGGCCGGTTCTCGATCGACGGCGGGCGGAGCTGACCCGCCTATTCCCCGCCGACCACCAGTTCCAGCCTGCGGCTGGTCACCCGCGCCAGTTGTGCCATCCGGCCCGCGGGCCGCTCGCCGGCCAGCGCGGCGAACGCCTTTGGCACCACCAGCGCCAAGCCATCATTCGGCCGCCGCTCCCATTTCAGCTTCGGGATAAGGCCCGGCATCGACGCCGACAGCAGGTAGACGACACGCATCATGGCGCCCAGCAGACGGGCGCGTTCGAGATAGCGCGGCGTAGCAAGTGCCGCAATCTCCGCAACGCCGGCATCGTTGAAGACGCCCTGGTGACGGAAATAATTGGTCAGCGCCAGAAACGCCCGGCCAGGATGGTCGACGCCGATGAAGGATGCATGGGCGATGATGTTGAGCGACTGGGTGCCGCGATATTCCGGATGCGCGCGCCAGCCTATGTCGGCCAGCAGACAGGCGGCGCGGCGATAGCGCATCTCCTCCTCGGTCTCGTCGATGCCGAACACGCTGAAGGAGTGGCCAGTCCAATCCGCCAGCTCGCGCGCATGCGTGACCGAGCGGGCGCGCAGCAGCGCCAGTTCCTCCGAAGCGGAGATCAGCGGATCGGTCCGCTGTTCCTGCGGCGACAGCAACGAATACAGAAATCCCTCGCGCACGCCGAGCGCCGAAACCACGACCTTCGACGGCTTCATCGACGCGATGATCTCGAGCAGGACGGCCGCGCCGTAAGGCAGCAGTGCGCGTCGGCTCTTCGACACGCCTTCGATGCCCTTGATCTTGTCGGTCTCGCCGCGCGCCACCTGGCGCAGGAAGGGCAGCGAGCTTTCGATGCCGAGCTCGTAGTGGTGCATAACGGCGAGCGGATAGTTGGTCGCGTACATGTGCAGGCGGGCGAGGTTTCGCCAGGTGCCGCCGACCGCATAGAAGACGCGGCCCTCGCCGGCCTTCAAGAGCTTCGCGCGCGCGAGTTCGTCGCGGGCAATCTTCGCCGCGGCCGTCAGCGAGTTCTTCGCCATGTCCTGCAGCCTGAGGCCGCCGAGCGGCAGGGTGATGCCGTCGCCGATGTCGTCGCCCTTCACGTCGACCAGTTCGAGGCTGCCGCCGCCGAGGTCGCCGGCGATGCCGTTCGCAGGATGGAAGCCGGAAATGACGCCCAGCGCCGAATAATGCGCCTCCTCGCGGCCGGAGAGCACGCGAATCTCGGTGCCCAAAATCTGCTCGGCGCGGTGGATGAAATCGGGGCCGTTCACGGCCTCGCGCGCCGCCGCCGTGGCGATGACATAGAGTTCCTTCGCCCCCGCCTGGTCCGAAACCGCGCGGAAGCGTCCGAACTCCTCGACTGCCCGGGTGACGCCCTCGGGATCAAGCTTGCCAGTGGAGACGATGCCGCGACCCAAGCCTGCCAGCATCTTCTCGTTGAACAGCACGGTCGGAGACCGAGCGATACCCTCATAGACGACGAGGCGAATCGAATTCGAACCGATATCGATGATCGAAATCGGGCTGCGGTCCGGAAGCCGCCCCTGCGACTGTAACAGCATCAGCTAGCGGCTGCTGCGGTCTTCTTGCGGCGCTTGAACTGCGCGATCTGCTTGGGAGCGCTGCTCTTCAGCGCAACGCCGCGCCCGGACAGGCTGGGATTCGTCATGAAATATTCCTGGGCGTTGAACGGTTCTTCGCCCTCGTCCGGCACGATGCGCCGCGAGGTGCCGTCAGCCAGTACCTCAAAGCTCTGCTGGTTGTCCATTATGTTGCCCAGCATGATCTGGCCCAGCACCTGTTCATGCACAGTCGGATTGGTGATCGGCACCAGCGTCTCGACGCGGCGGTCGAGGTTGCGCGGCATCATGTCGGCCGAGCCGATATAGATGATCGCCTCGTCCGACGGCAGGCCGTGGCCGTTGCCGAAGCAGAAGATGCGGCTGTGTTCGAGGAAGCGGCCGACGATCGATTTCACGCGGATGTTGTCGGAAAGGCCGGGCACCTGCGGGCGCAGGCAGCAAATGCCGCGGATGACGAGGTCGATCTCGACGCCGTTGCGGCTGGCCTCGTAGAGCGCGTCGATTGTCGTCGGGTCGACCAGCGAGTTCATCTTCATCCAGATGCGCGCCGGGCGCCCCTCACGGGCGTGGCCGATCTCGTCGGCGATGTGCTTGAGGATGCGCGGGCGCAATGTCAGCGGCGACATGCCGATCTTCATCTCCTCGGCCGGCTCGGCATAGCCGGTGATGTAGTTGAAGATCTGGGCGACGTCGTGGGCGATGCCCGGGTCGGTCGTGAAGAACGACAGGTCCGTGTAGATGCGCGCGGTGATCGGGTGATAGTTGCCGGTGCCGAGATGCACGTAGTTGCGCAGCTTGCCGTCCTCGCGGCGCACCACCAAAGACATCTTTGCGTGGGTCTTCAGCTCGATGAAGCCGAACACCACCTGCACGCCGGCGCGCTCCAGGTCGCGCGCCCAGCGGATGTTGGCCTCCTCGTCGAAGCGTGCCTTCAGTTCCACCAATGCCGTCACCGACTTTCCCGCCTCCGCCGCATCCACCAGCGCGCGCACGATCGGGCTGTCGTTCGAGGTGCGGTAGAGCGTCTGCTTGATCGCCACGACTTCCGGGTCGGCGGCGGCCTGGCGGAGAAACTGCACAACGACGTCGAAGGATTCATAGGGGTGGTGGACGATGATGTCCTTCTCGCGGATCGCCGCGAAACAGTCGCCGCGATGGTCGCGCACGCGCTCGGGAAAGCGCGGGTTGAAGGGAACGAACTTCAGATCGTCGCGGGCGACCGCCACGATCTCGGAAATCTGGTTGAGCGCCAGCGGCCCATGGATGACGCTAATACGGCTCGACGAAACGCCGAGTTCGCCGGCAACGAAATCGCGCAGTTCGGCGGGCGTCTGGCCGTCGAACTCGATGCGGATCACCGAGCCGCGGCGGCGCCGCTTCAGCGCCGTCTCGAAGAAGCGGACCAGATCCTCCGATTCTTCCTCGACCTCGATGTCGCTGTCGCGGATCAGCCGGAACGTGCCCGAGCCTTTCAGTTCATAACCGGGGAACAGCCGGCCGATATAGATGCCTACCGCTTCCTCGATCGGGATGAAGCGCACGCCGGGCTTGCGGTCGGGCAGCCTTATGTAGCGCTTGAGCGCCACCGGCAGCCTCAGCAGCGCGTTCATCTCCTCGCCGTCCTTGCGGTGGCGCAATTTCAGCACGATCGAAAAGCCGAGATTGGGGATGAACGGAAACGGATGCGCCGGGTCGATCGACAGCGGCGTCATCACCGGAAAGATCTGCTGCTGGAAATGGTCCTCCAGCCACACCTGCTCTTCCTTGGTCAGCACGTCGGCGGTGACCGTCTCGATGCCCTTCTCCTGAAGCAAGGTCTTCAGCGCCGCAAAACTCTCCTGCTGGTCCTCCTGCAGCCGGCCGACCTCATGCAGCAACTGCTCGAGCTGCTGTTCGGGCGTGCGCCCGTCCGGGCTGCGCAACGCGATCCCCTCGCGCACTTGGCCCGCCAGCCCGGCGACGCGCACCATGAAGAACTCGTCGAGATTGGCGGCCGAGATCGACAGAAACCGCACGCGCTCCAGCAGCGGATGGTGCGGGTTCTGCGATTCCTCCAAGACCCTGCGGTTGAACTGCAGCCAGGAGAATTCGCGGTTGACGAAGCGGTCGGGATTGCCCGCCGCCATCTCCGCGGCGACCATCTCCGCCGCCGCAAATTCCGCCTGCAAGGGTCTCAGTTCATTCATGGCAGCAAAAATCCCCGGCTGTCGCCCGCACCTGACGCGGCAGTCTACCTCCTGACAGGCAAGTGTGACAGTTTGATTTCAGGGGTGAACACTCTACGCACCGTTTTGGCTGGAGCCACATCGTGGACCTTGGACACGCTGTCCACCGTGTTCAAGGCCGGCGGCCGCTACCTTATGTACAACACCGCTCGGCGCGATCACTGTTGGCAAACAGTTGCTCACATTTTCGTATTCTCATACCTCATCAATGACCCTTGGAAGCCGAATAAAACTGCTTCTGACGATCAAACGAGCGTCAAAATAAACTCAATCGATATCGGACTACAGTTGCAAAAAGGCATCGCATGGAGTCCGTAAAGGAGCACCGCGGCATAGCGGCTTGCCCTCGTCCTCTAATGCAAGTAGCAATTGCTTCGGGAACTCCTTTCGCTGAAGATTGGATCGTGGGCAGTAATCGATAGTGCATCTGTCAGCAGCCAGAGGTCGATGTATGGTATTTTTGAATGGAATTTGGTCGTGATCCGAGTGAAAACTTGAACATTCATCGGAGCGCCGTCAAATGGATAGGCATGCAACAAAATACAGTGTGAGAAAGATTCATGTCTAAATTTACCACATTAAACGCCATTGATATGACGCAGCTCGATTACGAGCACTTCACTATTGCGGATTTCAAAAGCTCGCGTCGACCATTTTTGTACTACATAGATGAAGATGACAGTCACCGTGTTTCATTTATTAATTACGAATACCGGTACGGAAATCAAGTTAAATACTTTGATGCCGCAGGTGATTTAGAGATAATTTATCAAGGTGATGTTGCAGTAGGTGCCTCCGGATATATTGGGAATTTGAGTTGGGACTTAATTACCTTTGAAAGCGAGTTCGGCGGTGAAATCATAAAGCACGAAGCGTGGGATATAAGTAATCTCGGCTGGATCGATATAAAAAACTTTAAGAATAATAACGATTCGGAAATTAGCAAAATTATATTTGCCGGAAAGGATAGCATCGTCGGATCGGTCGATGCCGATATCCTTCTTGGTTTTGGTGGAAACGACACAATAAGTGGCGGCAATAGCAACGATTTTCTGACTGGCGGTGTCGGCGCGGACTATCTCAGTGGTGGAAGCGGGTTAGACACGTCTTCATACGAACACGCCCTGACCGCCGTCAAAGTAAATCTTACCAATCCGTCACTCAATGCCGGCGAGGCGAAGGGCGATACCTTCAACTCTATCGAGAACCTTGAAGGCTCAGCTTTCAACGACACGCTCGACGGTAATGCCGGCGCTAACATCCTTTCTGGCCTGGACGGCAGTGACCTGCTTCGCGGGGCGTCCGGTAGTGACGTCTTGCAGGGTGGAAACGGCAGCGATACGCTCGGCGGCGGCGACGGCAACGACTTGCTCGCTGGCGGCGCGGGCGCGGATTACCTCAGTGGCGGCCTCGGCAACGACACAGCCTCCTATGAGGGAGCATCGGCGGGCGTGACCGTCAGCCTGGCCGATCCGCTGTCGAACACGGGAGATGCCGCCGGCGATACATTCAACTCCATCGAGAATTTGGAGGGGTCGGGGTTTGGAGACAAGTTCACCGGCAATGCTGCCACGAACGTCGTCAAGGGCGGGAACGGCGCTGACCTGATCAATGGCGGCGGCGGTTCTGATACGCTCACCGGAGGCGCGGGCAAGGACGTGTTTGTGTTTTCTACTGCCCTGGGCGCTTCCAACTTGGACACGATCACCGACTTTTCTCCGGTCGACGACACGATCCGTCTGGAGAATGCCGTTTTCGCCGCTTTGACTAACACAGGCACGCTTTCGTCGTCCTACTTCCGGGCAAACGCCACCGGCACAGCGCTGGATGCCAACGACTTCATCGTCTACGAAACTGATACGGGCAAGCTGTTCTACGACGCGGATGGCAATGGCGTAGGTGCCGCAATCCAGTTTGCTAGCCTTGCCGCGGGGCTCTCCCTCGCAAATGCCGACTTTCAGATAATTTGAGGCGACCTGCCGGAGGCTCGGTTATCGCCGGCCTCCGGAGCGGTGGCGTCGAGCCATTCGCCCTATGATCGCATTCTACCCGACAAGTTGTTGCGACCTCTCAGCGGTCGCTTAGCCTATGTTGCCAGGCAAACCCGATTGGCGAAACTCCTCCCCCCTGCTAAGAGGCAGCAAAGCGATCAGGAGACGAAAAATGGCTGGCGGCGCGATTCCCCATTTCCAGAACGACGCCGGGCATGCGGCGATCGAGATCGGCGTGAAGGAATTCATGTGCGTCGGCGCCAACCCGCCCTTCGACCATCCGCACGTGTTCCTCGACATGGGCGCCGACGACGAAAAAGTCTGCCCCTACTGCTCGACGCTTTTCCGCTACAACCATGCGCTCAAGGCGTATGAAACGCGGCCGGAAGGCTGCGCCTATATTAGCCAGGCGGCCTGAGCGACGTCCGGCGAGGCCGGACATTTCATGGAAGCCGAACGACCTTCGCGGATCATCGTCGCCGGAGCAGGCATTGCCGGGCTGACCGCCGCACTGGCCTTCGCGGCGCGCGGCTTTTCGGTCCAGGTTTTCGAGCGCTCGCCGGAACTTGGCGAGATCGGCGCCGGGCTTCAGCTTTCGCCCAACGCCACCCGCATCCTTGACCGGCTCGGCGTGCTCGCCGGCCTGGAACGCTTGGCCGTTCGCCCGCCCGCCATCGTGCTCCGCAACGCAAAGGATCTGCGGGAACTCGCCCGCGTCCCGCTTGGCGCTTCGGCCGAACGGCGGTGGGGCGCACCCTATCTGGTCGTCCACCGCGCCGACCTGCAAAAGGCACTGCTGGCGACGGTAGCCCGAACTGAAAAGATCTCGTTGATCACCAACACGGTCGTGGAGGATTTCCAGCCTTCCGAGTCGAGCGGTGTGGTCATCAAGATCCGGACCGGCGGAGTGGAAAGGCGTCTGGGAGGAATGCTGCTTGTCGGCGCCGACGGCGTGTGGTCGAAGCTGCGAAACAGGGTTTTGCCGGGGGTTGCAGCCCGTTCGGTCAGGCTCGTGGCATGGCGGCGGACCATTCCCGCTGACAACCCCTTGATCCGAAACCTTTTTCCGGACCTGACGGTGAATGCGTTCCTGCATCCGGGTTTCCATCTCGTCGCCTATCCGCTGCGCGGTGGCTCAGAGTTCAACTTCGTTGCTTTCACGCAAGGTCAGGTACTTGGCGAGGATTGGTCGGGCAAACCCGACCCCGCGCCGTTGCGCGACATGCTCCGCCGTAGCGCGACGCCGCTGGCAGCACTTGCCGAAGACGCGGATGCCTGGACCGCTTGGCCGATCCACACGGTCGATTCCGCCAAGCCTTGGATTCAACACGGAAATTTCGCGCTGATCGGCGACGCGGCCCACGCCATGACGCCATTCGCCGCGCAGGGTGCGGCCATGGCCATTGAGGATGCGTGGACACTCGCCGCAGCTTTTTCTTCCAGCCCTTCAACTGACTTGGCCAAATCACTCGCGACCTGGGAGCAGGCCCGGCGCCTTCGAATCCAAAAAGTTGCGCGGCGCGGTGCCTTCAATCGCTTCGTATGGCATGCCGCCGGCCCGGCCGCCTGGGGTCGGAACCTCGTGCTCGCTTCGCGGTCGCCAGAAAGCCTCGCCGCCGACATGGACTGGCTCTACGGCGAAGACATCAATTCGCCATAAACCGTTGAAATCAATTATGTAATTCGAGTGACCATCGCAGCGTGACCGGCAACGGGTTCCACATTCCCGTTGTGATGCCGGCCTCGCGCAGTGCCCTTGCGGTCCAGGTGTTGCAGCCGACAAGCGCAGTGAAGTAGCCGTCCGCCTCGTAGAATTTGTCGAATGAGCCGTAGCCGACGCCCGGAATGATCAGCGGCCCCTCGGCATCCTCGTAAAAGCTATCCTTGATGAACGCCAGCATGGCACCGAATTCGCGCTCGCCGACATCGAAACCGTTGACCTCTGGATGCGGTTCGGGGATCGGGCCGGCAACGTCGATATGCATGGCAGCGCGGTCGAGCGTCAGTCCCTTCAGCAACGGCATCGGCTTCAACTGGTCCCAGGTGGGTGTGGCGATGTAAAATTCGCGGCTGCCGCGCCCGAAAACCAGGTATTTCACCTCCGGTGCGTCGAGCGGCATGCCGTCGTCGAGCAGGAAACCGAAGGTCCGCAAAACCACGTCGTCGAGCGGAACGGCGATGTCGGTATGGATCGGATTGGACAGGACGAGGATGCGGCGGGATTTTGGCGCGTCGTCGCTTCCCGGCCCGAACAGCGGCCGGGGCACGAGCGTGCCCAGCGCGACCGCCACGACGAACAAGCCGATTATGATACCGCAAGCACGGAAAAGCCGCTTCACCACGCTCACACTCCCGACCTGCGAATCTCCGGCGATTCGGCCACCCGCAAAAGAAGAGCCCGGCGATTGCGCCGGGCTCAAGGCCGTGCAGTGCACCTTGCTGCTGAAGCTGAGTTCAAGCCGCCGAATTTTGGCAACCTGCGGATCAAGCCTCAGTGCAGGATCTGGCTTAGGAACAGTTTCGTCCGCTCGTGCCTCGGATGGTCGAAGAACTCGGCCGGCGTATTCTGCTCGACGATCTGGCCCTGATCCATGAAGATCACCCGGTTCGCCACCTTGCGGGCAAAGCCCATCTCGTGGGTGACGCAGAGCATGGTCATGCCTTCCTCGGCCAGCCCGACCATCGTCTCCAGCACCTCCTTGATCATTTCCGGGTCGAGCGCCGAAGTCGGCTCGTCGAACAGCATGATGCGCGGGTTCATGCACAGCGAACGGGCGATGGCGACGCGCTGCTGCTGGCCGCCGGAAAGCTGGCCGGGATATTTGTTGGCTTGTTCGGGAATCTTGACGCGGCGCAGGAAGTGCATGGCGGTCTCTTCCGCCTGCTTCTTCGGGATCTTGCGCACCCAGATCGGCGCAAGCGTGCAGTTCTCCAAAATGGTCAGATGCGGGAACAGGTTGAAGTGCTGGAACACCATGCCGACCTCGCGCCGGACCTCGTCGATCTTCTTCAGATCGTTGGTGAGTTCCTTGCCGTCGACGACGATCTTGCCCTTCTGGTGTTCTTCAAGCCGGTTGATGCAGCGGATCATCGTCGACTTGCCGGAGCCCGAAGGGCCGCAGATGACGATTCGCTCGCCGCGCATCACCTTGAGGTTAATGTCCTTCAGCACATGGAAGTCGCCATACCATTTGTGCATGGCGACGATATCGATGGCGACGTCCGTGTCGGAGACGTGCATCTTCTTGACGTCAACCTTGATTTCCTCGGCGCTGACTGCGTTTTCAATGACCATCGAAGGTTCCCTTTTAGCGAGGCTCATGGCCCGCGGTTATTTGCGGTGCCCGGTATCGAGCCGGCGTTCCATGTATTGAGAATAGCGCGACATGCTGAAACAGAACATCCAGAAGATCGCTGCGGCAAAGACGTAGCCGGTCTTGGCGGTCTGCGGCGTGGCCCAGGTCGGGTCGCCGGAAATGCTCTGCTTGACGACGCCGAGCAGGTCGAACAGCGAGATGATCAGGACCAGCGTGGTGTCCTTGAACAGACCGATGAAGTTGTTGACGATGCCCGGAATGACCAGTTTCAGCGCCTGAGGCATGACGATCAGCCCCATCTTCTGCCAGAAGCCGAGGCCAAGCGAATCCGCGCCCTCGTATTGGCCTTTCGGAATAGCCTGGAGGCCGCCGCGAATGGTCTCCGCCATATAGGCTGACGAGAACAGCGCCACGCCGATCAGCGCGCGCAGCAGCTTGTCGAAGGTCATGCCCGGCGGCACGAACAAGGGCAGCATGAAGCTCGCCATGAACAGAACCGCGACCAGCGGCACACCGCGCACCGTTTCGATGAACACCACCGACAGCAGCTTGACAATCGGCATTTTGGAGCGCCGCCCGAGTGCCAGCACTATTCCCAGAGGCAGGGACGTGACGATGCCCACATAGGAGATCACCAGCGTGACCATCAGGCCACCCCACAGCGGCGTCTCGACATAGGACAGGCCGAAAAAACCGCCAATCAGCAGGAAGAAGGCGACGAACGGAAACACCGCGAAGAACAGGATGGCGTTCAACCGCTTGTAGGGCGCGCGCGGGATCAGCAAGGGCGCAAGCAGGGCAATGAAGATTATGCCGCACAGGATGACGCGCCAACGCTCGTCGACCGGATAGCGGCCGAACATGAAAAAACCGAAGCGGCTGCTCACGAACGGCCAACAGGCGCCAGACCAGCCGGCCGCAAGCTGCCCTCCCTGCTCCGTCGTCAAACAGGCCGTTCGGTCGGCGCCGCTCCAGACGGCACTGAAGAACAGCCAGTTGAGCATCTGCGGCACCACCCACGCGATCGCCAGGGCGGCGACCACGGTGATCGCAGAATTGACGGGCGTGGAGAACAGGTTGTTGCGGATCCAGGCGCCGGCGCCGACCTGACCGGACGGCGCAGGCTGGGCCAGCGTCATTTCCGTCCTTACCCAGGAGAGATCATGTTCCTGCATGGTCTATCTCTCCTTCAGAGCCATCTTGGTGTTGAACCAGTTCATGAACGCGGAAGTGGCGAGGCTGATCGACAGGTAAACGATCATGAAGATCACCACGACCTCGATCGACTGTCCGGTCTGGTTCAAGGTGGTGCCGCCGACGGAGTAAAGTTCAGGATAGCCGATCGCCACGCCGAGCGTCGAATTCTTGGTCAAGTTGAGATACTGGCTGGTGAGCGGCGGGATGATGATGCGCAGCGCCTGGGGGATGACCACGAGGCGAAGGCCTTTGGGAGGCCGCAGGCCGAGTGCGGAATACGCCTCCGTCTGCCCTTTCGGCACGCCCAGAATGCCGGCACGGACGATTTCGGCGATGAACGCGGCCGTGTAGAAGGAGAGTGCCAGAAGAAGAGACAGGAATTCCGGCTTGACGTTGGCGCCGCCGGTCAAGTTGAAGCCGCCCTTCTGCGGGTAATCGACCGTGGCCGGCATGCCGGCCAGAAGATAGGCGAGCAACGGCATGCCAATGATCAACGCCAGGCTGACCCAAATCACCGGAAAGGACTGGCCCGTTGCCATCTGGCGAGCATAGGCCCGACGAGCAACGTACCAGCTTAGCAACAGGCCGATCACGAGCCCGCTTAGCACCATCAAACCGCTACCGTTCCACACGATTGCCGGGAGATAAAAGCCGCGAACGTTGAGGAACGAACTGAACGGCAGTTCGAGGCTCTGGCGAACCTGTGGCAGCAAGGCCAGCACGCCCTGATACCAGAACAGGATGACCAGCAGCGGCGGAATGTTGCGGAAAACCTCGACATAGACCGTGCAGATCTTGCGGATCAGCCAATTGTTCGACAGGCGGCCGATGCCGACAAGAAAACCGATGATCGTGGCAAAGATGATGCCGGCGATGGCTACCTTGAGGGTGTTCAAAACGCCGACGATCAGCGCGCGGAGGAAGGTCGAGTCCGACGTGTACTCGATCAGGCTATCCGAGATGTCAAAGCCGGCGCGGCCGCGCAAGAAGGCGAAGCCCGTCGATATGTTGGACCGCCGAAGGTTCTCGATCGTGTTGTCGACGATCCACCAGATGCCGGCCACCAGCAACAGGACCAGCACCATCTGGAAGACGAAGCTTCGGACTTTCGGATCGTAGAGAAGCGAAGCCTTGGCGGGCTGCCCCACGCTGACGATATCTTGTGTCGCCACAGGGTTCCCCTTCCTATGACATTGGGTCCGGGCCGTTATTCAGCCTCGAACCGGGAAGGCCGGAGGGAACGCCCCTCCGGCCGGCGGCGCCGATCAGCGGATCGGCATGCCGTACTGCAGGCCGCCCTTGGTCCACAGGGCGTTGACGCCGCGGGCGATCTTCAGCGGGCTGCCCTGGCCGACGTTGCGCTCGAAAATCTCGCCATAATTGCCTGTCGCCTTGACGATGTTCACGACCCAGTCGTTGGTCAGGCCAAGGTCGGTGCCGATCTTGGTTTCGGCCTCGACGCCGAGCAGACGCTTGATGTCCGGATTGGCAGAACCCTTCATCTCCTCGACATTGGCCTGGGTGATGCCGGCTTCCTCGGCATTCAGCAGCGCGTAGTAGGTCCACTTGACGATGTCGAACCACTTGTCGTCGCCCTGGCGCACTGCCGGTCCGAGAGGCTCCTTCGAGATGATCTCGGGCAGGACGACGTGATCGTCCGGAGCCGACATCTGAAGGCGCACGGCATAGAGGCCGGACTGGTCCGTCGTGTAGGCGTCGCAACGGCCCGCGTCATAGGCGGCATTGGCCTCCTCGAATTTCTCGAACACCACTGGATTGTACTGGAGATTATTGGCCTTGAAGTAGTCGGCGAGGTTCAGTTCCGTCGTCGTGCCAGCCTGGACGCAGATCGCCGCGCCGGAGAGCTGAAGCGCCGATTTCACATCGGGGATCTTCTTCGCGTTGATCATGAAGCCTTGGCCGTCGTAGTAGGTCACGCCGCCGAAATTCAGGCCGAGGGCGGTGTCGCGGCTGATCGTCCAGGTCGTGTTGCGCGAGAGGATATCGACCTCGCCGGACTGCAGCGCGGTGAAGCGATCCTTGGCGGAGAGGCCGGTGAACTTCACCTTGGTGCCGTCGCCGAACACCGCGGCCGCCACAGCGCGGCAGAAGTCGACGTCGAGGCCGGTCCATTCGCCCTTGTCGTTCGGCGCGGAGAAACCGGCGAGACCGGTGTTGACGCCGCACTGGACGAAGCCCTTGGCCTTCACGTCCTCGAGCGTGCCGGCGGATGCGGCAAAACTCGCCATCCCAAGCGCGGCAGCGCCGAGAACGACCTTCAAAGCATTTTTCATCGTTACAAGCCCTTTTCTGTTTGACGGGATTCCATCCCGATTTCCCCTTATGAGGCGGCGTTTCCCGCTCGGGCCCATTTCCCGAGACGCGGCGTCGTTGGTGACGCTCGCGCCGTGTTCCCCATTCAAGACCCGCATCGAAGGCGATTATTCCCGCGAGGTCAAGCGGAATGACCAAGGCGGCAAGAGTTTGAAAATACGACGCTGCGACAGCCGCTTGATTGAGACTCCTTTCGTCGCGAATCGGTCAACGACGCGAAGGCCCGTTCTTTTCCCGGCACGGCAGAAAAAGCCTGGCGCAACTGGTTCCGCCCTCTGTCCGGATCGGTATGTTGCGGCGCGGTGGCCGCCGCTCTAAGGCTTCGGAACAAGGCCGGTTGCGATTCAGGCCATGGAACGGACGGAGATCATATGGCCACACGGGACTTTGCGGGGTTGGGAACCAATACGCTGCTGGCGCATGCCGGCAACGACCCGCGCGACTTCTTCGGCTTCGTCAATCCGCCGGTGGTGCATGCCTCCACGGTGCTTTATCCCGACGCGGCGACGATGGCCGCGCGCAACCAGAAATACACCTACGGCACACGGGGCACGCCGACCACCGACGCGCTGGCCGCTGCGGTTGACGCGCTGGAAGGATCGGCGGGAACCATCGTCGTTCCGTCCGGACTGGCGGCGGTCACCGTGCCGCTGCTGGCCTTCCTGTCGAGCGGCGACCATGTGCTGATCACCGATTCGGTCTACCATCCGACCCGCCATTTCGCGAACACGATGCTGAAGCGGCTGGGCATTGAGGTCGACTATTACGACCCGCTCGTTGGCGCCGGCATCGAGGCGCTGATGAAGCCGAACACAAAAGTCGTCTTCACCGAATCGCCGGCCTCCAACACCTTCGAGATGCAGGATATTCCGGCGATTGCGCGCGTGGCCAAGGCGAGCGGCGCGACTGTCATGATGGACAACACCTGGGCGACCCCGATGTTCTTCCGCCCGCTCGACCATGGCGTCGACATCTCGATCCACGCCGCCACCAAATATCCGGCCGGCCATTCCGATGTGCTGGCCGGCACCGTGTCGGCCAACGAAGACTGCTGGAAGACATTGCAGGAGACGTTCTTCACGCTCGGCGCCTGCTCCGGCCCCGACGACGTCTACCAGGTGCTGCGCGGCCTGCGCACCATGGGCGTGCGGCTGGAACGGCATCAGCAGAGCGCGCTGGCGCTCGCACGCTGGCTTGAAACGCAGCCCGGCGTGGCGCGCGTGCTGCATCCGGGGTTGGAGAGCAATCCCGGCCACGCCATCTGGAAACGCGACTTTTCCGGCGCGAGCGGCATCTTTTCGATCGTGCTCGACGGCGGCGGACCGGCCAGCGCCCACGCCTTCCTCGATGCCTTGCAAATCTTCGGACTCGGCTATTCGTGGGGCGGCTACGAAAGCCTCGCCGTGCCGGTCAACATCAGCGACCGCACGGTTGCCAGGAATTCCTATGAAGGGCCGATTCTGAGGCTGCAGATCGGGCTGGAGGATGCGGATGACCTGAGAGCCGATCTCAAGCGCGGGCTGGCGGCGGCGGCGGCAGTCTGAAGCATCCCTGCTGACGGATCGCAGGCATGCGCTGCGCAACGCCACAGTGAGCGGTGCTTTCATAGTCGTGGTCCCGCGCCAAAAAATTCAAGGGCCGGTCCGAATTTGAGGACGCGGACTCATCCGCTGGCGACAGAGGCGGGCGTGAGGTATGATCCTCGCCCAGGACAAATATCCATGCCCGCGCAAAGAGGCCCGCCTTGGTTGATCGCCATAATCGTCATGGTGATCACCGCAGGCATCGTCGTCGGCATCATCGCGGCGCTGTATGGCTCGCTCTGGAGCTAAGGCGGGAGAATTGAGGGCCGCTGGCCCCTGGGTGGGGGGTGGGTGAAGCCAGCGGCCCGGAACGGCCTGGCTAAACATTCTTTTCCTCCCAGCCCGCTCCGCCGGCGAGAATACACGAAATCGTGAAGGGCGGTTGACAAATATGTACTGCCGACGCCGAATGTTTATTCAACGTCGGCGGCATGAACCACTTCAGGCCGAAACCGCCATGAGTTTGGGTGTTTAATCCAGCGATTTCCTCACCCCCAGGGTCCAACTAAAAGTTAGCCGAGAAAACTCTTTTAGCCTAGTGGCGCGCGTTTGCGCCCCGGCTAACACCTTTGATTTTCTTACATTAAACGGAAGCTTCGGGGGTTCAACCGGCAGGATCCGAACCTGCGATCATCGGCTTAAAAGTCCGGTCCCCAACCTGAAGTCCGGCTGCGAAGGCGCGGCCGGGCTTCGTCATTCGATGGCCGATCAGCTTAAATCACCACAAAGTCGGCCGCCGTCAGCGTCGGGTTGCCGGTGAGGGTGGCGAAGTGAACGGCGGCCCCGGAACCATTGCCATCCGCGTCGTAGAACAGTTTTCCGGTGTCGGTCTCGTAGATGATGCGGTCGTCGGCATCAGCCGCCACACCGGTGGCGTTGGCCTGGAAGCTGCCCGCTGCCAACGCCCCGGTTGTCGTCAGCGCGGTGAAGACGCCGTTTTCCAGATTGATGGTGTCGTCGGCCGCCTTGAAGTCGGCAATCGTATCGACATTGCTGGCGCCCAGCGCCGAGGAGAACACGAAGGTATCCTTGCCGCCCATGCCGTGGAGAATGTCGTTGCCGCCCTTGCCATCCAGCACATTGTCGCCGGCATTGCCGCGCACCAACTGGACAAAATCATTGCCGGTCAGGTTGATCGCGTAGGCTGCCTTCAGCGACGTGGTGTTGAGCAACTCGGCGCTGACGCCATTACCCAGCACAAAGGTTTTGACGCCCGCACCAACGCGATCACTGCCCGCGCCTGCCGCCTCGACGATCACGGTGCCGGCATTGTGGACGGCATAGACGTCGTCGCCGCCCTGGCCGGTCAGCGTATCGATACCGCGTCCGCCGTCGATCAGGATGTTATCTCCAGCGCTTCCGGTCAGCTTGTCGGCAAATTTCGACCCGATCAGTTTCTCGATGCCGGTCAGCGTGTCGCCCTGGGCGTCGCCGCCGGTGCCGGTGCCCAGTTGCAGATTGACGGTGACGCCAGCGTTAGACGTAAGGTAGCTCGCCGTGTCCACCCCGGCCCCGCCATCAATGGCGTCTTTCCCTCCGCCACCGACAAAGGTGTCGTCACCCCCGAAGCCGGACAGCTTGTCGTCCAGGCCCGTCCCGGTGATGGTGTCGTTGCCGGCCAGCACAAGCCCGAGCAGGCCCTTGGTGTCACCGGATGCGATGAACTTCGAGAGATCCGTCACCTTGACGTTCGGAATGGATGCGATCTTGAAGGTGGTTTCACCCGCCGCCACCAGTTCGAAAGTCGAGAGGGTGCCGCCCGTGAGCGCGTCCGATGCATCGAAGGTCAGGCCAGCGCCCTTGACGAGGACAAAATTCTTGGCGTCGTCGAAATATTTCGCCTCGGTGGGTGTCGTGGTGGCATCGTCATAGTCAAAAAGGTCAGCGACCTTCAGGCCGCTCATGTCCAGGGCGACAGTTGTGCCGCCAGATACAATTGCCATCGATTCCCCCTCCACGCAGACCGCGTCGCCTGCTCCAATGTGGTGCAGGCGAGCATATAGTGATACAACCCTGTAGGCTGCAACAACTTTTGCGGGTTGATTTCTCTCAATTCGAATTCAAGTTCTGTTTCGGGTGTTTCGCGTTCTACGGATGACAGAGAGGCGCTTTCGTTGGCGCAAGCGAATTTCCGCGATGCCCCGACACGGCACAAAAGCGTCCTGCGCTGCCAAATCGTAACAGCTAATTCACGTTTGATAACAGGCGGTTAGTGGCGATCCCGGCAGGATTCGAACCTGCGACCATCGGCTTAGAAGGCCGGTGCTCTATCCAGCTGAGCTACGGGACCAAAGACTACGCCTTGGCATACTGCTCGCCGCGCTGGCGGCGATGTGGCAGGCGGGGCGTTCAGTGCGTCCAGGGCGTCTTGCGGTCATAGCGGAAATTCTCCGCATAGGAAATCTGCCGCCGCTTGGCTTCCTTGGGCTCCTGCACGCGAAAGGCGATGCCGTGTTTCTCGGCATAGGCAATGGCTTCTTCCCTAGTGTCGAAAGTGAGCCGGACCTGGCTCTTCATGTCCGACGAGGTAGTATAGCCCATCAGCGGGTCGATCTTGCGCGGCTTCTCGGGGTCGAAATCGAGAACCCAATATCCCGTCTTGGCCTTCCCGGACTGCATCGCGGTCTTGGCAGGGCTGTAGATGCGCGCTGACATAGGTGTCCTCAGAGTTTGGTGCCGGCGATCCAGGAACGCAATCCTGAATTCCCAAACAGATATCCGCCGGGGATGCCGAGCTTTGTATGATCCGTCAAAGCGGACCTGCTGCGAACCGTCCAAGACGTTGATCTGCCCTTTCGTCTGTAGATCATGATGAGCCTGTTGGGCAAGAAGGCTGAGCGATGACGGGGTCGCCCCCCGATTGAGCGGAGGATTGTTCGATGACTCGGCGTGCCACTGCCGGGGAGAGGCGATCTCCCTACCGGAGCTATAAAGAGCAGCGGGATGGCCGCATTTTTGTCTCCAGTTGCTGCTTTGGTGACGGCTGGCGCGATCCACGATGATATGGTCTAAGCGCCGTCGGCAATATGACTGCGGAAAATCAGATGCTCAGCGAAGTCCGTACGCCAACCTTTTCCAGCCAGATCGGCGTAGCCGCCCGCGTGGTTACCGCCATGATCTTGCGCGAGACGAGAACCCGTTTCGGCCGCAACAAGTTCGGGTTCATCTGGCTGCTGCTGGAGCCGATGGCCTATGTCGTGTTTGTCGTTGCCGTTAGGTCGTTCATCGAGAATCGCATACCCTTCGGCCAGAACCTGCTGCTGTTCATCCTCTCCGGAATCCTAACCTTCCGCATGTTCAGCGCGATCGCCTCGCGCGGGCTTAGCGCCATAACGGCTAACAAAGCACTGTTGGCCTATCCGCCAGTGAAACCGATCGACGCGATTGTCGCGAGGCTTGTCCTCGAAACGATCATCATGTTCATAATCTGGATTATCTTCTATTCCATGCTCTCCATCGTCAGCGAAGAAAAGGTCATCATCAACTATGTCAAGTTTGCCGAGGCTCTTGGCGCTCTCTGCTTCCTGAGCTTTGGTGTCGGTACCTTCAATGCCGTCGTGGCCACCCTGCTGCCGACATATGAACGGATATGGGGCGTCATCCGTTTTCCGCTGCTGATTCTTTCGGGTGTTTTCTACGTGCCGGCCCTATCGCCGCCCGCCATGCAGGCGGTGATTGGATGGAATCCCATCCTGCACTGTGTCGAGTGGATCCGCACCGCAGTGTACCTGACCTACGATCCGCTCTTGGACAAAACCTATGTTTTTGTTATCGGAGCCCTCTTTCTCGTCACGGGCCTCCTGCTTGAGCGGGCTTACCGCCACCGCATAATGGCCTTCTAAAAGCGGACTGCCGATCAGAATGGATTTCGAAAACAACCAACGGCCCCTCTCCTCGCCACCAACCGAGGAAGGCGGGGCGCATTTCCAATTCGTTCCGGTCGCGGGGTCGACGAAACTCATCATACTCTTCAGTGGCTCGAGCGTCCCGCCGCGGTCCTTTCATTTCTGGAAGGTCGGCATGGAGCTCGACGCGAGCCGGCTCTACGTCAACAACGGCAAGAACGAGTGGTACCAGAACGGCGTGCCCGGCCTCGGCTCCGATCTGCCGACAACCATCATGAACATCAAGCTGTGGGCCCGTCATCTCGGGGCCACGGAGATCTACACGGTCGGCCAGAGCATGGGCGGGCATGGCGCGATCCTGTTCGGCAGCCTGCTTGGCGCGCGCGTGCTCGCCTTCGGCGCCGAAACGACGATCCGCCTGCCGGCAAGCCGCAGCGAACGGCTTCTGGCCCCGGATGCAAAGACACCTTTCCTCAACATCCACCGCTTCATCGCGCAGGCTACCATGCCGATCTATTCGCTCGCGGGCGAAAATGATCCGCTGGATCTGTATTGCATGTCCCTCGCCAAGGGACTCCCGAATTACGAGGCCCGGTCGATGAATTTCGTCGGCCACGGCCCGGGCGGTTATCTGCGCAACAGAGAGCGGTTGACGCCGATGATCCGCAGACTGCTGAACAACGAACCGCCCCCGCCAATGCTCGAGGACGGGTTCGGATGCGAGATCGAAGGGTTCCCTGAAGCCTACTACGCGCTTTTCGTCGCCCATTCGGCGCGGGACTGGGCGAAGGCTGCCGAGATAGGGGTCAAGGCGACATCGCTTCACCCTTCCTCCGACTTTGCGCAATATCTGACGGGCCACGCCTTCCTGCAATTGGGACAGGCAAAGTCGGCTGTCGGGCATCTTGCGGCGGCGCGCGGCCTTTATGTCAACTTCGCGGACTATCAGTGGGCGCTGGCGGTGTGCATGCGGGACCTGGGCCGGATCGATCTTTCAATCAGTCTACACCGCCGGTTGCTCCGGACACATCCGGCCTTCGCGAAATCGCACTATGCCCTGAGCGTGATGTTCATGGCCAACGGAGCCTTGAAACAGGCAAGCCGGCATGCCAGTCAGGCTGCCACATTGGAACCGACAAACGCCAAATATGTGGAGCAAAACAAGCGCGCCACCCAGCGGCTGGCAAAGCGTAAGCCTAAGGATATCGGCAAGCTGCCTCCCGAAAAACGGCGCATAGCAATGCTTTACGACAATGCCGAGGCCGACGTTCAGCCCGTTTCCTGATGCCATCGATCCAGCATCACTCGACCTCGGTTTGGCATGCTTGCACTATGCGTCTTCCAGGCGCCTGGCCTCTGCCGCAAAGTGTCCACAGGAGTAGCTGACCTTTCGTCAACCTGAGGTCGGAGCCCTATCGACCCGGCAATGCATTGCCGACCAGCGTGGCTTGGTCTAGCTTCCGCCCGACTTTGATCATAGGCATCGGATGTTCCGACGAACCGCCGCTGTTTGGCCGGGAAGCCGCCCGGCATGAAGCTGCGTGGTGTTCGACCGGGCCTCGGGCACAAGCACGTTGGCACCCTGGCTCTTGCCAGTCCAAACAGGAAGTGATTCGGTCTATGTCTCTGATGCTGAGAAGGCATCAAGTTTCCTAACTGCCCGCAAAATGGGGGGAGTCAAATCCATGGCCGAGTACGACAACGCAGCACCCGCGTCCTTCGACGCTGCTCCGGTCGACGCACCGATCAAGAAAATCCTCGCGCGCGAAAAGCCGAATCCGCGGTGGAGCACACACCATGTCAACAAGGTGATGACCGTTCCGATCAAGCCGCTGTTCGGCCACAAGGACAAGCTCTTCACGATCGGCAGTTGCTTCGCCGAGCGCATCCGGCTCTACCTGACCGCGGAAGGATTCGACGTGGGACCGCCGATGCAGGATGTGCCGATGGCGCCGGATCGGTACAGGATGGATCGGCTGCCCGCGCGGCCGCATATGGACTATTTCAACTCCTTTACCATCCGGCAGGAATTCGAACGGCACATCGGCGAATTGAGCTTCGCGCCCGACGACTATTGGGTGACCAAGGACATCTACTGGGGCGGAACAAAAGCCTATCAGGATCCGTACCGCCGCATGATTTTTGGCCGCACGCCGGAGGATTTGCTCGAAGCCAACCGGCTTACCAGCGCGGCAATCGACCGCGGTATCCGCGAAGCCTCGGTGTTCTTCATGACGCTCGGCATGGCTGAAGTCTTCCGCAACAGGAAGTCCGGTCTGATGGCTTGCCAGAAACCCGGCTATGCCGGCGGCGCAGGCGAACAAGAGACCGAGTTCCATATGTCCTCGTACGAGGAGAACTTCGCGAACATGGAACGCGTGATCCAGATCATCGGTAAGGTCAGACCCGAAGCACGAATCGTCCTGACCGTATCGCCGGTCGGCCTGTCGCGGACATTCGGCGTCGACGACATTCTGGTCGCCAACACCGAAGGCAAGAGCATCCTGCGTGCCGTCCTCGGCGCCTTGGCACGCAAGTACCCGAACGTCACCTACTTCCCGTCCTATGAACTGGTGATGTCGAACGCGCCGACCAGCTTCCGCGAGGACGACGGCCGGCATGTCAATAACTGGATGGTTGCCAAGATCGTCCAGACCTTCAAGAGCGCCCATTTCGACGCCCGCGGAGAGGTCGCCAGTCAGCAAGCGGCAGAATAGCGGCGGGCGGCGCTCACAAGTCGCCGGAACCGCGCTCGTCGGGCCGGCGGCTTACGATCCTGCTGCGGTTTCCGAGGCAAACCACCACCAGCCTCGGAAATCGATGAAATACGACCTGTCGCGCATCAAAATGATTCGCCCCGGCGCCCAGACCGTCACAGCGGCTGACCATATCCTATATGATCATCCGGATGGTCGGAGTGGCAGGATTCGAACCTGCGACCCCCTGATCCCAAATCAGGTGCGCTACCAGGCTGCGCTACACTCCGGCGGGCTCTCTTTATGGCGGAGGCGACCGCAAAGCAAGTTCGTATGGCCGACTATTCCCATCTGGTTTTCGATAGCGCCCAGGCTGCCTTGTCCGCCGGGAAGGCATCGCCCCGCCAAAGTGGCCTGATTCAATCAAGATTGCGATCGCGGAATTTCTGGGATATGGAACCGCCCTCAGCGTCCGTCATCACGGGGTCAAAAAGATTTGCTCGATGTGCGGCTTCTTGGTTGTTGCGGCAATCTTCCGTTGAGCCCCGAAGCCGGCAAAGATGCCAAGAGCAGTTGAGAAGCGCTTGAAACATCGAGACCCTCTATCAGAGCGGATTATAGGATCAGGAATTCCGTGAGGCACACGGAAGCGCCAGCCAAGGTGGTTGAACCGGCTTTGACAGTCGCGTTATTTCATCTATTGCTAGCCCATTCACCCAGCCGGGAAGAGGAATGATTGCACTATGAGTTCAGACAAGATTCTTATCGAGGCCCGTAACGATTCGATCCAGGTTGAACAGATCGCCGCCGAGGACCTCCGCCAGAATATCGGCGACTATCTGGAGCCGAACTGGCGCGCCCGCCGCGCCGCCGAGGCGTATCGCAAATACACGCTTACCTCGGTCAACGACCAGGACGAATACATGAACATGCGTGCCGCCTTCTCGGAGACGAAGGGCAAAAGCAACAAGGTGTTCAGCGACGTCATCGCCTCGCATGTCCGCAAGACCCGCTACGACATGTCGCAGACGCTGTTCGGCGAGTATGTGCCGCAGCCGAACGGCGACAAGCCCGCCGCCGCGGCGAAGCCGGCTGCCCCGGAAGGGGACATGATGGACGATACGACCGTCAGTCTCGTGAATGGCGAGGACGGTGAGGACGAGACTGCTGACGCCTGGGCGAAGGTTGTCCAGGGCGCCGCCCGCCACCTTGAGCTGCATGGCTACTGGAAGGCCAAGTTCACCATTCCGGAGACCATCGTCGAAAGCCTGAAGCAGAAGATCCTCGGCAAGCTGGTCGAGAACCACGGTGACAAGGTGCAGGGTGCCCTGGACGGCAAGCCTGGCGCGCCGATGCAGATCAAGGGCGACGCGCGCTGGCTCGCGAGCTTCGAGGAGATGTACCAGCTTTCGTCAGACCCGCTGCTGCTGTCGATCGTGCAGGCCTATATGGGCGTCCCGCCGATCTTCAACACCCCGGTTTCCTTCCTCAACTCCTTCGTGAAGGCCAAGAACGACAAGCAGCTCTCGGATACGGCGCAACTCTATCATCACGACATGCACCGGCTGGGCTTCGTGAAGATGTTCGTCTACCTGAGCGACGTCAATCTCACTTCCGGACCGCACGTGCTGTTGCGCGGCACGCACCGCAACCGTCCGGACGCCCTGTGGGCCGACGGCCGTCATTCGGACCAGAAGGTCGCCGAGCAGGGCATTGCGCACGAGGAAACCAAGATCCTTGGCAAGCGCGGAACCGTCTTCCTGGTCGATACCAGTGCCCTTCACAAGGGTGCGCACCCCGAGACGGAATCGCGCCTGATGGCGCAGGTGCAATACACCAACTCGCTGTTCGGCCGGCCGCTCGCCCCTTCCGACCACAAGATCGAGATGGCCCAGACCAACAAGAACAAGGACATCCTGGCTGCCGCCGCGCATGTGCGCAAATACGCAGGCAAGGCCGGCGTCCGCTTCATGCAGAACTATATCTGAGCCTCCGGCGCCGCGCCTCGCGGCGTCCTCGGAAAGCAAACGGCCGGACGATCGTCCGGCCGTTTTCATTTGGAAGCTTTGGTTCTCGCTCCGGCAAGGCGGCGGGTCTTTGCCGCCTACGCCTTCATCAGCCACTCATGCTCGGGCGCGTTGTGGAATTTCCAGGTGCGCTTCGGCCCGGCCATGACGTTGAGATAATAGAGATCGTATCCATGGCACGCCGCACAGGGGTGATAGCCCTTCGGCACCATGACGATGTCGCCGTCCTCCACCGCCATCACCTCGTCCAGCGAGCGGTCGTCGGTGTAGACGCGCTGAAAGCCGAAGCCCTGCGGCGGGTTGAGCCGGTGGTAGTAGGTCTCCTCGAGGTAGGATTCCGCCGGCAGATTGTCCTGGTCGTGCTTGTGCGGCGGATAGCTGGACGTATGGCCGCCCGGCGTGATCACCTCGACCACCAGCAGCGAATCGGCCGGCTCGCCTTCCGGCAGGATGTTGGTGACGTAGCGGGTGTTGGTGCCCTTGCCGCGAACCTCCTGCTTGACGTCCTCGGGGCCGATCACCCGCGCCGGCAGGCCCTTGCCCAGTCCTGGCGCCAGGCAGACGGCGAGTTCGAGGTCGGTCTCGGCGGTGACCGACCATTGCGAATCCTGCGGGACGTAGAGCGACCAGGGTTTTCCTTCGAAGGGCGACATGCGCGCGCCGAGCACGCCAAAATCCTCGCCGTCGGCTGTCGCCTCGCCCTTGCCCGTGACGAAGACCAGACAGACTTCCTGCGAACCCGTCGGTGCCGACACTGTCTGGCCGGGCTTCAACCGGTGAAGCTCGAAACCGACATAACCCCAGCCGGCGCTTTCCGGCGTGATCTTGGCCACCAGCCCGTCACCGGCTTTGCGCTTGACCAGAAGCTTCGACATTTGCGTCATTCCTCTTGCTGTTCCTTCGACGGCTGATCCTGCGGCTTCGGATGGTTCACCAGATACATCCACGCCGCATAGACCGCCATGCCGCCGGCAAGCGTGCCCCAAAAAGCCTGGCCGCTGTAGAATTCGAGGCCGGACCAAATCGCACAGACAACAACGATCGCGATCCGAACCCACAGCGGGCGGAGCCAGGGGTGATCGCGGTCGTTGGCCATGAGGGTAGTATCCGTTCGGTTCTGCTTACCTTCGGGCGGCCGTGGCCGCCGCTTCCCTCATATCACGCTCAGGCGGCCGGAAAACCCTGTGTTTCGACCGTATAACCCGCCGCAGTCATGACCCGCATCAATTCCTTGTGGCCGACCTCGGCCATTTTCAGCGGCGGGTTTTTCCGCGGATCCTGCTCGGCCTCGACCACGAACCAGCCTTCATAACCGTAGTCGGCAAATTTCTGGACGATTGCGCCGAAATCGAGTGAACCGTCGCCCGGCACGGTGAAGGCGCCGAGCGCCACGGCGTCGAGGAACGACTGCTTCGACCAGTCGAGGCCGTCGATCACCGGCTGGCGGATGTCCTTCACATGCACGTGGCTGATGCGCTTGTGGTGCCTGTCGATGGCGCGCAGCACGTCGCCGCCGGCGAAGGCCAGATGCCCGGCGTCGAGCAGCAGCGGAATCCCCTCCCCGGAAAAATTCATGAAGGCGTCGAGCTCGTGCTCGAACTGGACGACCGCCGCCATGTGATGGTGGTAGGAAAGCGGCATGCCCTGCCCGGCGCACCATTCGCCGAACTCGGTCACGCGCTTCGCATAGGCCTTCATCTCATCGTCGGAGAGCACCGCCTTGCCCGCAAGCGGCTTCGAGCGGTCGCCCTGGATCGAGCGGCCGACCTCGCCATAGACGATGCAGGGCGCGTCGACCGCCTTGAACAGGTCGATCATCGGCTGGATGCGGTCCTTGTTGGCCGAAATATCCTCGTTGACCAGCGTGCCGGAAAACCAGCCGCCGCATAGCGTCACGTCCGCCTTTTTCAGGATCGGCAGCATGATTTCCGGGTCTTCTGGAAAACGCCGCCCCTTTTCCATGCCGGTAAAACCCGCCGAGCGCGACTGGCGCAGGCATTCCTCCAGCGACACGTCGTCGGAGAGTTCGACCAGATCGTCGTTCCACCACGCGATGGGGGACATGCCCAGTTTGGCTTTCAAAGTTCTCTCCGCTTTCTACCTCCCCTTGTGGGGAGGTCGGCGGGCCCAGCCCGCCGGGTGGGGGTGATTTTGGCCGGGCAGCGGTTGGGACCCCCACCCGTCCTTTGGACCCACGCGCCGACCCTCCCCACGGGGGAGGGTAAGTAGGCGCATCAGTTCACAACACGCTGCCTCAACGCTTCCTCATAGTCCTTGCGGGCCTTGTTGACGCTCGGCCGCACGGAAACCTCGGGCACCGCGACATCCCACCAGTGGCCGCCGGCTTCGGTCGAGATCAGCGGATCGGTATCGATGACGATGACGCTGGTCTTCGTGTCAGCCTCGGCTTCCTTCAGCGCCCGTTCCAGTTCAGCGATCGACGCGACTTTTCGCGCCACAGCCCCCATCGAGGCGGCATGCGCGGCGAAATCGATCTGCGGCAGCACCTCGTGTTTCGCGTCCTTCAGCAGATTGTTGAAGTTCGCGCCGCCGGTCGCCATCTGCAGCCGGTTGATGCAGCCGAAACCTCTGTTATCGAGCACGACGATGGTCAGCTTCCGGCCGATCATGACCGAAGTGGCGATCTCGGAATTCATCATCATGTAGCTGCCGTCGCCGAGCATGACGATCACGTCGTGGTCGGGTTTGGCGAGTTTCACGCCGAGCCCGCCGGCGATCTCGTAGCCCATGGTCGAGAAACCGTATTCCATGTGGTAGCTGCCCGGCGCGCCGGCCGGCCACAGCTTGTGCAACTCGCCCGGCAGCCCGCCCGATGCGCAGACAAGCGTCGCCCTGGAGCCCCGCGCGCGATGCACCGCGCCGATCACCTGCGCGTCCGACGGCAGCGCGTTGGTCGGATCGGTTACGGCCTTCGCGGCCTGCAGCCAGTCGGCCTTGGCGGCCTTCGCGGTCGCCACCCAGGCGTCGGGCGATTTCCAGCCACCGAGGCTCGCCCCAAGCGCCTCCAGCCCGGCCCTGGCGTCGGCAACCAGCGGCAGCGCGCGATGTTTTCCGGCATCGAAAGGCTGCGTGTTGAGGCCGACGATCTTTACGCCATCCGCCTTGAACAGCGCCCAGGAGCCGGTGGTGAAATCCTGCAGGCGCGAGCCAACCGCCAGCACGACGTCCGCCTGCTCCGCAAGCAGGTTGGAGGCCGATGATCCGGTGACGCCGACCGAGCCCATGTTGAGCGGGTGCTCGTGCGGCAGGCTCGATTTCCCCGCATTGGTCTCCATGACCGGGATGCCGTGTTTCTCGGCAAAAGCCTTCAGCGTGCCGGCGGCTTCGGAATAGAGCACTCCGCCGCCGGCAATGATCACCGGCTTTTTTGCGCCCTTCAGCGCCGCGACGGCGGCCGCGAATTCGCGCTCATCCGGCCGGGGCCGGCGCGGAATCCATATGCGTTCCTCGAAGAAACTCTCCGGATAATCAAAAGCCTCGGCCTGCACGTCCTGGCAGAGGCTGAGCGTCACCGGCCCGCATTCGGCCGGATCGGTCAAGACCTGCATGGCACGGTTGAGCGCGGACATGATCTGCTCGGGCCGCGTGATGCGGTCGAAATAACGGCTGACCGGCCGGAAACAGTCGTTGGCGGAGACGGTGCCGTCGGCCCAGTCCTCCACCTGTTGCAAAACCGGGTCGGGTGCGCGATTGGCAAAGACATCACCGGGCAGCAGCAACAGCGGGATGCGGTTGACATGCGCGAGCGCGGCCGCCGTCACCATGTTGGTGGCGCCCGGCCCGATCGACGAGGTCGCGGCCATGAAACGGCGGCGGAAACTCGCCTTGGCGAAGGCGATCGCCGCATGCGCCATGCCCTGCTCGTTGTGCGCGCGGTAGGTCGGGAGCTCGTCGCGCACCTGGTAGAGCGCCTCGCCGACGCCGGCGACGTTGCCGTGGCCGAAGATCGCCCAGACACCGCCGAAGATCGGCATTTTCGCCCCATCTATCTCGGTCATCTGACGGGCCAAATAGCGCGTCAGCGCCTGCGCCATGGTCAGGCGGATGGTCTTGGTCATTGTTTCCTCCCGAACCGTGCCGGATATCTTTTTGCGGATTATGCCGCCTTGCGGCTGCGCGCCGCAAGCCATGCCGAGGTCAGCCGCTCGAAACGCGCGGCCATCTCGGCAATCGCTTCCTCGTCGCCGATCTTGCCCGCGAACCAGCGCTCCGCCGGCTCCATGAAAATGGTGCGGCCGACGGCAAAACCCTTCACCACCGGCGCGTCGGCAGTGGCGCGGAAAGCCTGGACAAGCTCATTCTCAGGCGCTTCGAGGCCGAGCAGCACGACGCCGCGGCAGAGCGGATCGCTGCGCTCGATGACGGCGCCGATGCGCCGCCACGCGGCCGCGGAATTCTGAGGCTCCAGCTTCCACCAGTCCGGCTTGATGCCCAGCGCATAAAGCTCTTCCAGAGCGCGCGGCACCGTGTCCTCGGCGAGCGGGCCGTGCTTGCCGGCGATGATCTCGACCAGCAGTTCGCGCCCCACCTTGCGCGCGGCCTCGAACAGGGTGCGCAGCTTGTCCTGCTGTTCCAGCTTCAGCGCCGCCGGATCGTCCGGATGATAGAAGCACAGGCATTTTATGCAGTGCTCGACCGGCCACTCGACCAGTTGCGAGCCGATGTCCTGGCTGAACTCGAAGCGCAGCGGCCGCGAGCCAGGCAGTTCGACCGGGCGGCCGAGCCAGGCGAAGGAATGCCGCGCGAACTCGAACATGGCGTCGCGGCCATGCTTCTCGTCGATCAGCATGCCGTAGCCGTCCCGGCCACCGGCGACGCGCGCGGCGGCCTTCACAGCCAGAACCTTGAATTGCCCGATCTTCCCGCTATCCACGCCGGCGGCGGCCGCAGCCTCTTCGAGCTGCACCCGATGGTCGATCGCCAGCGCCATCAGCAACTGGATCGCGCGGCGCCGCGTCGTCGCCCAATGGATGGTGTTGAGCGTCTCGTCCTTGCGCAGGGCCCGGTGCGGACTGCCATGTTCGAGGAAATACTGCAATTCGGCCCAGGTCGGATATTCCGGCGAGCAGAGCAGCCGCGACACGGCGAAGGCGCCGCAGGCATTGGCCCAGGTCGCCGCCGTCTCCAGGCTCTCGCCGCCCAACCAGCCGCGCAGCAGGCCGGACATGAAGGCGTCGCCGGCGCCAAGCACGTTGAACACCTCGATCGGAAAACCCTTGCCGACGACGCCGTCCTCCAGATCGTCGCTGATCGGCCCATCATAGACGATGCAGCCCATTGCGCCGCGTTTCAGCACGATCGTCGCCTGCGAGAGAGCGCGGATCGCCTTCAGCGCGCTCAGCGGATCGTCGGCGCCGGAGGCGATCATGATCTCCTCTTCGGTGCCCACGATCAGGTCGCAATCCGGCAGCACGGATTTGAGCCGGTTCGAAACCCGGTCGGACTTCACGTAACGCTCGAAGCCGGCGGCATGGCCGGCAAGGCCCCAGAGGTTCGGCCGGTAGTCGATGTCGAATACAACCTTGCGGCCATGCGCCTTGGCGATTCTTATCGCCTTGCGCTGCGCGGCCTCGGTGTTCTCCCGCGAAAAATGCGTGCCGGTCACCACCACGGCGCGCGCGGAGGCGACGAAGGCTTCATCGACATCATCCGGGTCTAGCGCCATGTCGGCGCAGTCGGTGCGCACGAAGATCATCGGCGAGACGCCTTCCTCCTCTACCGCCAGCAGCACCAGCGCCGTCAGCCGCTCCTTGTCGGTGACCAGCCCGTCGACCGACACGCCCTCGCGGCGCATCTGCTCGCGGATGAAACGCCCCATCTGCTCGTCGCCGACGCGCGTCAGCAGCGCCGAGCGCAGACCGAGCCGCGCCGTGCCGACGGCGATGTTGGCCGGGCATCCGCCGACCGATTTTGCGAAGGATGCGATATCCTCGAGGCGTGAGCCGATCTGCTGGCCGTAGAGGTCCACGGACGCGCGGCCCATGGTGATGACGTCGAGTTCTGCCGTGTTTTCGTCCGGCGGATTCGCCATGATCGCCTCCCATCGTCAAAGGATGCGCGGCCCACAGACCCCGCGAATGACGTCTCAATGAAATATTAATTCCACCTTTCAGTCAATATGGAATGTACATTCCCTCACCGCGCGGCCACCTTTTTCCCGCGCCGCGACGGCGACCGCCGTTTCTCGGCAACGCCGACCGACAGGGCCATCGACAGCGCCATTGTGGCCGAAAGCGAACGGAATCCGCCGAAATCCGCCTCCGCCACCTCGAACCATACGTCGGCGAACTGCGCCAGCGGCGAAAAGGCGCTGTCGGTGATCGCCACCATAGGTACGCCCTGCTCGGACAGCAGCCGCGCCTCCTCGATGGTGGCCGGCGCATAGGGCGAGAAGCTGATGGCGAGCACGGCATCCCTGGCGGTTGCGAAGGAGATGACCTCCGGGTTTAGGCCCGACGGCGACTCGACGATCTGGCTACGCACCTTCAGCTTGCCCAGCGCATAGGCGATGTAGCTGGCGACCGGATAGGAGCGGCGGCGCGCCAGGATATAGATCGTCTCGGCTTCGGCCAGCATCGCGATGGCGCGGTTCAGCACCTCCTCGTCCAGCGTACGTGTCATCGTCGCCAGCGAATTCTCCGACGCCGTGAGAAAACCTTCCAGGATCTTCCGGCTGCCGCCCCCCTCCGCTCCCTCCGCGCGTAGTCCGCTCAGCCGCTCCTCGTATGAGGAATTGCGCTCGCGCAGCCTTTCGCGGAACACCGATTGCAGGCTGGTGAAGCCGGCAAAGCCCAGATGCTGGGCGAAGCGGATCAGCGTCGAAGGCTGCACGCCCGCCGATGCGGCGATGCTGGCCGCCGTGCCGAAGGCGATCTCATCCGGATTGTCGAGCGAATAGGCGGCGACCTGGGCGATGCGCTTTGGCAGCGATTGCCGGCGTTCGAGGATCAGCGCGCGCAGCGTGTCGTAGTCGCGCGGCGCCTCGTCCTCCATTCCCTGCTCACTCATTCGCGCCGACCTCCCGGATCATGCCGCTGCGACATGTTCAAACAATAAAATGAACCAGCCGTTCCATTTCAACAAAAAATCGACTAACTCGTACAAAATTGCCGCTGGAGCCGGCACGCAAGGTTGGAGGATCGAAAATGATTGGCGTCGGACTGATCGGCACGGGCTTCATGGGCAAATGCCACGCGCTGGCGTGGAATTCGGTCGGCACCGTATTCGGTGACGTGCCGGAAATAAAGCTCGTCCACCTGGGCGAAGCCAATGATGAGCTGGCTAATAAGAAAGGCCGCGAGTTCGGCTTCGCGAAAGCGTCAGGAGATTGGCGCGCCGTGGTGAACGACCCGGAGGTCGACATCGTCTCGGTCACCTCGCCCAACCAGTTCCACCCGGAGATGGCGATTGAAGCGCTGAAGGCCGGAAAACACGTCTGGTGCGAGAAGCCGATGGCCCCGGCGCTGGTCGAATCGCGAGCCATGACCGATGAGGCGCGCAAATCCGGCAAGGTCGCGGTGCTTGGCTACAACTACATCCAGAGCCCCGCCTTCCGGCATATCCGCCAGTTGCTCGACGAAAAGATCATCGGCGACGTCAACCTCGTCCGCATCGAGATGGACGAGGACTTCATGGCCGATCCGGAAGCCCTGTTCTTCTGGAAGCACGAGGCCGCGTCCGGCTACGGCGCGCTCGATGATTTCGCCGTGCATCCGCTGTCGCTGGTCTCGAAACTCTTCGGACGCGTGTCGCGCGTCATGTGCGACATGGCGAAACCCTATGCCGACCGCGCCGTCGCCGGCGGCGGGCGCCGCGACGTCGAGACTTACGACATCGCCAGCGTGCTGATGCGGCTGGAAAACGGCATCGCCGGCACGCTGCTGGTCAACCGCTCGGCCTGGGGCCGCAAGGGACGCATCGCCATCCAGATCTTCGGCTCGAAAGGCTCGATCGTCTTCGACCAGGAGCGCTTCAACGAGCTTCAGCTCTATGTGACATCCGACCGCCCCACCGAGCAGGGTTTTCGCACGATCCTGATCGCGCCGCAGCACAAGCCCTACGACAGGTTCATCCCGGCGCCCGGCCATGGCCTCGGTTTCAACGACCTGAAGACGATCGAATGCCGCGAACTGATCTCGCGGCTGGAGGGCAAGCCAGCCCACATCGTCGACTTCGACGAGGGGCTGGAGATCGAGCGCACCGTGCACGCCATGGCGCGTTCGTTCGAGCTATCCTCGTGGGTGGAGGTGCGATGATATCGCGCTACTCCCCGACAACCCCCGCGACGTTCTGGTCATAATCGACCAGCGAGCCGGTCATGATGCCGGAATGCGGGCTGATCATATAGGCGATCAGGCCGGCGAGTTGGTCGGGTTTCGCCAGTTGTCCCATCGGCTGTCCGGCTTCGGCCTTCTCCAGCCAGTCGGCCGGCGCGTCATGCCATTTCTGCTGCACGATGTTCTCCCCGGGCGTGTCCATCCAGCCCGGCAGCACGGCGTTCACGCGGATGCGGTTCTTGCGGTAGGCGTTGGCGGCGTTCTTGGTCAGCACCGCCAGCGCGCCCTTGCTCGACGAATAGGGCGCCAGGAACGACTGGCCGGCATGCGCCGACATCGACAGCACGTTGACGATCGAGCCGGGCTTTTCGGCCTCCAGCAGATGACGCACCAGCCGCTGCATCAGGAAGAAAGGGCCGCGCACATTGGTGTGGAAAATCTGGTCGAAGACTTCAGGCGTGGTGTCGACCAGCGAGCCACGCGCCGAGGTGGCGGCGGCGTTGACCAGCGCGTTGAGGCTGCCGAAATGCCCAAGCGCCTCGGCCACGACATGGCCGCTGGCGGCGGCGTCCGACAGGTCGGCGCTGATGAAGATCACGTCTGCGCCTTTCTTCTTCAGCGCGTCGACGGCGGCCTTGCCCTTCTCCTTCGAACGGCCGACCAGTGCTACAGCGCGGCACCCCTCATCCACCAGCCGGTTCGCCACTGCCAGGCCGACACCCTGCGCGCCGCCTGTCACAATGGCGCGTGTGTGGCTGTTGCGTCCCTCATCCATCTTTCCATCTCTCCATCAAATGCCAAACCGCCCTGCCCTCATGCGGGAGGCGCGGCGTGTCAAACCCTATTGCCTTGTCCGTCTGCCTTCAGAGCTGGACGGCCTTACCCTCCGTCGCGGACTTCAGCGCCGCGTCGGCGAGCTTCAAAGCCAGCAACCCATCCTGTCCGCCCGGCGAGGCCGCCTTGCCCTTGCTCTCCGCCTCGATAAAACTTGCGATCTCGTTGGCGTAGGCGTCGATATAGCGCGTCATGAAGAAGTCGTGCAGCGGCGGCCTCGTATAGCCCTTACCGTTCGCCAGTTCGATCGAAACCGGCCGCTGGTTCTCCGCAGCGACCATGCCTTCGGAGCCATGCACCTCGATGCGCTGGTCATAGCCATAGGTGGCGCGGCGGGAATTGGTGATGACGCATTGTTTTCCGCTGGCGGTCGTAAGGATGACGCTGACACTGTCGAAATCGCCGGCCTCGCCGATCTTCTTGTCGACCAGCACCGAGGCGGTCGCCAGCACCTTGACCGGCTCCTCGCCGAGCAGGAAACGCGCCATGTCGAAATCATGGATGGTCATGTCGCGGAAAATGCCGCCGGAACGGCCGATGTAGTCGAGCGGCGGCGGGCCAGGGTCGCGCGAGGTGATGACCACCTGCTCGACCTTACCGATTGCGCCGTCGTCGATCGCCTTGCGCACGGCAGCAAAATGCGGATCGAAGCGGCGGTTGAAGCCAACCATCAGCGTCGCGCCGGTCTTGTCGACCACATCGAGGCACTTCTCGACACGCTCGACGTCGAGATGGATAGGCTTCTCGCAGAAGATCGCCTTGCCGGCCCTGGCGAAACGCTCGATCAGGTCGGCGTGGGTATCGGTTGGCGTGCAAATCACCACGGCGTCGATGTCGGACGCCTTCTCGATCTCCTCGATGCTGCGGATCGCACAGCCATAGGCGTCGGCAATGTCCTTTGCCGCCTTCTCGAAAGCGTCGGCCACAGCGACCAGTTCGGCGGCCGGATTGGAGCCTATGGCCCGCGCGTGGACTTTCCCGATACGGCCGGCGCCAAGCAGGCCAAAACGAACTGTCATCTTCGATCCTCGTTGCAAGTGGTCCGGCTGCCCCGGACGGATGATTATGAACCTGTGGCCCTGTCAGGCCGCCCCGCCACAAGCGATGGCGAGGCTATATGCCCGGCGTCAAGCCTTCTTGCGCCTGTTCTGCCGTTGCTGGTCGATGATGACCGCCGCCACGATGATCAAGCCCTTGATGATCTCCTGGTAGTAGGCGCCCACCTTCAGGAAAGTGAAACCCGAGGTCAGCACGCCTAGGATAATCGTGCCGATCACTGTGCCGGAGATGCGACCGACGCCGCCGGCGAGCGAGGTGCCGCCGATGACTGCCGCTGCAATGGCGTCGAGTTCGTAGGCGACGCCCATGCCCGGCTGGCCGGATTGCGCACGGGCCGCGGTGACCACGCCGGCCAGGCCGGAGAGCAGCCCGGCGATCGCATAAACCTTGATCAGATGATTGCCGATATTGATGCCGGACACGCGCGCCGCCTGCGGATTGGCGCCGATGGCGTAGGTGAACTTGCCGTATCGCGTATAGCCGAGCGCGATATGGAAGATGATGGCGACCAGCAGGAAGATGATCACCGGCAGCGGCACCGGGAAACCCCAGACGTCGAAACTCCGCCCCAGCCAGGTGAAATTCTCGTTGAGCAGCGCCACCGGCTGGCCGTTCGTGTACCACTTCGCCAGGCCGCGCACCGACACCATCATGCCCAGCGTCGCGATGAAGGGCGGTATGCCGCTGAAGGCGATCACCATGCCGTTGACCGCGCCCGCCGCCAGCCCCACAGCCAGGCCGGCAAGTACCGGCCAGAACGGCGAGATGTCGGTCAGGGCCGGATAGACGGCGCGCGCATTGGTGGAGGTCTGCGCCAGCGACGCCGCCACCATCGCCACGAAGCCGACGATCGATCCCGACGACAGGTCGACGCCGCTGGTGATGATCACCTGGGTGACGCCGACGGCGATGATGCCGATCACCGAGACCTGCAGGATGATGATCGACAGGCGCTGCTTGTTGGCCAGGAAACTGTCGCCGACGAGGATCCAGCCGAGGATCTCGAACACCAGCGCGATGCCGATCAGCACGCCGAGGATCGACACCTCGGGCGGCAGCCGCTTCTTGGTACCTATTCTGCTTGCCTGCGCGGTCATCTCGCTCGTCGACATGATGCTTCCACCTTTGCAGCTTCTTGGGCGCCGTCAGTGCGACGCCAGTTCCATGATCTTCACCTGATTGGCTTCGTCGCGGTTCAGGAAACCGGTCACACGGCCCTCATGGATCACCATGATGCGGTCGCTCATGCCGAGCACTTCGGGCATCTCGGACGAGATCATGATGACCGCCACCCCCTCGCCCGCCAGTTTCGAAATCAGCCGGTGGATCTCCGCTTTGGCCCCGACATCGATGCCGCGCGTCGGCTCGTCGAGGATCAGAATCTTCGGCCTGGTCAGCAGCCAGCGGCCGATCAGCACCTTCTGCTGATTGCCGCCCGACAGGTTGATGATCGGCTCGGACATGTCAGGCGTCTTGACGCGCAGCGCGTCGCTCATCGCCAGCGAATCCTTGCTGAGCCGCTTTTGCTCGACGAAACCGTTCTTCACATAGCCCGATTGCAGCACGGCGATCTGCGTGTTCTGCTGGATGTCGAGCAGCAGGAAACAGCCAGTATCCTTGCGGTCCTCGGTGAGGAACGCCATGCCGTGGCGCATAGCGGTGGCTGGACTGTCGACCCGCACAGGCTTGCCGAACAGCTCGATGGTGCCGCTGTTGGCCGGCGTCACGCCGAAGATCGCTTCCGCGATGTTGGAGCGCCCCGACCCGACCAGCCCGGCGATGCCGAGGATCTCGCCCGACCGCACTTCGAAGGAAACGTCGTGGAACACCCGGTTGAGGCACAGATCCTTGACCGACAGGACCACCTCGCCGATCGGCACGGTCTCCTTCGGGAACATCTGCGTGATCTCGCGGCCGACCATCATGCGGATGATCTCGTCGCGCGTCACCTCGCTCGAAGCCTTGGTGGCGATGTATTTGCCGTCGCGGAACACGGACACCTCGTCCGCGATCTCGAACAGCTCGTTCATCTTGTGGGTTATGTAAATGATGCCTTTGCCTTCGGCCCTGAGGCTGCGGATGATCGTGAACAGGTGGTCGACTTCGCGCTCGGTCAGCGCCGAGGTCGGCTCGTCCATGATCAGCACGTCGGATTCGTAGGAGACCGCCTTGGCGATCTCGACCATCTGCCTGTTGGCGACGCTCAGCGTGCCGACCTTCACGTCGGGATCGATATGAATGTTGAGCCTTTTGAACAGGTCGGCTGTCTTGCGGTGCATCTCGCCATGGTCGATGAAACCCAGCCGCGTCTTGGGCTCGCGGCGGATCCAGATGTTCTCCGCCACCGTCATCGGCGCCATCAGGTTCAGTTCCTGATGGATCATGGCGATGCCGTTCTCCAGCGCATCGAGCGGCCCCTTGAGCCGTATCTCCTGGCCGCGCAGCCGGAAGGTGCCGGAATCCGGCGTGTAGATGCCGGCGACGATCTTCATCAGTGTCGACTTGCCGGCGCCGTTCTCGCCCATCAGCGCATGCACGCTGCCGCGCCGCAGTTTTAGCTGCACATTGTCGAGCGCCAGCACGCCCGGAAACTCCTTCCGGACGTTCTCGACCTCAAGCACGTAGTCGCCGGCGGGCGGCGGCGGTACGGAGGCATCCGATGTCGCAAGAATTTGCATGCCGCTCAGTCCTCCCAGACCCGGTTCGAAACGCGGCTTCGATGTCTTATCACGAGAGGAAACGCCGCCGCCATCCGGCGGCGCTCCCGAAGAGCGTCAGGCGATCAGTTCTTGGTTGTATACTGATCCATGTTGGCCGGGGTCACCAGTTCGAAAGGCACCCAGACCGGAGACGTCACGGCCTCGCCCTTGGCGAGCTTGATAGCGGTTTCCACCGCGCCACTGCCCTGCGCGGCCGCGTTCTGGAACACGGTCACGTCGAGGTCGCCGGCCTTCATGTAGGCCAGCGCCTCCTGCGTGGCGTCAACGCCGCCGACGATCACGTCCTTCATGTCCCAGCCCGCCGCCTTCATGGCGTTGATGGCGCCGATCGCCATGTTGTCGTTGTTGGAGATCACGGCGTCCGGCTTGTGGCCGGCGGCGATCCAGTTGGTCATCAGGTCCTGCGCCTTGACCGGATCCCAGCCGGCGGTCTGCTCGTCGATGACGTTCAGCTTCACGCCGCATTCGCTGCCGGCGTTGACGTCATGGATGTCCTTGGTGCGCTGCACAGCCGCCTGGTTGGCGAGATCACCGACCATGATCAGGATGCCGGCCTCGGTCTTGCCGGCTTCCTTGAGGATGCGGCAGACTTCCTTGGTCTCCAGCGTGCCGGAATCGACTTCGTTCGAACCGACGAAGGCGCCCTTGGCGCCCAGCGCGTCGACGTCGATCGGCTGGCGGTTGACGTAGACGATCGGGATGCCCGCCTCGTTGGCGAGCTTGGTCATCGGCGCGGTCGCCGAGGTGTCGACCGGGTTGACGATGACCGCATCGACCTTGGCGGCGATGAAGTTCTGGACCTGGCTGAGTTGCTTGTTCACGTCGTCGTCGGCGATCTCGATCTGCACCGGCTGGCTGGCGTCGCCGGCCGACTTCTCGATGCCCTTGCGGAGCACGGTCAGGAAGGTGTCGGAATTCGCCATCGACACGCCGATGTCGCCCGCAAAAGCCGAACCCGACATAAGCGCTGCAATCGCGGCGCCCAGAAGCAGTTTTTTCATTTCGTTTTCCTCCACGAAAGGGTGTCCGGATGCACCCTGTTGTCACCGGAAGCCCCGGCGCTGCCGGAGGCCCGTTTCGCTCGCCGAACCGCGGACGATCTTCCGTCCGAGGCTTCGCGCTCCTCCTGACATTCCCGCAATTTCGGAACGTTCAAGCCGTATGATATAATTTTGAAATATTTATTCCAAATTTTGACCGCACGTCAAGGGCGATTATGCGGCAGGCAGATGCCGGAGCGGTTCGCCCGCGCTACGAGGGTCTGGCCGTTCCCGGCACAAAGCTGAAATGGCTTGTTGGCGCACGGTAGCGCGGCCGCGCCGTAGCCCTCATGCTCGCAAACTGGAGTTCGCGATCCGGCGACGGAGTTCGATCTACGGCCGCGTTAAAACTCGAAGCGCTTCTGCTCGATTTCGGCCGTCAGTTCGGCGGCCATGGCGCGCGTGATCCTCGACTTGCGCTCCAGCGCCGTGCGGTCGAGCCGGCCGACAATGTCGATCGCCGCCGAAAGTGAGCGCTCGATCCGCCGCACCAGGAACTGCACGACATTCGCCTCCACCTCGACCTGCCGGTCGGCGAAGAGTTTTGTAATTACGCCGGCCAACAACAGATCATCGGGTTCATGGATCTCGACGGTGGTCGCGGCCTTCAGCCGAGAAGCGAGATCGGGCAGCGTCACCCCCCACGCGGACGGAAAGCGGCGGGCGGTAAGCAGCAAATGCCCGCCCCCGCCGCGCACGGCGTTGATCAGGTGGAACAGCCCGGTCTGGTCGAGTTGGGGCGAATCCGCGTCCTCGACGAGGATTTCGAGCCCCGACGCTCCCGCCCCGGCGACGGCGATGTCGGCGGCAACGAGCCCCGCAGCCTGGGCGTGCTCCCGCCAGATCGACGCCAGATGCGATTTGCCGGAGCCCGGAGGCCCGGCAAGGATCACCACCGGCGACGGCCAGTCCGGCCAGCGCTCGATCAGCGCCACGGCGTCGCGATTGGCGGCGGAAACCACGAGGTCGTCGCGCGACACGCCGGGAGCATGGCCGAGGTCGAGCGGCAATTGCCGGGGATGTTCCGGTTTGCGCATCAAAGTCACACCGACCGTGCGGCGGCGCTACCGTCGTTCTCACGGAAACCGATCGCGGCCAAGGTCAGTCCGCCGTCTTGCCGGCGTCCGCTGCCGGCCGCTCCACCGCTGCGTCCTGCGAATGGCCGACATAAAGCGGCGAATCGAGATAGCGCGAGATGGCGAAGCGAACCAAGACGGCAATCGCGGCGGCTGCCGGCACGGCGATGAGCAGGCCGACGAAGCCGAACAACGCGCCGAAGGCAAACAGCGCGAACATCAGCCAGACCGGATGCAGGCCGACGCTCTTGCCCACCAGCCGAGGCTGCAAAATATTGCCCTCAATGAACTGGCCGACGAAGAACACACAAGCGACGGCGACGACCATGAGCCAGTCCGGCCAGAACTGCACGAAGGCGACGCCGAGCGCCAGCACCAGCCCGACCAGCGAACCGACATAGGGAATGAAGCTGATCAGCCCGGCGAACAGGCCGATCAGAATGCCGAAATTCAACCCGGTTATCGTCAGGCCGATCGCGTAGATAAGACCGAGCACCAGACAGAGCGTGCCCTGCCCGCGCACGAAGCCGGCCGTCGCCACATTGATGTCGCTGGCGATCTGGCGGACGGTGTGGACATGGTCCCGCGGCACCCAGCTATCGACCTTGGCGACCATGCGGTCCCAGTCGAGCAGCATGTAGAACGCCACGACCGGGGTCACGATGAACAGGCTGGCGACGCTGAACAGCGCCACGCCCGAACTCCAGATCGAGGTGAAGATCGCTGTGACGAAGCCGACGCCGGAGGCAAGCAGCGAATTCAGGCCGTCGCGCAGGTCGGCAGCATTCACGCCGAAGCGCTTCTCGATCCACTGCGGATCGAAGCTGGTGATCAGCGCCTGGAAGTGGCTGAGATATTCCGGCAGCTTGGTAATGAAATCCGACAGTTGCTTCGCCAGCAGTGGAGTGAGGATGACCAGTCCGATTGCCAGCACGACAATGAAGGTGAAAAGGATCAGGATCGTCGCCATGAGGCGCGACAAGCCCAGCCTCTGCAGCCGGTCGGCGACCGGGTCAAGGAAATAGGCCAATGCCATGCCGGCCACGAAGGGCAGCAGTATCTCACTGAACAGATAGAGGAAGAAGGCGAGAAAAAGCGCGGCAATCAGCCAGAAGCGCGCCTGGCGGCGCAACGCCGCGCCGGGCGCTTCTCCGGTCGTGACCTCAGCGGTTCGCAGTCTTGCTTTCGCCATAACCGTTCATATGCCTCAGCCACGCGACGAGATAGGCCGCGGCGGAAGCCACGGTCAAGACCCCGCAGAGATAGACCAAGCCCTCGGTGAACCAGCCGAAATCGGCGGCGAAGGCGAGTTCCCCCAGAACGGAAATGGCCAGCACGATCTGGAAAGTGGTGTTGACCTTGGAAACCATCAGCGGCTTCATCTCGACCGGCCGCCCCATCACCGATGACAGCAGCACGGCGGTGACGATCAGCGCGTCGCGCGTCACGGCGGCGATCACCAGCCACAGCGGCAGGTTCCCCATGATGCCGAGCACAATAAAGATGCTGACCAGCAGCAGCTTGTCAGCCATCGGGTCGAGATAGGCTCCGAGTTCAGTGCGCTGGTTGAAATGCCGCGCGATAAAACCGTCGACCCCGTCGGACACGCCGGCGACGACGAAACCGGCGAGCGCCCAGTCCATGCGACCGGACAGCAGCGCATAGACCACACCCGGCACCAGCAGGAAGCGCATGATCGTGATCAGGTTTGGGACGGTCAGCGCCGTTTCCTCCGGGCGTGTTCTTATAGTGCGATAGATGGTCGAGGCCGATGCGCGCCGCAAGGCCGATGTTGCCACCGATGCGCGGCAGAGTAGCACCTCAGGTCACCAACGGAGCTTCAGGCGATGCTAGAGGAGGCGATCCAGCAGCCCGAAAACGGGGATGGAATTGTCGCCTCGACAAGAAAATTTTTTGAGCGCGGGCAGCCAAGCCCTTGTTTTCGCTGGACCCGTCTTTTCCATCCGGTGCGAAAAAATGGCGTCGAACACGATTCTCATCCCCCTCGCCAGAACCTGCCTCATAATCCATGTCAGTTTCTCCTGCGGGAACGCCGATCATGACGGTGTGAAGGCGGGGAGAAACCGGCGCCTCCGGTGCGGGAAGACGTAGCCCGCGCCCGGGGAGGCCGCGTCCGAAGGTTCCTCCCCCGCAACTACGTGCGGGGCGCACTGGACGAGTGCTTAAGACCGGGCCAGCCGAGGCGAAAATGCCGGAGCCGGAGCAAGGCGAAGCGGAACGGGACGAGGCCAAAAATCGCCGGATGGGCGGCCGCGAGGTCGCACATATATGCTAGATGAGCGACCCTGCGGCCGCCCGTCTTCCCGACTTCTCAATGGCCAGGGCGGATTTCCGCAGCGTGGCAACGGAAGAGATTGCCTGGACGAAATATGTGACGCAACGGACGGTCGCGCTCTGCTTGCGGGCACGGTAGGATCATGCGAAGAGCCGCGTATGCAAGGAGCCGGAACGAAGCGATGAGCGGGCAGAAGAACGGGCTCACCTATGCGCAGGCGGGCGTCGACATCGACGCCGGCAACGAGATGGTGGAGCGAATCAAGCCGCTCGTGCGCGCGACGCGCCGACCGGGCGCGGACGGCGAGATCGGTGGCTTCGGTGGCCTGTTCGACTTGAAGGCGGCCGGCTTTTCCGATCCCGTTCTGGTCGCGGCCAATGACGGCGTCGGCACGAAACTCAAGATCGCCATCGATTCGGGCCGGCATGGCACCATCGGCATCGACCTGGTCGCCATGTGCGTCAACGACATCGTCGTGCAGGGCGCCGAGCCGCTGTTCTTCCTCGACTATTTCGCCACCGGCAAACTCGATCCCGAACAGGGCGTGGCGATCGTCGGCGGCATCGCGGAGGGTTGCCGCATGGCCGGCTGCGCGCTGATCGGCGGCGAGACCGCCGAGATGCCGGGCATGTATCACGGCAACGACTACGACCTCGCCGGCTTCGCCGTGGGTGCGGCCGAACGCGGCCAGTTGCTGCCCACCGACGACATCGTCGAAGGCGACGTCATCCTCGGCCTCGCTTCCTCCGGCCTGCATTCCAACGGTTTTTCGCTGACCCGAAAAATCGTCGAATTGTCCGGCCTCGGCTGGAGCGCCCCTGCCCCCTTCGCCGACGGCCTGAGCCTCGGCGAAGCCCTGCTGGAGCCGACCCGCATCTACGTGAAGCCGCTGCTCAAGGCGATTCGCGGCACCCACGGCATCAAGGCGCTGGCGCATATCACCGGCGGCGGCTTCCCGGACAACATTCCGCGCGTGCTGCCGAAGGATTTTTCCGCCGAGCTCGATCTCGATTCCATCGAGGTGCCGGCCGTGTTCTCCTGGCTTGCAAAGACAGGCGGCGTGAGGCCGCAGGAAATGATGCGCACCTTCAATTGCGGCGTCGGCATGATTGCCGTCGTCGCGGCCGGCCAGGCGGCGCAGGTCGCTGCCGTGCTGCAGGAGGCCGGCGAAACGGTGACGCCGATCGGCCGCATCGTGCCGCGCCGTGACGCCGGCGTGATCTATCGCGGGAGCCTTGGACTATGAGCGCCCATCGCAAGCGCGTCGCAATCCTGATCTCGGGTCGCGGCTCGAACATGGCCGCGCTGATCGAAGCGGCGAAGGAACGGGATTTCCCCGCCGAGATCGTCGGCGTCATCTCCGACAAGCCTGACGCGCCGGGCCTGCACCTCGCGGACACCAACGGCATACCCACCAAAATTCTCCCCCGTTCCGACTTCGACAGCAAGGACGCCCACGACCAGGCGATCGACGCGACGCTGCACGTCTTCGGCACGGAGTTCGTCTGCCTCGCAGGTTACATGCGGCTCCTGACCGACACCTTCGTCGACGAATGGAAGGGCCGTATGATCAACATCCATCCGGCGCTGCTGCCGCTGTTCAAGGGCCTGGACACCCACCGGCGCGCGCTGGAAGCCGGCGTCCGCATCCACGGCTGCACCGTGCATTTCGTGACGCGGCAGATGGACGACGGGCCGATCATCGCGCAGGCGGCGGTGCCGGTGCTTTCCGGCGACAGCGAGGAACGGCTGGCAGCGCGTGTGCTCAAGGCGGAACATCGCCTCTACCCGTTGGCGCTCAGGCTCGTCGCCGAGGGCAAGGCGCGGATGGAAGGCGCTAGCGTTGCCTTCTCCGGCTTCGACGACGCCAATGCCAACCGGCCCGGCACGATCTTCGCGCCAGAACCGCTCCAGACCGACTACGATCTGGAGCAGTTGGCACGATTCACCCCGTGATACGGCCGCCTGTAAAAGCGCTTTCAAGGTGAGGCCGAGGTCGCGATGACCGAAAACCCGCTTCGATACCTGCTCCTGCCAATCTCCATCCTGCGCCTCTTCTCGGGGTACAAGATGTTTCGCGATCCCTATATCGGCAGTGCTGCCCTGAACCGCCGGGGCCTGCATGTCTGGCGCCTGCGTCTGGCCCACGCCATCGCCGCACGCCGCAGGAAGCGGCTGGAGCACCTGGTTTCCGACCAGCACAGGGCTGAGTTCGCTGCCAACGGTTTCGTCGAAATTCGCGATGCGCTTCCGCAAGCCGAGCACGCCGCGCTTCTGGCGGAGCTTCGCGCCCTGGCCGCGCCCGCCCGCGAAATGAAGGAGGGCGACGCGGTGACCCGCCGGATCGCGGTCACGCCGGACCTTCTCGCGACGATGCCCAACCTCAAACGATTCCTGGCGTCATCTGCATGGTCGGGGCTCACCCGCTATGTCGGCGGTTTCGACGCCGAGCCCATCGTCTGCATCCAGACGATCTTCGGCCAGGCCGCGCCGACCGGCGCAAGTACCGATCCGCAGACGCGGCTGCATATGGACACGTTTCATCCGACCATGAAGGCGTGGCTGTTCCTGGAGGACGTGGCGCCCGACCAGGGACCGTTCACCTACGTGCCCGGTTCGCATCTGCCGACGACACGCCGCCTTGCCTGGCACAAGCGGCGCAGCGTGCTCTCCTCCAAAACCGCGCAGAAGGGCGGCGCCTTTCGCGTGGCCGATGCCCAGCTTCGGAACCTTCAACTGCCGCCACGCCACATCTTCGCCGTACCGGGCAATACGCTGGTGGTAGCCGACACTTTCGGACTGCATGCCAGGGGCTTGTCCGCGCGTTCGTCGACCCGCGTCGAGATCTATGCCTCGATGCGGCCCAATCCGTTCAATCCGGTCACTTTCCTCGACACGGCATGGATTCCTTTCGTGCGTGGTCGAAAAGTTCAGATCGGCTGGTGGATCGAGGACGCACTGGTTCGTTTCAGCCTGGGACGCCGCACCTGGAAGGAGGTCGGCAAGGTCAACCCGTGGCAGCGGGCGCAAAGCTGAGCTCCATGAAAACCCTGCTCCTCCTCCGTCACGCCAAGTCGAGTTGGGATGACGCCGGGCTTGCCGATTTCGACCGGCCGCTCGCGCCGCGCGGCCTGAAGGCGGCGCCGCGCATGGGGCGCGAACTCGCCTGGCGCCGTTGGCTGCCCGATGCCGCGCTGGTGTCGCCGGCTCTGCGCACGCGGCAGACATGGGAACTCGTCGCAGCCGAACTGCCCGATCCGCCGGAGGCCAAATTCGCGAAAGGCATTTACGATGCCTCCGCCGACCGCTTGCTGTCGGAGATACAGAAGGCGCCGAAGACAGCCGGCATCCTGCTGGTGATCGGTCACAATCCCGGCTTGGAGGATTTTTCCGGATCGCTCGCCTCGGCCGATTCCGAGGCCGCAGCGCTGGCCTGCCTTCGGGAAAAATTTCCCACGGCGGCGCTGGCCCGCTTCGTCTTGGACGGCGAGTGGAACGAGATGCGCCCCGGCGCGGCGCGGCTTACCCACTTTCTGCGGCCGGGAGACCTTCGTTGACCTGCCGGGTGCACTGCCGATGCGTGAGTTCCGTCCCGCGTCGTCAGCCCCGAAGCCTGCGTCACGCCGCCGAGCGCACCCACACCTTGTTGTCGTGTACCGCCGCGCCGCCGTAAGGCGCAGGCGCATCGGCGCCGGTCAAAACGTTGATGCCCTCGCCACGCTCATGCGCGCTGTTCGGCCACACGCCTTCGGCGATCACCACGCCCCGCCGCACGCCGTCGAAGAGCTTTGCGTGCAGCACGACTTCGCCGCGCTTGTTGCCAACCTGGACGCGGACCTCCTCGCCCAGCCCCAGTGACTCGGCATCGTCCGGGTGGATCAGCAACTGCGGCCGGATTTCCTTGGCGATGGACACCGGTGTCTCGGTGAAGCTCGAGTTCAGGAAATTGCGCGCCGGCGAGGTGGCCAGGCGGAACGGATGTGCATCGTCCGCGACCTCGATCAGGTCGACGTGGTCGGGGAATTCCGGCAGGCGCTGATGCGGGCCGAAGATGCCCATGCTCTTCGGTGGGCGGTTCGAAGCCGCCTGCCCGGTCCAGTCCGGCCGGAACCGATACTTGCCGTCGGCGTGCCCAAAACCGTTGATGAAATGCGCCTGCTCGAATTCCGGCTGCAGGTCGGCCCAGCGCTGTTCGCGGAACGTATCGAAGCAGCCCAAGCCCTTTTTCTCCAGCATAATGTCGATATGCTGGCGCTCGGTCATGCCGAAACCCGGCCGGTCGGCAACGCCGAGCCGCTTCGCCAGTTCCTCGATGACAAAATGGTTGGTGCGCGGCCCTTCCGGCGGATCGATCAGCTTCGGGCCGAGCGTGATGTGCTGGTTGCCGCCGCCCTTGTAGATGTCGTCGTGCTCCAGGAACATGGTTGCCGGCAGAACGACGTCGGCGAGTTTCGCCGTGTCGGTCATGAACTGCTCGTGCACGCAGGTGAACAGGTCGTCGCGCAGAAAACCCTGCTTCACCAGCCGCTGCTCGGGCGCGACGTTGGCCGGATTGGTGTTCTGGATGAGCATCGCCGTCACCGGCGGCCCGCCGAACAGCGCGTCCGGCGCGCCGGTGAGCACCGGGCCGATGCGCGACTGGTCGAGATGGCGGATGCCGGGATCGTGCAGCCTCGTGCCCTCGACCAGTTCGGTGTTCAACTTCAATATGCCCGAATTGGAATGGAAAGCGCCGCCGCCTTCATATTGCCAGCAGCCGGTCACCGCGGCGATCGACAGCGCCGCGTGCATGTTGACCGCGCCGTTGCGCTGGCGCGAAAAGCCGTAGCCGAGGCGGAAGAAGGTCCGCTTGGTCGTGCCGACGAGGCGGGCGAAGGCCTCGATCTCGGCCACCGAAAGGCCGGTGATGGCAGCCGCCCATTCCGGCGTCTTGTCTGCTAGGTGCGCTTCAAAACCCTTCGGGTCGTCGGTGTATTTTTCGAGATAGTCGCGGTCGGCCAGACCGTCGCGGAACAGCACGTGCATCACCGCGCAAGCCAACGCGCCGTCGGTGCCGGGCTTCAGCACCAGGCCCATATCCGCCTGCTTCATCGTGGCGTTGTCGTAGATGTCGATGACCACGATCTTCGCACCGCGCTCCTTGCGGGCGCGGATGGCGTGGGTCATCACATTGACCTGCGTGACCACCGCATTGGTGCCCCAGATCACCACGCAATCCGACTTCGCCATCTCGCGCGGGTCGGGGCCGGCCAGCTTTCCCGTGCCCATCATCCAGCCGGTCCAGGCGAGATTGGTGCAGATCGAGCCGAAGAAGCCCGAATATCTCTTCGCGTGCCGCAGCCGATTGATGCCGTCGCGCTGCACCAGCCCCATCGTGCCGGCATAAAAATACGGCCACACCGTCTCGCTGCCGTATTTCTCTTCCGCTGCAATGAATTTTTCGGCGACCAGATCGAGGGCGGCCTCCCAGCTCGATTCCTTCCAGTTGCCTCCGCCCTTGGCACCAGAACGAATCAATGGCTTCAGGAGGCGGTCCGGGTGATGGACGCGGTCGGCGTATCGGGCCACTTTGGCGCAGATGACGCCGGCCGTATAGGTGTTGGCCTTGGCGCCGTGGATGCGGCCGATGGTGCTCTCGTCGAGAAGCTCGACGTCGAGCGCACAGGTCGACGGGCAGTCATGCGGACAGGCCGAATGGCCGATGCGAATCTTGGCTTGCGCGATGCTGGCGTGCTGGTTCATGCCGCGTGTCTAGCCGGTTTCGCTGTCCAAGTGTAGGCCAGCCTTGCGCCTTCGCCCTGCCAATCCGATATGAAGCTTGGGTTCTCGGCGGCACCTTCCAGTTGCGCCGGAAGCAATCGCAGACAGGTTGCACCGGTTTGTGATTGGCACGTGTTTTACGGGCGATGCTATGTCCCCAGCGGGGGAAGCGAGGTTCTTCGTATGGAACGCAAGCTTGCCGCAATCGTAGCCGGCGACGTTGCCGGCTACAGCCGGATGATGGCGCAGGACGAGGCGGCGACCTATGCCGCGCTGAGATCGGCATTCGACGATGTCATCAGCCCCGCCATCCAACGCCACGGCGGCCGGATGTTCAAGAACACGGGCGACGGCTTTCTCGCCACCTTTCCGAGCGTCAATGAAGCACTGGATGGTGCGATCGAAATCCAGGCGGCTTTGGCCGGCAGGCCGCTCTGCCTGCGGCTCGGCGTCAATCTCGGCGACGTCATCGAGGACGGCGACGACATGTTTGGCGACGGCGTCAACCTGGCCGCGCGGCTGGAGAGTCTGGCCAAGCCCGGCGGTATTCTTGTCAGCGCCGCCGTGGTGCGCGGCGCCGACCGCAAGCGCGAGAACGGTTTTGTCCGGCTGGGACGCCGGCATGTGAAGAACATCCCGGAAGCGGTCGAAGTCTATGCCGTGCGTCTGCCGACTGCGGCGCAATCGTGGCTGACCTTCGTCCCGACACTGAGACGGTATGGCCGCGCCGGCCTACCCTACATGCTGAGCACGGCCGCCGTGGCGGTCGCAGCCATCCTTGTGCTGGACGGAGGCCGCTGGGGTGAGACGGCGACGCTGATGGCGCAGCGCCTGGTGGATTTCGCGCAACCCGAAGGTCCGCCGGCGGTCGCCGTCCTGCCGTTCGACAATATGAGCGGCGACAGCGGCCAGGGTTATTTTGTCGACGGGCTCACCGAAGACATCATCGCGCAACTGGCACGGAACCCCGAAATCCAGGTCATCGCGCGCAACTCGACCTTTGCGGTGCGCGGCCAGGCGAACGACTTGCGCGACCTCGGACGGCGGCTCGGGGCACGCTACATCGTCGAGGGCAGCGTGCGGCGTGCCGGCGACCAGTTGCGCGTGGTCGCCCAGCTCATCGATACAAGCGACGGGACGCATCGGTGGTCGCGTAGCTATGACCGCAAGCTGGACGACGTCTTTGCCGTCCAGACGGAACTGACGACGGAGATCGTGTCGCATGTCGGCTCTTACGTGCGTCAGTCAGAAATCGCGCAAACCGCAACGCGGCCTACAGACAGCCTTCAAGCCTATGATCTCGTTCTGCAGGCACGAAACCAGCACCGGCCTGGGTCATCCGATCCGAAGGGGCTGATTGCGGCGCGCGGCCTGCTGCAGCGGGCGCTCGAAGTCGATCCAGGCTATGCCGCCGCACGCGCCTATCTCGGCATGACCTATATCGTGGAAGCAGCGCACAATTCCGCGGGCGCAGCCGATTCCAGCAGGATCGAGCAGGGCCTGAGCGAGGCGCGGCAGGCGATCGCACTCGATCCCAACCTCGCCGTCGGCTATCAGGTGCTGAGTTTCGGCCTGGCGGTCAGCGCCGACTATGAGAGCGCCATCAAGGCTGCCGAAAAGGCTGTCGAGCTCAATCCGAACGAGCCGGACAGTCTGATGGCGCTCGCCAAGGCGCAGGTGCGTTTCGGCGCCTATGACGAGGCAGTGTCGAACGCCGAGCGCGCCCGCCGGCTCCATCCGATGGCGCCGGAATACTATACCTACGTCCATGGCCAGGCTCTTTATGCGGCGCAGCGCCTCGAAGAGGCCGACGCGGTCCTGACCGACTGCCTCATGCGTTCACCGCAGCAGCCGGACTGCCTGCTCATCCGCGCCGCCATTCTAGTCGAAACCGGAAACCTGGCCGAAGCCGCCGACGTGATGGCGCGGCTGATCGTCGCGAAGCCGGATTTCTCGCTGGCGGCCGAACGCGAATACAGCCGGTTTGGCGAGTCACCGCTGATGGAGCGTTTTGTCTCGAACCTCAGGCAGGCCAAGGCGCCTGAAACCGCAGGCGCCCAAGTTGCAACCGGAGGCCAGGCCTAAGGAGTTGCCTGCCGGACCGTCGGCGACTTCCGAGACCGCCGCCAGGTTGGCGCGGCCGCCCTCACCTCCTAAGATACAACCACACCGTCGTCGGCGCCAGGATCGCTGTCAGCACCACCGGCGCGATAAGGGCCATTGCGACCTGACCGAAGGTGGCTCCCCCGTCCATTAGGCCGCGCAGGGCCGTGGTCATCGACGAGACCGGATTGACGTCGACGAAGGCGCGCAGCCAGCCGGGCATGGTGCCCGGGTCGACCATAATGTTGGAGGCGAAGACCAGCGGAAAAATGAAGGTGAAGCCGATGGTCATCACCGTCATCGGCGTGCGGATCAGCAGGCCAAGCACGATGAAAATCCAGCCGACGCCGAAGCCTATGGCGATCAGCAGCGCGAAGGCTGCGATGACGCCAAGAATCCCCTCCTGCGGCCGGTAGCCTAGGATCAGGCCGATGCCGAGGATGATCGAACCGGCGATCAGGTGGCGGAGCACGTCGCCGACCATCAGGCCGGCGAAGGGCGAGAGCGACCAGATCGGCAGCGAGCGGAAACGGTCGAACAAGCCCTTTCCGAGGTCGGTCGACAGGCCCATGCCCGAATAGACCGAGTTGAAGACCACCGTCTGCACCAGGATGCCGGGCAGGAAGAACTGCAGATATTCGCCGGGAGAGCCGGCAAGCGCGCCGCCGAACACGAAGGTGAACAGCAGCGTGAACATGATCGGCGTCATCACCAGATCGAAAAGCTGCTCCGGCACATGCTTGAACTTCAGCACCGCGCGCCAGCCGAACACCAGCGCGTTGGAGATGGCGGAGGGCCGGGCCGGGCGGGCGACGTTCTGCGGGCGTCGCAGGGAGATCGTGTCGCTCATCGGCTTTCGTCCTTCAGGCCTTCGCTTGATCCAGGCTGGCCGGTCAGCGCGAAAAACACCTCGTCGAGGCTCGGCTGGCCCATGGAAAAATCCGACGGCTCAATTCCTTCCGCGAGCAGCGTAGCGACTGCGTCGTTGGCGGCCTTGGCCGTACCGGCGAGGATAGAGAGGTCGGAGCCCTCGGTGCTGCGCTGAACCGTGTGACCGAGCCGGGCTTCGAGAATGGCCGCCGCCCGGTCGCGATGTCGCGGATCGGCGAGCGCGACATGCAGCACGCCCGAGCCGGTGGCCGCCTTCAATTCGCGACTGGTGCCCTCGGCGATCTTCTTGCCGTGGTCGATGACGGCGATGCGCGCAGCGAGTTGGTCCGCTTCCTCCAGATATTGCGTGGTGAGCAGGATCGTCACGCCGGAATCGGCGAGCTCGCGGATCATCGCCCAGACATCCTTGCGCGCTTTCGGATCGAGGCCGGTGGTGGGTTCGTCCAGGAAAAGCACGTCTGGGGTCACCACCAGCGATGCGGCGATATCGAGCCTGCGCCGCATGCCGCCCGAAAAGTCCTTCACCTGCTTGTTCGAAGCATCGGACAGGCCGAAAGCAGCGAGCAGGTCGTCGGCCCGTACTCTCGCCGCCCGGCCGCGAAAACCCCAGAGGCGGGCGAGCAGCATTAGATTTTCCCGGCCGGTCAGGTCCTCGTCGAGCGAGGCGAACTGGCCGGTCATGGCGATGACCTCGCGAACCTTGTGCGGCGCTTGCACCAGATTGTGGCCCATGATGGTGGCGGAGCCAGCGTCGGGACGGGCGAGCGTGGCGAGCATGCGCATGAGCGTGGTCTTGCCGGCGCCGTTCGGCCCTAGGATGGCGAAGATGATGCCGCGCGGCACGTCGAGATCGATGCCGTCGACCGCGCGCACTTCGCCGAACGCTTTTTTCATGCCATGCGCGCTGATTGCCAGCGGCTTGACCTCAGTCATGCCGGACAGATTCCTTGCAGCGGAAGCATCGTTCATCGCGATCGATCCCTGTGACGCAAAGAGCTTTTCGTAGGCTCGGCTTGGCGAGCGAGCCGACGCCTATATCAGTTTTGCGGTCGGCGGGCAGCTTGCGGGAAAACCTCTCCTGACAATTCGCGACATTTGTAGTTGCGAAGCTTCGCTGCTCTCTTGGCCTCACTCCCTTCGCTTTCTTAGGAGCTCGAGGGTTCTTCCCGGCTTCGCAAGCAGCGGAAAAGGGACGAAGCGGCTCGGCCTCACTCCGCCGTCGCCTCCTCATATTCCGCCGACATCTCCAGCCAGCGCTCCTCTTGCTGGGAGAGCTGGGCGCCAAGCTGCGAGCGCTCCTTGGCGAGTTGGGTGGCGGTCGTGGGGTCCTTTTCATAGACCGTCGGATCGGCGAGCCGGTCCTCCAGTTGGTCGATGCGCTTGCGTAGCCTGTCCATCAGTGCCTCGGTGGCACGGATTTCCTTGGCCAGCGGCTCGGCGGCGGCGCGGCGGGCCGCGGCCTCGCGGCGGCGGTCGGCCTTCGAAGCCTTGTCGGCCTCGCGCCGTTCCTTGCGGTCGCCCGAGACGCCGGTGACGATCTGGCGATAGTCGGCCATGTCGCCATCGAACGGGTTCACCGAGCCGTCCTTTACCAGCCACAGCCGGTCGGCCGTCGCCTCGATCAGGTGGCGGTCGTGGCTGATCAGGATGACGGCGCCCGGAAAATCGTTCAGCGCCACCATCAACGCCTCGCGACTGTCTATGTCGAGGTGGTTGGTCGGCTCGTCGAGGACGAACAGGTTCGGCCCGTCGAAGGCCGAAAGCCCCATCAAGAGCCGCGCCTTCTCGCCGCCGGAAAGATCCTTCGCCGGCGTATTCATCTTCTCCGTGGTCAGCCCGAACTGGGCAACACGCGCCCGCACCTTCGATTCCGGCGCTTCGGGCATCAGCCGGCGGACATGCTCGTAGGCATTTTCTTCCGGCCGCAGGTCGTCGAGCTGGTGCTGGGCGAAGATCGACACCTTCAGCCCCGGCGCGACTGTCATCGTGCCGGTCTCGGCCTTCAGCCGGCCGGCCAGCAGTTTGGCGAAGGTCGACTTGCCGTTGCCGTTTGCGCCGAGCAGCGCGATGCGGTCGTCGGCGTCGATGCGCAGCGACATCTTCTTGAGGATCGGCTGGCCCGGCTGATAGCCGACATGGACACCGGACAGCGCGATGATCGGCGAGGCCACCGTCTTCACCGGCTCGGGAAAGCTGAACGGCCGCACCGTGTCGTCAAGCACGGCGGCGATCGGCTTCATCCGCTCCAGCGCCTTGATGCGCGACTGCGCCTGCCGAGCCTTCGAGGCCTTGGCGCGAAAACGATCGACGAAGGACTGCAGATGCTTGCGTTGCGCCTCCTGCTTGACCCGGCTCTTTTCCTGCAACTCCAATTGCTCGGAACGCTGGTGCTCGAACTGGTCGTAGCCGCCGCGCCAGAAGGTCAGCTTCTTCTGGTCGAGATGGACGATGGAGTTCACCGCCCGGTTGAGCAGGTCGCGGTCGTGGCTGATTAGCAGCACCGTGTGCGGGTATCTCGAAACATAATTCTCCAGCCAGAGTGTGCCTTCGAGGTCGAGATAGTTGGTCGGCTCGTCGAGCAGCAAGAGATCGGGCTGCGCGAACAGCACCGCCGCCAGCGCCACGCGCATGCGCCAGCCGCCGGAAAAGGACGAGGCCGGCCGCCTCTGCGCCTCGGAGTCAAAGCCAAGGCCGGCAAGAATGGTCGCGGCGCGCGCTTCCGCCGAATGCGCGTCGATGTCGGCCAGCCTGATGTGGATCTCGGCGATGCGGTGCGGGTCGGTAGCGGTCTGTTCCTCGGCCAGCAGCGCGGCGCGCTCGGCGTCGGCTGCCAGTACGATCTCGATCAGCGCATCCTCGGTGCCGGGCGCTTCCTGCGCCACCTGGCCGATGCGCGTGTTCTTCGGCAGCGAGATCGAGCCGGTCTCGGAGGAAAGATCGCCGGTGATGGCGCGGAACAACGTGGTCTTGCCGGTGCCGTTGCGGCCGACCAGGCCTGCCTTCGCGCCCTCCGGCAGCGACAGCGAGGCATGGTCGAGGAGCAGGCGTCCGGCGATACGGAGCGAAAGGTCGTTGATGGTCAGCATAATGCCGCGCTTGTGGCGGACGCAGCCGGCAAGATCAAGGACCGAAGTTGAATGCGCAGGCTGGAATGTGTATATTGCGGGTGAATTATACACATGGACCGAAACTCATGCGTACGAATATCGAAATAGATGACAAGCTGCTTTCGGAGGTGATGGCTCTGACTGGCGCTAAGACCAAGAAGCAGGCCATCCACGAAGCCCTGCTGGATCAGTTGAAGCGGCGACGTGCCATCGAAGGCTTTATGAGCCTGCGCGGCAAGATAGAGTGGGAAGGCGACATCGACGCCATGCGCCGCGACAAATGATCCTTGTCGACACCACGGTCTGGGTGGAATTTTTCAGATCGGGGCAAACGCCGCACGTGGATCTGCTGGTCAAGGCGATTTACCGTTCAGAGGCCGTTGTCGGCGACCTTATACTGATGGAAGTCCTGCAGGGCGTGAAGGCGGATAAGGAAGAAGCGTATGTAGCGAAGCAGTTCGCCTTGGCACGTCAGGTCTCTCTGTGCGGGCCGGAGATCGCGCCAATCGCCGCAGCGAATTACCGCCGGCTTAGACGCAGGGGGCTTACAATTCGCGGCACGATTGATGTCATAATTGCCACTTGGTGCATCGAAAATGATGTACCGCTGCTGCATAATGACCGCGATTTTTCGGTCATGGAAGAACATCTCGGCCTGCAGGTCTGGCACTGACAACGCGCCCTCACGCGAACTCCCGCCCTTCCTCCGTCCGTTGGAAATACGCCAGGTCCAGCGAAACGCCCGGCCTGCCCAGCGCCGTCAGGATCATATGCATCTGGCCGCGATGATGGGTCTGGTGATTGAACACATGCGCCAGCGCCGGAGCCAGCCGCTGCGAGACCGTGCGCATGTCCGACAGCGTGGTATAGGTGAAGCGACCGGCCAAGTCCTTGGCGGAAAGGTTTGCGACCCAGTTGGAGATGCGCCAGTCCTCGGCGATCCGCGCCTGCCGCAGTTTTTCGAAATCGGTGAAGAGGATTGCGTCCAACGCCGTGGGCGCATCGCCCAGTCCGCTGAAGCGTTTCATCCAGATGCGGTCGGTTACCAGCAGGTGGTTCAGGGTGCCCATCGCCGATTTGAAGAAAGCGCCGGTGTCACGGTTGAATTCTTCAGGCGTCAACTCCGCCGCCGCCTCGTAGACGCGCTGGTTGGCCCAACGGTTGTAGGCCGCGAACATCTCGAAATGCTGCTTCATCGGCTTTCCTTTTGCGACCGGCGCGGCGAAATTGGCAGCAGTCCTAATCGCCAAATCATGAGCCGCCAATGACCATTCTGCTCTATGAACTCGCCGGAACCGACGCGTCGCGCCCATTCAGCCCGCATTGCTGGAAGACGGTAATGTCGCTTGCGCACAAGGGGCTACCCTACGAGACCATCGCGACGCCGTTCACGCGGGTCCCGTTGGTAGAGGACAGCGCCTCGAAAACCGTCCCAGTCATCCGCGACGGCGACCGCGTCGTCTCGGACTCCTTCGACATCGCTGTCTATCTCGAAGAAACCTATCCCGACCGCCCGAGCCTGTTCGGCGGATCCGGCGGCATGGCGACGGCCCGGTTTGTCGAGCGCTGGTCGCAGTTGACCGTCCATCCCTTCCTTGGTGCAGCGGCGTTGATGGATATCCACGGCATGCTGGCGCCGGCCGATCAGGCGTATTTCCGAGAAAGCCGCGCGAAGCGTTTCGGCAAGCCGATCGAGGAGGTGCCGGTCGACCGCGAGCACAGACTGGCGGCATTCCGCGCCGGGCTCGAACCGTTGCGCAACATGCTGTCCTACCAGCCGTTCATCGGCGGCGCCTCGCCGCTGTTTGCCGACTACATCGTCTTCGGCGCGTTCCAATGGGTGCGCGTCGTATCGCAGTTCCAGACGCTCGCCGGCGACGATCCGGTTGCCGCTTGGTTCGAGCGCTGCCTCGACCTGCACGGGGGCACTGGCAGGCGCGTCGCTGCCGCAGCATGAGCGGCCGCCCTCCCCTTGGCAATGCGGCGGGCGGCCTGTATAGGCTCCGCCACTTCCCCTTTCCGATGGTTCACAAGGATTTTCCATGGCGATTGAACGCACGTTTTCGATGATCAAACCCGATGCCACCCGCCGCAATCTCACCGGCGCGATCACCAAGATGCTGGAGGATGCCGGACTTCGCGTCATCGCCTCCAAGCGCGTCTGGATGAGCCGCCGCGAAGCCGAGGGTTTTTACGCCGTCCACAAGGAACGGCCGTTCTTCGGCGAGTTGGTGGAGTTCATGTCGTCGGCCCCGACGATCGTCCAGGTTCTCGAAGGCGAAAACGCCATCGCCAAGAACCGCGAAGTGATGGGCGCCACCAACCCGGCGAACGCCGCCGAAGGCACGATCCGCAAGGTGCATGCGCTGTCGATCGGCGAGAATTCCGTGCACGGCTCCGACGCGCCGGAAACGGCTGCCCAGGAGATCCGTTACTGGTTTTCCGACACCGAGATCGTCGGCTGAGCCTGCTGCCTATCCGCTCATATTTACGAGGGGCCGGAAGGCCGCGTTAACGCTGTTCATGCGAGACGCTTGATGTCCGCTGCCTTAAAGATGCAATCAGCAGTCGCACGGGTGCGGGAGATACATCAATGGCATTAGTAACACTTGGGGTCGCGGATCCGACCAGCCAGACACTGGCTGGCGGACTACCCGAGTCCCTCTCATTCTCGGGATGGTCTGCGTCCTATTTCCAGGGCGGGGCGACGTTCACGGCGCCGCCCTCCAACGATCCGACGGCGCCACGCGCCAAGATCGGCGTGACCTTCGACGCGGCAAACAATGTGAGGTCCGTCAGCTATGACGCTCCTTACATCCATGGAACGCTGCCGCAGTTTCAGATCACCGAATTGTCGATACCGAAGGCGACGTTCCTGGCGAACGCTGCCGACATCATGCCGTTGCTGCTCGGCGGCAACGACACGATCCACGGCAACGCGTTTGCCAACGTGCTAAACGGCCAGGCAGGCGACGACGTGATTCACGGATACGGCGGGCAAGACAAGCTCACCGGCGGCAGCGGCAAAGACCTGCTTTACGGCGGTGATGGAACCGACCGGATGGCCGGCGGGGACGACAACGACTGGTTTTCGCCAGGGTTGCGGAATCCGACCCTCGGGGCGGACGTCGTAAGCGGGGGACGCGGTTCCGATACCGTTTCGTTCAGCGGCGACAACATCGCCGTCACTGTCAATCTGACATCGGGAACTGCGATTGAGACGGGTCACAGCGCGGAGACCGGCCGCATCAGCGCGCAACTGACGTCCATCGAGAATGCGGTCGGCGGCAGGCAAGACGACGTGCTGACAGGCTCATCCGCCGACAACCGGCTGAGTGGCGGGGGCGGCGCCGATGCACTGACCGGACATGACGGCAACGACATTTTGTTGGGCGGCAGCGGCAACGACCGTCTGAACGGCGGCTTCGGGACCGATACTCTGGATGGGGGTGCCGGGACCGATGTGGCAAATTATGCCAAATCCAACGCAGGCGTTGAAGTGAACCTCGCCACGGGGCTAGGTTACGGCGGCCACGCCGCGGGCGATCATCTGATCAGCGTCGAAAATGTGATTGGCGGCAACTTCAACGACATTCTGATCGGGTCGTCCTCCGCAAACAGCATTTTCGGCGAGTTGGGCGACGACAAGATGTACGGCGGCGGCGGCAACGACTTCCTTGATGCGTCGAAGGGTGACGACGCCCTGTTCGGCGGAGACGGTGCGGATACGCTTTCGGGCGGCGACGGCAATGACGGGCTGTTCGGCGATTCGGGCGACGACGTCGTCTACGCTGGCAACGGCCATGACTATATCGAAGGCGGGATCGGCAACGACGTGTTGTGGGGCGAGGCCGGGGACGACAATGTCCTTGCCGGAGACGGCGACGATTTCGTCGTGCTCGGCGCCGGCAACGACAATTTCACGCTCGGCGCCGGCGCGGATCGGGTCCGTTTCGATTTCGGCAATGGCAACGACACCATCACCGATTTCGGCGACGGCAAGGACGTCATAGATTTCACCTGGACCGATCTCACCCTGGCCGACGTGCGGTCCAACGCCGTGGAAACCGGCGCGGGTGTGCTCCTGCAGATCGGCTCCGGCTCGATCCTTCTGGCCGGCCTTCATCTCGGGCAGATCGAGTGGAATTCCGATTTCATCTTCGGCTGACAGGATTTGGACGCTGCCGCCTCACTGCGCGGCAGCCCCGGACGGCTTTTCCGCCATTCAGGCGAGCTTCCTTCTCTCTCCGGCTTCCGGCGTCTCGGTTTCCGAGGCGGCTTTCCGAAACAACGCATCGAACTCCGGCAAAGGCAGCGCCGGGCTATAGAGATGGCCCTGCAGATAGTCGCAGCCGAAGGCGCGCAGGAAAGCTTCCTGGCGGACATTCTCGACATGCTCGGCTACCGACTTCAGCCCGAGCGTGCGCGCCATTGCCAGGATGGTCTTGACCAGCGCCCGGTCGCTTTCCGATCTCTCGATGTCGGCGACGAAGCCACCGTCGATCTTCACCTCGTCGAAGGGCAACTGCTTGAGATAGGCGAGCGACGAATATCCGGTCCCGAAATCGTCGAGCGAAAGCCGGATGCCGAGTTGCTTGATCTCGGCCATGCGGCGGCGCACATGCTGGTGGTCCTTGGCCATCACGTGCTCGGTCAGTTCGAAAGTCAGCATACGCGGGTCGATCGCATGCTTCTCGATAAGGCCGCGCACCATCGTCAGAAAGCCGTCATTGGAGAAGGATTGCACGCTGACATTGAGCGACAGGTGCAGATGGCTCATCGCCGGCTGCATGCTCCAGATCGCCAGCGCGTAGAAACCCTTGTCGAAGACGAAGCGCGTCAGTTCGTCATTCAGCCCATATTGTTCCGCCAGGGCGACGAACTGGTCCGGGCGGATCTGGCCGCGCGTCGGATGATGCCAGCGGATGAGCGCTTCCGCCGCGATGACGCGCCCGGTGAAATCGACCAACGGCTGGAAATGCAGATCGAGCTGGTCTCCCGCAAATGCCTCGCGCAGATCCGCCAGCAATTCGAAGCGCTGCGATTCGCGGTCCATGCTGGCCGGATCGAAGAGTGCAAAGCCGTTCCGGCCCGCTGCCTTTGCCTGGTACATGGCGATGTCGGCCCGTTTCAGGATCTCGTCGGTACCTTGGCGGGAGCCGTCGAAAACAACGATGCCGATGCTCGCCGATCCAAGATGACGCAACGCGCCTATCTCGAACCCGCGGTTCAGGTCCGACAGGATGCGGTTGCCGGTGGAGATGGCCTTGACCGTCGCCAGCGCGGAATCCTGTGCCGCCTCCTCTAAAACGACCACAAATTCGTCACCGCCGATGCGGGCGACCAGATCTTCGGGCAGGACGCAGCGCCGGAGCCGATCGGCGACCTGGACCAGCAGCAGGTCGCCCATGTCGTGACCTTGCGTATCGTTGAGAACCTTGAAGTTGTCGAGATCGATGAACAGCAGCGACGCATGCTCGCCGTCGCGTTCGCATCGCGCAAGCGTCTGGGACATGCGGTCGAGGAACATCCGACGGTTCGGCAGCTTGGTCAGCGTGTCGTAATAAGCCAGTTCCTCGATCTCCATCTCCTGCCTCTTGCGGGCCGAGATATCGGAGATATAGCCGTACCAGTTCATCTCGCCATTGATGATCTCCGTACTTGCATTGATCCGTACCCACTTCTCCACACCGTCGCGCGCGCGTATGCGGAGTTCGCAATCCCACGGGACGTGTTTCTCGGCCGACTTGAGGTAGCTCTCGCGGTAACGCGGCTTATCGTCTTCGAACACCAGTTCGTCGAATACCGCCGGATTGGCGATCTGCTCGTCGCGCGGGATGCCACTGATGCGCGACGCGCCATCGGAAAGAAACAATATGTCGCTGCGTCCGTCGCCGCGACGGACGAAGTGGAAAAGGCCGATCGGAAGACGTTGGGTCAGCTTCCGGAACTGCTCCTCCATCGCCAGACGTTCGATCGACTCGGTAATCTCGCGCACCGATCCTTCATAGAAAAGCGGCTTGCCGGTCTTCTTGTGATAAACGAGCCGCGCGGATTCGGTTATCCAGATGCGTTCGCGGGTCTTGTGCCGGTGAATCTCGGACACAAAGTTCTCGACCTTGCCGTCATGATGCAGGATGGCGCGGAACTGGTCGCGCCGATCAGGCTGGACATACCACTCCTTGCCGATGTCGAGGACGCTGGCGAGCATCTCCTCTTCGCTATCGTAGCCGTTAAGTTTTACCAGAGCTTTGTTGGCGCTGAGTTGATGCCCATCCGGAAGCGATCGATAGATCCCTTCGGAAAGATTCTCGATCAATTCCTTGCTGTTCTCACGGTCGTCGGCGACCTTCAGGTAAAGGCGCCGGTAGCGGAGCATCGAGAAGACGACAAGCGTCAACAGAACGAGGTTCACCGCAAGAAGCATATTCCTTCCGGTCGCAAGGTCATGGACAGAGCTCAAAAGCGATTGCATCGCCCAACGCGGAACCGTTCATCCAGCGCAGGGTAGAATGCGGTCATTAGAATAGTCTAAACATCCGGTTGCAAATGCAGGGCCGGGAAAATCGGTATGTCCTACCGTGTAACCTGCCAACGGCCTGCCGCGGCCTGGTCGGAGTCCTTCGCCTCGACCCAGTCTCCGGCACTGCCGTCGCGGCGGTGTTCCTTCTTCCAAAAGGGCGCGCGGGTCTTGAGATAGTCCATGAGGAAAGACGCCGCCTCGAACGCCGCCTGCCGATGCGCCGAGGCCACCACCACCAACACGATGTTTTCGCCCGGCTCGATGCGTCCGAAGCGGTGGATCGCCGTCAATCCGCCGACCGGCCAGCGCTCGGCCGTTTCCCTGGCGATCCGCAAAATCTCGGCTTCAGCCATCCCCGGATAATGCTCGAGTTCGAGCGCCGCCAATGTGCCTGCTTCGTCGCGGCAAAGGCCTGAAAAGGTTACGACTGCGCCGAGATCAGCCCTGCCTTGCGTCAGCCGGGCTATTTCGGCGGCGGTGTCGAAATCCTCCCGCTGGATGCGCACAGTCGGCTCGAAACCAGCCACGGATCAGCCTCCGGTCATCGGCGGGAACAACGCGATCTCGCGAGCGCCTGCCACCAACTCGCGGTGATCGACATGTTCCTGATTGATGGCGACGCGAATGGCATCCGGATATTTCAAAGCGTTGCCATAGCCTTCACCCCGGTCCTTCAACCATACCAGCAGCTCGCGCACCGACTTCACTTCGGGAGGCAGGACCACCTCCTCCTCGGCGTGACCGATGCGTTCGCGCACCCAGGCGAAATAGATCAGCTTGACGGTTTTTTCGCTCATTCGTCCACGATGTGCTTCACGCCGGCACGAAAATAATCATAGCCGGTATATAGGGTCAGTATGGCCGAAACCCAGAGCAGGAAGATGCCGACCTGGGTCCAGTAGGGCACTATGGCGTCCCCGACCGGACCGAGCAAAAGGAAAGCGATTGCAAACATTTGCGCGGTCGTCTTCCACTTTGCAAGCTTGGTTACCGGCACGCTGACCTTGAGTTCGGCCAGGTATTCGCGCAGGCCGGACACCAGAATTTCGCGACACAGGATGATGATTGCCGCCCAGAGGGACCATCCGGCAATGCCGCCGCGATGGTCGGTGTCGGCGGCAAGCAGCAGCAGGCAGGTGGCGACCAGCAGCTTGTCGGCGATCGGATCGAGCATGCGGCCGATGTTGGAGGTCTGCTTCCAGGCACGAGCAAGGTAGCCGTCTAGATAATCGGTGACGCTGGCCAGGATGAAAATCGCGAAGGCGCTCCAGCGGGCGAATTCGCTGGATTGCAGGCGGCCTTCCAGGAAAAAGCACAAGACAACAAGAGGGACCGCGAGAATCCGCCCGTAGGTCAGCATGTTGGGGAGATTGAACGCGCGTTTGGCCATGTTTTTCGTCGCTTTCGCCTAGCCGTACTCAAATCAGAAGGGATCGTGGGGGGTCAACTGGCCAAATCGGGTGGACCAGCGGGAAAAACAAGGGCTTTTCGCATGGTAGCGCTTGCCGCAGTCCACGATCAGCAGTGCGAAAGCCTATCCCGAAAATCCACGTCAAGTTCCTAATATCCAGCGTTTCCAAGCGGTTGGCTTTCGAAGACGAGAGCTTCGCGCCGATTGAACTGACGCAAGGCCCTCGCGAGCACGCCGCCGGTTCCGAAAAACCGGTTCCGGCTTGCCGGCGCGGCCAATCGGCGCGCCGCGCGCCTGACGCTGTTCGAGCACGCAATTGTGGCCGGATCAGCTTTCGTGGAAATGATTGTAGACGGCCTTCGCCACCGACTCGGAAATACCCTCCACCGCCATCAGATCGTCCATCGCCGCCCGGCTGACCGCCTTGGCGGTTCCGAAGGCGAGCAACAGCGCGCGCTTGCGGCCGGGGCCGATGCCTGCGATCTCGTCGAGAGGGTTGCGGGTCATCTCCTTCTTGCGGCGAGCCCGGTGCGAGCCGATGGCGAAGCGGTGGGCTTCGTCGCGCAGGCGCTGGACGAAATATAGAACCGGGTCGCGCACCGGCAGGGTGAAGGAGTCGCGGCCGGGCGCGAAGAAGCGTTCGCGGCCGGCATCGCGGTCGACGCCCTTGGCGACGCCGATGGCGGTGACGCGGTCGGCGATGCCCAGATCGTCCAGGATCTTGCGCACGGCCGACATCTGGCCCTGGCCGCCGTCGATGAAGACGATGTCCGGCCAGGCGGGGAACGCGGCGTGACCCGCCGGTTCGTCATCATCAGAAGCGGCCACTTCTCCAGTTTCGCCTTCCGACTGTGCTTCCTTGAGCAACCGCGAAAAACGCCGCTCCATGACTTCGCGCATCATGCCGAAATCGTCGCCTGGTGTGATGTCGGTCGAGCGGATGTTGAATTTCCGGTACTGGTTCTTCACGAAGCCTTCCGGCCCGGCGACGATCATCGCGCCGACAGCGTTGGTGCCCATGATGTGCGAATTGTCGTAGACTTCTATGCGCGTCGGCGCCTTGGCGAGACCGAACGTCTCCTTCAGCCCCTCCAGCAAGCGAGCCTGGGTCGACGTCTCGGCCAACCGTCGCGCCAGTGCCTCGCGGGCGTTCTGCAAGGCGTGGTCGGTCAGATCCTTCTTCTCGCCGCGCTTGGGCACACTGATCGTCACCTTGTGGCCGGCACGGGTGGCCAGCGCCTCGGCCAGAAGTTCCTGTTCCTCGACCTCTTGCGCCAGCAGGATCAACCTTGGACAGGGCTTGTCGTCGTAAAACTGCGCCAGGAACGAGCCCAGGACCTCGCCGGCCTCCAGCGCCGGATCGGCCTTGGGGAAATAGGCGCGGTTGCCCCAGTTCTGGCCGGTGCGGAAGAAGAAGACCTGTATGCAGACCTGGCCGCCCTCCTGATGCAGCGCGAAGACGTCGGCCTCCTCGACCGATTGCGGGTTGATGCCCTGGTGACTCTGGACATGCGACAGTGCCGACAGTCGGTCGCGGTAGACGGCTGCGCGCTCGAAATCGAGGTCGTCGGAGGCGTGCTGCATGGCGTCGGCGATTTGCGTCTTCACCTTCTGGCTGCGGCCGGAGAGAAAATCCTTGGCCTCGCCGACCAGTTCGGCATAGTCGTCGACCGAAACCTCGCCTGTGCAAGGTCCGGAACAGCGCTTGATCTGGAAGAGCAGGCAGGGCCGGGTGCGGGTCTCGAAAACAGAGTCGGTGCAGGTTCTTAGAAGGAACGCCCGCTGCAATGCGTTAATCGTGCGGCCGACCGCGCCGGCCGAGGCGAAGGGGCCAAAATAATCACCCTTGCGGGAGCGCGCGCCGCGATGCTTGAAGATACCGGGCGCGGCGTGGTCGCCGGTGACGACGATGTAAGGGAACGACTTGTCGTCGCGCAGCAGCACGTTGAAACGCGGCCGCAAGCGCTTGATCATATTCGCTTCAAGTAGAAGCGCCTCGATCTCGGTGCGGGTCACCACGAATTCCATGGTGACGGTCTCGCGCACCATGCGGCCAATGCGGTTGGTGTGGAACCGGCCCTGCGCATAGTTAGTGACGCGCTTCTTCAGGCTGCGCGCCTTGCCGACATAAAGCACGTCGCCGGCGGCGTTCATCATGCGATAGACGCCGGGCGCGTTGGGCAAGCGCTTGACCAGTGTCTGGATGACGTCCGCGCCAACCTTGCCATCGGCGTCGCTTGTTTGCGTGGCGCTCCAGTCGATGGCGGTGAAAGGGATGTCCGGCCCAGAAGCTGCGATAGGCTCGACCGCGATGTCCTCGTCCTCGTCGGTCTCGGCGTCCTGCAAATAGCCGGCAACATCGTCCGAGGCCTCATCCTTTTTCGGGATCGGCGGCGGGCGGAGCTTGCTGGCTGCGGGACTCATTCGACCATGCCTGACACGTCGGGCGTCTCCCAGGCAAGATGCTGTCCGCCGTCGAGGGCGATCATCTGGCCGGTGATGGAGCGCGCCTGCCAAAGATAGCGGATCGTCGCGCCGAATTCGCCCAGCGCCGGTCCACGCTTCAGGATCAGGCCGTCGATCTGCGCCTGGAAATCTTCCGGCTGCTGCTTTTCGTTGGCGAAGGTCGGTCCCGGCCCGATGGCGTTGACGCGGATGCGCGGTGCCAGCGCCTGCGCCATGGTGCGGGTCGCCGCCCACAGCGTCGACTTGGACAGCGCATAGGAGAAATAGCGCGGATTGGGCCTCAGCACCCGCTGGTCGACGATGTTGACGGCCAGGCCCTCGGCATCCGGCGGCAGCCGTTCGGCGAGCACCCGGGCCAATTCCACCGGCGTCTTGGCGTGAATAGCGAAATGCCGGTCCCAAATATCCCATTCGAAGTCGGTTGCTGTATCGTCCTTGAAGATCGAGGCGTTGTTGACGACGATCGACAATGGGCCGAGTGCCGCCTCGGCCTCGGCGACCAGCCTTGCCGGCACGGCCATGTCGGTGAGATCGCCGACAACCAGCACGGCCCGGCCGCCCTGCCCGGCAATCTCTTCGACCAGCGCCTCGCCTTCGTCGCGCGAACGGTTGCAATGGACCGCTACGCCGAAGCCGTTGCGGGCGAGGTCCTCGACGATGGCACGGCCGATGCGTTTCGCGCCTCCGGTCACCAGTACGTTGGTCATTTCTGCCAAGCTTCCTGCCCTTGTTCTTGCCGGGCGCCCGCAAGCGGATGCCTAAAAAGCTGTTTACCGGTCCTTCGCTCATCGGGCGGGATTGTGGCGGGGTCGCCTCGATCGCTGTCCCGAGACGACTGAATCGGCTTGCCGGAGACCGCTATATAGGACGCCGAAACCCTTGCACCAAGCGACTTGGCCGGGATTGGCCCAAGCCTGCTGACACAGCGCTGTTGCGCCGGCGCAACGCCGAAATCCAGCCATATTGGCGCCAGCGAATGATCAAACTTCCGGTGTTGCGGGGCCGCATTTGAAGACCACATTCGGAACTGTCGAGCACCGCGCCCGTTTCCTCCCGTCCCGGGCCGGGCTTTCTAAACGTGACCCACAGCGTCCTGAGTATCCTGTGGCTAAGGAGAATTGGAATGTCAGCCAGATCAAAATTCGCGCTCCCCGCCGCGACCGCCATCGGCCTCATCGCTTTCATGGGCATGAGCGCCGCCTATGCCGCCGACGCCATCGAGGCCGTGCCGGAGCCCGCCGTGCCGATGGAGGTGCCGCCGGTCGCAAGCTGGGGCGGCGCCTATGCGGGTATCACCGCCGGCTACGGTTTTGCCGGCAAATCGCATGACGAAGACACCGGCGCCGACGTCAGCACCGACGGCTTCGTCGGCGGCGGATTTGTCGGCTATAATTTCGACGTCGGCAACGGCGTGATCGCCGGTGTCGAAGGCGATGTCGGCTACAGCGGCGTCGAGGGTTCGGACGACGGCGTGCGTGTCAAGGGCGGCGTCGACGGTTCGTTGCGCGCCCGCCTCGGCTACACCGTTACCCCCGACATACTCACCTATGTCACCGCAGGCGGCGCGGCCAAACGCATGACGGTGGAAGCGGCCGGCGACGAGGACTCGCAGACCCAGCTCGGCTGGACCGCAGGGGTCGGCACCGACGTCAAGCTGACCGAAAAAGTCTTCGGCCGTGTCGAATACCGCTATACGGACTATGGCAGCGCGGACTTCAGCGTCGGCGGCGGACGCAGCGTCGATGCCTCGGACCACCGCGTGCAGGTCGGCCTGGGTATCCATTTCTAGGCCTCGTTGCATTGCAAGGAAAAGGGCCGGGCCTCGTGTCCGGCCTTTTTCTATTCATGCTCAATGGCCGATCTTCGACTGATGCTCAGCCATGGCTGTGGCGATGGTGCAGATCGGGATAGTGCGGATGCTTGTGACGCATCGGCTCGTGGCGATGCCAATGAGAATGCGGTTCGCTCACCGGCCCATCATGATCGTGCTGATGATGAGGGTCGGGGGTATGAGCGTGCTCATGCTCAAGCGCCTCGTGCGAATGGTCGTGCTCGTGCCTCTCTGACAAATGCAGCCATAGGCCGACGCCCATCAGAACGGCAGCGGCAACCAACCGCATCGTCAGCGGCTCGGCGAGCAGCGTTATCGCCAGCACCGCGCCAATGAACGGCGCCAGCGAATAATATGCGCCGGTTCGCGCCGTGCCGAGATGACGCAGCGCGAGGATGAACATCACGAGGCTGACGCCTATGCCCAGCAGGCCAAGCACACCAGCCGCCGCCGCGACCTGCAAGGCCGGCAAGGATGCGCCCGAGGCCAAGGCAATTGACAGGTTGACCGCGCCGGCCACCAGACCCTTCAGCATGGCGATGGCCACCGGATCGGCTGCGGAAATCTTCCGTGTGAAATTGTTGTCGAGCCCCCACGCCAGACATGCGCCGGCAACCAGCAGCGCGCCGACATCGAGCGCGCCTTGTCCTTGCCACGACAACAAGACTGCTCCCACGAGAATCGCCAGGGCTCCGAACAGCAGCCGACGGTCGACATTCTCGCGATAGACGAGCCAAGCGATTGTCATCGTTGCCAACCCCTCGAGGTTGAGCAGCAGCGAAGCGTTGGCGGCAGTCGTCAAGGTAAGGCCGAACATCAGCAGGACCGGCGCGATCGCCCCACCCAGGACGATCGCCAGCACTAGCCATGGCGCATTCTTCTTGAGCAGACGCGCCTCCCTTTCGGCAGCGCGGTCGAAAGCCCGATAGAGGGCGAGGCCTACACCGGCACCGAAATAGAGCAATCCGGCCAGCATGAACGGATCAACGGCATCCAGCAGCAGCTTCGATAAGGGAGGCGTCGCTCCGAAGAGAGCGGCAGACCCAAGGGCCAGAGGGACGCCGGGAAAGAGATGGCTATGAGAGCGGTTGGTGGACATGCCGCCTCTTTATCATATCCGAGCGCTATTCGAATAAAGGCGGCGAAATATCCGATCTTGGAGCGGCCCTGGATCCCGTCATCTATGCCGGCAGATATGCCTTCAGCTCCGGAAACTTCTCGTCGAAACGTGCGGCCCAGCGCTTCAGCTTCACCCTGCCGCGCTCCCACTGACCGGCAAAGCGCAGGTCGAGGTAGCCAAGCGTCGCGCGCAGCGCGATGTGTCCGGCGTTCGGCTTCTTGCCGAAGCGCGGCGGGCTCTGGTTGAGCAGGTCGAGTGAGCGCGCCACTTTCGCCCATTGAAGGTCGAGCCAGGGCTGGTGCACCTTCTCGGCCGGGCGCATGCGGCGCTCGTAGACATGCGCCAACAGACAGTCGCAGATGCCGTCGGCCCAGGCTTCCAGCCGTTCGGCGTCAAGGCGCTTGGCGGGATTGCGCGGAAACAGCGCGTTGCCGGACAGGCGGTTGAGATGCTGGGTGATGGCGCGGCTGTCGAACAGCGAACTGCCGTCCTCCAGCACCATGCAGGGGATTTTTCCCAGTGGATTGACGGAGACCAGTTCATCCGGCTGCGGGCCTGTTTCGACTTTCACAAGGTCGACCGGTATCCCGGCATGGGCGGCCGCCATCCTCACCTTGGAACTGTAGGGCGAGGCAGGCGCATAGAGGACTTTCGGCATTCACAAAATCTCCGCTCAGACGCCGGCGAAGCTATGGCCGAACGCCTGCGGAGGCAACGGGAATTCGCGGTGCCTTGCCACCGAGAATTGGCGCGATGCGTGGGCAAAGCGGGGTCGGGTCACCGCTTCGCGGACCCTCCCGCCTCGCCCGGCAGCCTACCCTCAAGTGGGAGGGAACAAGGCGGCGCTAGGCCACCGCACGCTGTTCGTTGACGAACGGGCTGTAGCCCATCCATTGCTGCATGGCCTTGGCCACGGGCCGCTCGCCTTCCAGAACCAGGCGCCCGGCGGCAATCTCCGACGGAATCGACGTGATGCCCATCCAGATCGCCGTCATGGTGTGCAGCGAACTGCGCACCAGCAGGTTCAGCTCGTAACCGGGATCGGAATTGCACAAATCAACCGTGCCCGCGTCGATGACCAGCCACCAATTTCTCTGCGCCTCGGGCAATTCGGGGTACAGAAACTGAATCGTGCAGCGGCCGGGCGGCAGCGGGTCCGGATTGAGCTTGCGTCTGATGTCCCACATCAGCAGCGACGGGTCGAGATTCTTGAGGGTCAGACGCGATTCAACCCAGCGATGACCCCAAAGGCCCATCGACATGACGACCGGCTTCAACTCCTCGCCTGCCCGGGAAAGCCTGTACTCGACACCACCATTGTCACGCGCGGCGATCACGAGAATCCCGACTTTCTCCAGTTCTTTCAATCGCTTGGACAGAAGCGCCGGCGACATGCGCGGCACGCCGCGGCGCAAATCGTTGAAGCGCCTCGATCCGTAGAGAAGCTCGCGCACAATCAGCATCGTCCACCGGGTACACAGAATCTCGCCTGCCATCGAAACGGGGCAGAACTGCCCGTATCCACCATGGTCCTCCATTCGGCCCTCCTCGAAAAATTTGTGTGAGTCTGCAAAAAGATTGGTGTAAGTAGCCATATACAGCTTGCTTGCCACCCTGTCGAGGCCAACCGGTACAGTTTCTGAACTTGTTCGGACGGCGCACCTGTTGCTTGTTGGCGCTCTCACGCAAATTCGTCTGAGGAGAGACAAGATGACCATACCGCTTCGAGCAGAAATCCGGCGCAAAACCGACGTCGTCGCTTTGGCGCGCCAGCTAGGACCGCAATTCGCAGAGCATGCCGACGACGCCGACGCGAACGACCGTTTCGTCGCCGCCAATTTCGAGACACTGAAAACCTCCGGCCTGGTCGAGGCCGCCGTGCCGGCCGAGCTTGGCGGGGGCGGCGCGGATGTCGCTGAACTGGCGGCGATGCTGCGCGAAATGGCGGGCCATTGCGCGTCGACGGCGCTGGCTTTCGCCATGCATACGCACCAGGTGGCAATCCCGGCATGGCGCTGGCGCCATCAGAACCTGGCGGCAGCCGAGCCGCTGCTGAAGCGCGTCGCCAATGAGCGCATCCTGCTGCTTTCGAGCGGTGGGTCCGACTGGATCGCCGGCTCCGGCGAGGCGGTCAAGGTCGACGGCGGATACCGGATCTCCGGCCGAAAGGTGTTCACCTCGGGGGCGGCGTCCGGCAACCTGCTGATGACCGGCGCCGTGGTGCATGGCGAGGACGGCACCCAATCCGTCATCCATTTCGGCGTGCCGATGTCTTCGCCGGCGGTGAAGATCGTCGACACCTGGAGGACGATGGGCATGCGCGGCACCGGCTCCAATGACGTGGTCATCGACGGCCTGTTCGTGCCCGACGCCAGCGTCGCACTGACGCGCAAGAGCGGCGAGTGGCACCCGCTGTTCCAGATCATCTCGACCATCGCCTTCCCGCTGATCTATGCGGTCTATCTCGGCGTTGCCGAAAATGCCCGCGAGATCGCCATCGGCATGGCCAAGAAAAAGCGGCAGACGCCGCATACGCTGCGGCTCGCCGGCGAGATGGACACGGCGCTGCGCGCCGCGCAACTCGCCCATCGCTGGATGATCGACATCGTCGAGCGCAATGCGCCGTCCGCCGATTCGGTCAACGAGGTGATGATCGGACGTAGTCTGGTCGCCAAGAACGCGATCCATGCCGTGGAATTGGCGATGGAGCTGGCGGGCGGCGCGAGCTTCTATCGCGCCAACGGGCTGGAGCGCTGTTTCCGCGACGTGCAGGGCGCACGCTTCCATCCGCTGCAGGCCGGCCCGCAGGCCGAATATGCCGGCGCGATGGCGCTGGGCGTGTCGACGGCGACGATCTTCTGATCTCCCGATTGTCCGTTCGTGGTCAGGCGGACAATGAAGCGATGCCGCGCGATTCAGGCACGCGCGGCATCGCGATCTTTTCGAGGCTATGGCCTAGGTGTCATTGCTATGGAGGTTGTCCGTCCGAGGCTTGGATGCGAGGTTGCGGTTACCACACACGCGACCGCCAGCCAGGAGCCTCGGATGGACGTTCATGACAATGCCAGAACAACACCGCGCAGTCGA